>JALFRV010000083.1 GCA_022778905.1 Prevotella sp. | reverse complement strand
GCGTGAACTGAAAAAATGAATGGAAATGAAAAGACTGATTATCTTGATACTGGTTGCCGAGCTCGCGTCCGCAACCCTCAAGGCACAAAGTGTGAGTGACGTCATCAACCGTTTCCGCGCCGAACAGGGTGTGGTCTACCTGCACGCCGACAAGCAGCAGATGAAGGAGATGACCATCGGCGACGGGCCGATGGAGATAGACGGCTTGCTGAAAATGGACGGCGGCTGGACCGACGTGGACTCTCTGTGCGTGCTGATTCTCGACAGTGTGAGCAGCGAAGTCAGCCGGCGGTTTGCCAATATCCGCATTCCGTGGCAGGCGGAAGGCTACGGCGAGTTTCTCAAAGCAGCCAAAGGCACTACTCAGGTGGCAGTTTACACGAAGCCGAACGGCAACCGCCTCCGTGAAATGGTGCTCTTCATCACCGACGAGGACGGCACTGCGGCGCTCATACAGCTCTTCGGAAACATCGACCCAAAGGTGCTCCACAACCTCAGTACGAAGTAAACAAACCGCCCACGATGAATGCCTCGCAGTTCAAAACCCTGTTCCTGCCGGTCGCGGCGCAGATGTATGGCGTGGCCATGCGCCTCACGGGCAACCGCCAGGAGGCCGAGGACTTGGTGCAGGAAGCATTCCTACGCCTGTGGACACGGCGCGAGCGGATAGGCCGCATCGACCGTCCGGACGCCTATGCCACCACGCTTCTGCGCCACATCCACTGTGACCGGCTCCGCCTCACGGCACTCCGCGAGAGCCATTCCACGCCTGAAGAGCTGCCGTTAGCATCCTCCGAAGACATCAGTCGGGCCATCGAGCAGGCCGATCTCTCCGCCCAGATCAAGACACTGATCAGCCGTCTGCCCGACACACAGCGCCTCATCATCACCCTCAAGGACATCGAGGGACTCGAACTGGCCGACATCGCCGCGCGCACAGGCATCACCGAAGGCAACGCCCGTGTGATCCTGAGCCGCGCACGAAAGGCTGTCAGAGCTCACTTCAACCGACAATGACATGAACGAAACAAACGAATTGCGAACCCTGCTCGACCGTTTCTATGACGGAGAGACCACTTCCGCCGAGGAGAAACGGCTGCATGAGCTGCTCCATGACGGCCGTCTGCCCGCAGAAATGACCGCTGACAGGCTTCTTTTTGATCAACTGTATGATCTGCCCACCGATGTTCCGGAAGGCCTCCAGGAGCGCTTAAAACGCCAAATAGACGGATGGAACGCTGTCGAGCGCACTGCCGCCCGTTCCTCGCGCATCGTCTTTCTCCGACAGACAGCAGCCATCGCGGCCTCCGTCGTGCTCCTCTTCACGCTCGGAACGTTCCTCAATGAGCGTGGCGAACAGCGCTCCACGGCACAGCTCCGCAACGCCTGCACGGTGCCGCAGGACACCTACTCCGATCCTGCAGACGCCTACGCGGAGACGGAGCGGGCACTCCTCAAGTTCTCACAGAGCATCCACAAAGGTCTCAACACAATGGAAAAAGCAACACAATGATATGAAACGCATCCTCCTCATCCTGCTGATCGCCCTCACGGTCACTGTCGGCCGTGCCCAGGACGCACTCTTCAGCAAATATGAAAACACCCCCGGCGTCGAGACGGTCTTCATCTCCAAGGCCATGTTCCGGATGATGCCCAACCTCCGGGTGGGCCCGAAAAACATCGGAAAGATCGTCTCCAAGCTCGACCGGCTGCAGATCCTCAACTGCGACCGGCCGTCGATGGTCAGGACGATCGCCGACAATGCCGCCGCCATCTACAGGCGCGAACGCTACGAGATCGTCATGCAGGCCAACTCGGACGGTGAACGTACGACGATCTACATGAAGTCGCGCGGCCGCGGAAAGAATGAATTCGCCCTGCTGAATGTAGAAAAGGACGAAGTCAGCATCATCAACCTCCTCGGCAATGTCAGCTTGGAGGATATCAAACAGATCACAGACGATTGATCTACGTTAAAATAGAAGTGTGAAGTGAGGATTCATTGCGCATCGCTCCAAGCGGCCCGTGCAATGCCCGTCACTTCACACTTCACGTGTCAGGGACCTCATCTGTCCTTCAGAACCTCCATCATATAGATCGCGTCAAGGCTCCAGAGGGCGGCGTCGTTGGTCGATACGCGAGGCCATTCGAGCTTCTTCTGCGGCACGAGCGGCGGCATGAGGACACGGATCTCATTGCTGATCTCACCGCCGGCATCCGACTTTCCCCATAGATCCTGCCATGCCTCGGCGGTCTTCTGCGGATCTTTGCTGGCCGCGGCCGCATAAGCCAGCAGGCGCCGGACGGGGAAACCGCTGTGCGTGACCTTGGCTGCCATCTCCTTATAGCGCGTCGCAAAGTCGAGCCAGGAAGCCTTGAAGGCCGGCACGTCGACCATTTCGAGCATCTCCATCATCACCTCAAAGCCGCCCATGATCGTCATCAGATGGTTCGTGGACAGCCGTTCGGGATCGCCGTCATAGTTCAACCGGCCCGTCGCAGGATCATATCCCTTGGCCAGATTGCCCGTGAAGAAGCCGTTTCTGAGGCTTGCGATGGAGCGCATGCCGGTCTCTATCTTCTTCAGATAGGCCTTGTTGCCGGTCCGTTCCCATTCTGTCATCCAGTTTCCAGCATATCCCAACCAGTCGGGACCGATCCTCAGGCGCGCCGGAGCGTTTGTCGGGAACTTCTCGCGTGGCTCTGCCAGTCGCATCGGATCTATCTGATAGAGCTTCTGGTCGGCGTCCTTGACCTCGCGCATGATGTCTCCGGTGCGCTCATCCGTGGTCAGATAATAATAGAAACGATTGAAGGCGGCCTGCGAGATGCGTGATTCCTTGGCGCCGCAGCCCCAATGCGAGACGTTGTGGCGGCTTCCCAAGCCCGCCATATCACCCATATGGTAGGTGTCCACCTCACTGTTGTGGCGCGTCATGGCCTCTGCCATGCGCCAGATATCCTGTCTGCCGGTGCGCAGGAACATGTACCAGAGCCAGTCAGGTGAGGCGAGTTCGGTGTTGTCCCATGCAAAACCGCCCACGTCGTAGCGCCATTCGTGCCGCACGGGATCATAGGCATGCATGACGTCACCATAGTTCCAGAAGCCGTACCAGTGGTTTTCGTCGATGGCATGCTGATAGAATGAGATATACTGATCCAATCTCTGCTCGATGCGCTTGCGGTTTGCGGTCGACGAATCGGGCAGCGACCAGATGCCGAAAGCCCGTTTCTGGTGTAGATATTGCGGTGTGGGGAGGAACCGGTTCTCGTCGTCCCGCGGAACGACCGACTGCTTGCCGCCGTAGCGCTCGCATGCCGTGAGGAAGAGGGTGGACGTGCGTCCGATGCCGTAAGGCGTGCTCATGCCTTCCTGCACGTCCTCATAGGACGACAGAAGATCATGGGCCACGACGTCGTAATGCCGCAGATCCATCGGCTCCGACTCCGGACTCCAGAGCCAGACCGTCATCTGAGCCATCGGCTGGCGCGCTCCGCCGATCTCGATCGTCGACGGGTAGGACTGCCAGAAGTCCTTCAGTTGGACTGCCAGACCGCCCGACACGTCGCCCAAGAAGGCATATCCGTCGGCGCGGCGGCCGCTGTAAGTGCCGATCCAAGGTCTGTCACCGGTGGCCCGCTTGCGGATGGTGAAACCTTCATCGGACAGCTGCGAGAGGCGGAAACCGTCCCACTTGGCCCAGTCGTCGATCAGTTTTCGACCGGCATCGTCGAACGTTTCTCGCTCCGGAACGCGCTTCCCGTCCATCTGGTCGGCCTGATAGTTGTGTCCGCGGCCCAGCAACCGACGGCCGACAAGCGGCTCCACGGGCTCGGCCCACACGCCTCCCTCGCCGGTGGAGAAGGCGACATGGCGGTTGTAGAGGGCCTCGCGCAGGGGCACCATGAAGCGGATGCCGAGCGAACGGATGAAGTCACGGTTCTGGTCACCGTCGTAGAGGAATGAGTGGACGAGCTTGATCTGGTCGCTGCCTGCGAAGAACGAGAGGCGCACGGTGAACGGGAGCCAGCTGCGGGTGCCGTCGCTGAGGCGGCCGGACACCTTGACGACGGCCGAGACGCGACCGCTGCGCTCCACCTGCACCTGATCTATGCGGCCGGTGAAGTGGTGGAGCCGGATGTCGTCGGCCTGCAGCTTGTCCTGCGTCGAGGCCACCAAGGAAGCACCGTCGGCCACCTTCACGCCGCCCCGGTAGAGGCTGTCGATGACCTGCATGCCCGCTTTGGGGATCCAGCAGGTCATCTTTCCGGTGCTGACAACGAGCTGTGCGCCCTCCTCACGGATCGTCAGGCCCGTCTTGGAGGATGCTGTGGCCCGACGGGAAGCGCCCTCGGTGAGCGTCAGCGCATTCGTTCCGCCCGGGATCACGGCCGAGAGGCCGGCCCACTTGACCGATCCGTCCTGCCAACGGGCATTGACCCAGACATCGGCAGGCACGCCGAGCGAGAGCCGGCTGACATCCTTGACCTCGCCGCGGGCAAAGGGAACGCCGAACGAAACGGGCGTGTCGACAGACGGTGTACGGCCTATCCAGCACAGGGGGACGTCGACCGCCTGCGAGGGAGCATAGCGAAAGTTGGTGATGCGGGTGCGGGAGGCGGTGGTGCGGAAGCCAAACCAGCCTTGCGTAAGCGGATTCGGGTCATCGTAGGCGACGATCTGGCGGCCGTCGATGAAGTATTCGACGCGTCCGTTCATCGTCCGCAGGCGGACGTGATACCAGTGATTGGGCTTCAAGAGATGGTCTCTGTCGCGGTATTCCCGCAGGATGGCGGGCCGATGTGCGGCATCCGTGTTGCCGTCATAGCGTCGGAAGCGGGTCGTGGTGTTGTGATTGCCGCCGTAACCGACATAATAGAGCTGCAGCGCATAGCAGTTGTTGAACACGCCCTGTCGCTCCGCGGCTCTGGTGAAGACGGTCTTCGCTTTCGGATCGGATGCCATCCAGAAGCAGTTGAGGTCACTCAGGCGGTCGCCCGGACGCCCCTCATCGACTACCATGGCGTCATACTCGATGGTCATGTTGCCGCGCATCCGCTCCTTGCGCCATAGCGTCAGCCCTTTCGGAGCCGTGATCTCGCAGGTGTCACCGGTGAAAGTGACGGTGGCGGAAGGTGATTCCGACTCGACCTGCCAGTATCGGCTGAAGTCGCTCCGGTTGAGTCCAGACACCTGAGCCGTGGCTGTTGCGCCCGCCGAAAGAAGCAGCAGCATGGCCAGGCTGTAAAATCTTGCCATTCGTTTCATGATATGTTCATTTTAGTAGTGTTCGTTTGGTGAGTCCGTCGGGCGGGATTTTCCCGATCCTTCCGTCCGATCCGTTCCTTCTGTCAGCCTGATCCGGACTGCCCGCCAATATGAATCGAAGTGCCGGTCAGTCTGATCCGGACGGTGCGCATCTCCCCTGCAAACCGCTTGTTTGAGAGCTTTGTCAGCGGCTTCCGCATGGTCTGTGGAGACCGTCTCTGCGGTGTGTCGGAGACGGACGTATAGAGTGCCCGGCGCAGAGCTATGCTCTGGGCTGTCCAAAGCTATCATATAGGGTGCCCGAAGCTATCATATGGACGGCCTAAAGCTATCATATGCGCGGGCCTCTGTTCTGCTTTCTCTAAAGGATCGCTTTCGGGCGGTTCGGGCGGAGGATTGCCTATGTGTTTCCGGTCCTTTGTCCCGCGTGCCGGGGAGCGGTCCTACTGTTTGGACGTAATGGGATTGCGGATGCCTTTCATGCCGGTCAGAAAGGCTTTCGCAGACCCGAAACGGAGGAACATGTCGAGGCGGACGGGAATGTGATTCTTGTCGTCCGTGACGTAGAAATCGACGATGCGCTTGTACTTGCCGTCTTCTTTCTCCATGTAGGAGAGGCGCAGACAGCGGTACTTGATATTGTTGTCGGCCTTGATGGTGGTCTTTCCCTGATAGCGAAGTTTGGCCGGATCGACGCTGTTACCATCGGCGATGGGGAAGTCGATGTCGTGTCCGGAGCGCCAACCTTCAGGGTTAAACGACCGCGCACGCAGGAAGATGTTCATCATGTCGTATATGCAGTAGGTGAACTTCGTATTCTTCCACTCGTGCTGACCGTCGTTTCTGATGCGGTGCTGACGGAGTGAGGTCTCTCCTCCAGGGTAGGAATAGAAGACCTCATCGACGGTGTAGCGCTTTCCCTCGCGTGCTCCCTTGCGGAAATAGAGCGGCTCCAAATTGAGGGAAGAATAGCATAGGAGCGTGTCGCGCAGCACAAAGAGCTGGTCGACGTTGTTGTTTCCGCGCGTGATGAGGCTGGCGCGGTAGGCCTGTTGGCCACGATACTGACTCTGAACGGTATACATCGAGGCCGTCCCGGCTTTCACCCAGACGAACTTCCAGTTGTAATAGAGATTGTAAGACAGGAATTCTCCCGACTTGAAGGCTTCGTTGTTGAACGAGCACTGTGCGCCTGCCTTGCCGGCGAGCATCATGGTCAGGATGAGCAGTTGTATTTTAAGGTGTTTCATATCTTTATCTTTTAAATTTTCGGAATGTATTGCAGTCCTTTCTGTTTGGCCCTTTCGAGGTTTCTGCTGCGTATGGTCCGTTTCTTGTCGGCTTTGTTCTTGACGAGGTCTCCGGGCTTTTGCTCGAAGGCGCGTCGTGCGAGTGGGTCCCATGTCTGCGTGACATCCCACTTCTCCCGGCATTCGATGGGTTGCGGATAGTAATAGACTTCCTCTGGCTGGAGGTCCTTGTCATAGTCGCCCGTGTCCCAGATGCCGTTGCCGTTGGCATCGACAAACATGCGGACATAATAGGTGCCTGGGGTGATATAGAAGAATTCGGCCGTGCCGTTGGCCGTGCTCACTTGCTTGACCGTGGCGTCCTGCTTGTTCTGCAGCTGCACGACGATCGGCTTTCCGGCGAACCCCGTGATCGTCATGAACAGCGAACTGTAGTCGCCGTCGGCACCTATCTTGAATCCGGTCTTCGACTTCGCCGAGGCGAGACCGTAGATGTCCACGAACGCCGCGCTGTCTATCTCCAAGCTGTATTCGATCTCCGGCCGCCACTCGCCACGCAGGATGTAGGTCCGGGAGGCCATGGAGTCGGGCACAAACTCAAAGACTGACTGGTACCAAAGCGAGTCGTGCTTGGCGTAGAGATGTATCTTGGACGTGTCGCAGACGGTGAGCGGTGCCGGCATGGTGACCCTGACGTTCTCGTCGGGGGCCAATGTGGACTTCGCTCTGATCTCGACAGCAAGCGGCTTGACAGGCATCACGCTGTCGATGGGCTCTCCTTTCTTCTTGCCTTTCGACTGGTCCTTGAGCCACTTGTCATATTCCTTCTTCTGGTCCTTGAGGCGTTTGGCGTAGGGAGTCCTGGCAAGCATCTCCATCGTATCGGTCCTGTTGACGAGCTGGCCCATGCTGTCGGTCATGAGATAGCTCACTTCCATGCGCAGCGTATCACGGTTTATGAGCGCCGTATCATTGATCCAGTAGGTGATGGTGTCCCGTTTCGGTGTGGTCTCGGTGACAAGCGCCTTTTCCGCATCAAAGTTAAGGCCGCGGATGAGGGGCAGTCTGTCGCTGCCATAGCTGAAAAACAGCGTGAACCGGTTGGCCTCCCGGCGCTCCGACTTGACCAAGTAGCGATCCGTAAGCGGTACCGTAAAGGCGCGCAAAGTGATGTCATCGGGCAGGTAGTGGATGTAGGGGACACGCGCGATCGAGTCGATTCGAAGAGAGTCACGCCAAATCGTGTCCTGCCGGATGTCGGGTTTGGACGACGGGATGATGACGTCATGCGAGAACGCAAGCTGCTCCGAACGCTGGCTGTAGACGTAGTCGCCGTCAGCATCGGCTAAAGCGGCGACGCGGTAACGGCCTTTCGCGATGCCCTTGACAACGAAATAGCCGCGCGAGTCGGTACGCGCGACGCGGATCATCGGTTTCTTTTTGAAGGCCGAATCGCTCATATCGTCGTAGAGTCCGACCAATATGCCCTTGACAGGTTCCAAGTCCTGCGCGTTGACCACATAGCCGGAGACCTCCATGGTGTCGATGGCGTCGCCCGTGGAGAAGCTGTACGTATAGTTGCCGAGGGGATTATCCTCGTTGTTGTCGGTGATTGCGTCGGAGAAATCGATGGTGTATGTCGTGTTCGCTTTGAGCGAATCCTTCAGCTCCACCTTAATGTTCTTGCCCAAACCTCTGATCTCCGGCGCTTCGATCTGGGGCGGGGAGACGATGACTTTCTCTGTTGCGTTGTCGATCTTGATATACTCATTGAAGAAGATTTCCACCTTGCGCGATTTCACATTGGTCGCTTTGTCGGCCGGAGAGGCACCGAGCACGCGTGGCGGAGTCTCATCATACCAGCCGCCATCAGGGTTTCCCATGCGGGCGCAGGAGGTGAGCAGGAGCAGAAAAGTAAGAAGGTAAAAAGGTGAAAAGGTAAGAAGGGTAGGGGCGGAAGCAGATTTCGGCCGGTTGAAGGTGAAAGAGTAAGGGGGCAAAAAGGTAAAAAGGGACAAGCCGCTTTTCATATTCTTGAGCGCTTTACGATGAGAGTCGGAAAGGCAAAGGAAGCCGGAAGATAAAGCATTGTTTATCTTTCTGCGCGTGATGATATGTCGTTTGAGTTGTCTCATTATGGTTCTTCGCCTCTTTTACGGTTTTACTCCTTTACCGTTTTACCTCTTCTGTGGATATCTGATTATAGCTTTCAGTCTCTTTTGCGGTTTTACTCTTTTACCTTTTTACCCTTTATTGAGTTCCAAGAGTTCCTCAATGTTTTTCCGGTCATTGGACAGTCGGGGCACCTTATGCTGTCCGCCGAGGCGTCCCTTGAGCTTCAGCCAGTCGTTGAAGAGGCCCGGACGGGCCTGCACAATCTCCAAGGGCTGCAGCGTGACGTCATGAGAGCGCTTGGCTTCGTAGTCACTGTTGATCTCCTGCAGTTTGCTGTCGAGGATGCGGGCAAACGCTCCGAGATCTTCAGGTGTCTTTGCAAACTCCACGAGCCATTGATGGCGGCACTTCGCATTGCTGTCCATGTAGACCGGTGCGGCGGTATATTCGAGGATCTCTGCATGGGTCTGCTCGCAGGCGAAGGCAAGTCCCTTCTCGGCATTGTCCATGATCAGCTCTTCGCCAAAGGCATTGATGAAGTACTTGGTGCGTCCTGAGATGACGAATTTGTAGGGGTCCCGGGAGGTGAAACGGACGGTGTCGCCGATCATGTAGCGCCACAAGCCGCAGTCGGTGGTGATGACCATGGCATAGTTGCGGCCCGTCTCGACGCCGCTGAGCGGCACGATGTTGGGGGCGTCGCTTCCCAATTCGTCGACCGGAATAAACTCGTAGAAGATGCCATAGTCGGTCATGAGCAGCATGCTGTGGTCATCCGGATCATCCTGAATGCCGAAGAAGCCTTCGCTGGCGTTATATGTCTCCATGTAATGCATGCGGTCTGACGTGATCAGACGCTCAAACTGGGGCCGGTAGGGGCCGAAGGCGATGCCTCCATGGAAGAATACTTCGAGGTTGGGCCATACCTCTTCGAGATGCTGCTTGCCGCTGATCTCGAGCACGCGGACCAGCACACTGAGCATCCAGGACGGCACGCCGGAGATGTTGGTCACGTTTTTGCCGACGGTTTCCGCGGCAATCCGCTCGCGCTTCACTTCAAAGTCGGACAGCAGGGCCGTGCGCTTGCAGGGCACGCGGACAAGGTTCGCCAGCGGGTTGATATGCTCGATGAGGATCGCGCTGAGGTCTCCGACGATGCTGCGTGATAGGTTATAGTTCGGCGAATGGCTTCCTCCAAGGATCAGACTGCGTCCGTCGAAGAGCCGGCTCGATGGGTTGTTGCGGAGATAGATGGCTACCGAGTCGAACCCACCTTTGTAGTGGATGTTGCGGAGGCCTTCTCCCGATACCGGTATAAACTTGCTCTTGTCATTGGTTGTGCCTGATGACTTGGCGAACCATCTGATCTGTCCGGGCCACAGCACATCGCTCTCGCCGTGCCGCATGCGGTCTATGTCGGCCTTGAGTTCCTCATACGTGTTGATCGGAACGTTTTTCGCAAACTGCTCATAGTCCCTCGTCATGCCGAGGAGATGGTTTCTGCCATATTCGGTATCTTTCCCCCGGGCGAGAAGATGCTGCAGCACCTCCTGCTGCATGTGCACTGCGCCGGTCAGATACTGCCGTAAGTCGTTCTGCCGAGACAGGAAAAACCTGCCTGCAAGATTAGTCAAGCTCATGAATCTGATCTATCCGTTTGAACTGCAAATTTAACCTAAAACTTTGACATAATAGCACAATTTAAGATTTTTAATACACCCGTCGCATCGGCCCTGTTGATGGGGCTGGCGCAGAGCTATCATATGGGCTGTCCATATGATAGCTCCGGGCGCCCCAAAGCATAGCTTTCGGCCGTCGAAAGCTATGCTCTGCGCCGGGCATCCCGTGTGCCTTGTTTTCCGAAAAGGCACACGTGTCGTTTCGACATTGTTCGTTCCGTGTTTGCTGACGGGCACAAGGCCCGCCGAAGTGGAGCGATTTTGAGGCCCGATGACCAAAAACTGTCCCTTGCTGACGGGTACAAGGCCCGCCTCGGCATTCCATTGAGAAGGTATCATGAATGGATTTTCCGCCATGCAACACCAAACGCTGCTAACTCCTCATTGGCATTACGGCCGGCCCGGCTTTACGGTGTGGAATTACGCGTGTGGCGGCCTACAGCCGGCGGCGGATGTCTGCCTTACGGAAGCAGGAGTCTTTTTCTTTCCCCCGATGCAGGTATTGGAGGAGGTAGGGACGGCCTGCCGGGTCTCCTTGCGCGAGAAGCGAGAGGCCCTTGATGGCTTTGCAGTCGTTGATGAGCTGCCAGGCGTAGTCGGCATCGTAGCCGTATTTGCCGTAGGTAAGCCACCGGAAGTCGTCGCGGATGATGGTGTCGCTCTGCCGGATGGCTTCATCGTAACGGCCGTTCTTATACAATGCCAGTGCCAGCCAGAACACGTTGAGCGGGTCTTCGTGCCAGTTGTCGGAGGCGTTTTGGGCATAGGTGAGCATCTCCTCATACTCATGGAGGTAGAAGCAGGCCATGGCGGCCTTGATCATGGGATAATACTCCTCGGGGAAACGTTTGCAGATGCGCAGGCAGAAGTGTTTCAGCTGCGTCCGGTCGGCCTGCTTTTCGAGCCGTCCGATACGCAGGGAGATGCGGTGGAATTGCTCTCCGTCGCAGAATCCGTCGGCGAATGTACTTGGTTCTTGCAGTTCGTCGGGTTCGGGGAAGGGTACTGTCTCGACGGCATGGACGTAGATATAGTCGTTGTTAACCCAGTATTCGGCCCTCCATGCGTTGACTGTCTCCATGATAGGCCTGGCCTTCCATCGCGGGTCTTCGATGTCGAGGCTCAGTTGCCGGCGTGCTTTGTCGCCCACGCCTTCAGCGTGATAATTGTCCATGAATATATGCTGCGCTTCGCTCACGCTGTCGGCCTCGACTTGGGAGATGGTGTTCCGGTCACGGTAATTGATGACGATCGTGTAGCGTTTCATGATTTTAAGGTTGTGATGATGAGGTGATGTGGGCTGGGGATTCAGTGTGCCTCCAACCAGTTTCGGCCCCATCCGGCGTCGGCAGTGAGCGGTACGGAGAGGCAGGCGGCGTTTTCCATTTCCTCGATGACGATCTTCTCGACCCGCTCTTTCTCCTCGGGGAAGACGGAGAAGTTGAGTTCGTCGTGCACCTGGAGGATCATTTTGGATCGGATGCCTTCCCGCTCGAACCGCTGGAAGATGCGGATCATCGCGATCTTGATGATGTCCGCCTCGCTGCCTTGTATGGGGGCGTTGATGGCGTTGCGCTCTGCGAATCCGCGTACGGTGGCGTTCTTGGAATTGATGTCGGGGAGATAGCGGCGGCGCCCGAATATGGTCTCGGCGTAACCCTTGTCGCGTGCCGTCTCCTTAGCCTGTTCCATGTAGGCCTGTACCTGCGGGAAGGTCTTGAAATAGTCGTCGATCAGCTGGCGCGCTTCGGTGTTGGAGATGTCCATGCGCTGTGCCAGGCCATAGGTGGTGATGCCGTATATGATGCCGAAATTGGCCTGCTTGGCTTTCTTGCGCTGTGTGTCGCTGACGGCGTTGATGTCTTCATGCCATATCTTGGCAGCCGTGGCGCGGTGGATGTCGAAGCCTTCGCGGAAGGCTTCGATCATGTTCTGATCACCCGAAAGATGGGCCATGATGCGCAGTTCGATCTGTGAATAATCTGCTGAAAAGAACAGACAATCCGGTTCGGGAACGAAACACTTCCGGATCTCCTTTCCATCGTCGGTTCGGACCGGTATGTTCTGCAGGTTCGGATCGGAGGAGGAGAGGCGTCCGGTGGCTGTCAAGGCCTGGTTGAAGGAGGTGTGTATGTGTCCCGTCCGTGGATTGATCAGCTTCGGGAGGGCATCTATGTAGGTGCTGAGGAGCTTCTTCATGCCCCTGTAATTCAGTATGTCGTCGATGATCGGGGCTTTCTGCCGGAGCTGGAGAAGCACTTCCTCGCTCGTGACATATTGTCCCGTGCGGGTCTTCTTGGGCTTGTCGACGATCTGCATCTTGTCGAAGAGGATCTCGCCCACCTGTTTCGGTGACGAGATGTTGAAGCGCTCGCCGGCCTGTTCGTAGATTCTGGCCTCGTAATCGTTCATCCGATGTGTGAAAATATCTGACGTTTCCTGCAGCGCTGCGGTGTCTAAGCATACGCCGCTCATCTCCATTGCGGCCAGCACAGGTATCAGGGGCATCTCGATCTGGCGGAACAAGTCGTCGGCGCCGACCTCCTTCAGTTTCGGCTCCAGCACGTTCTTCAGCCGGAGGGTGATGTCCGCGTCCTCGGCGGCGTATTCATACACCTCTGCCGGAGCAAGGTCGGCCATCGACCGCTGATCACGTCCGCGCGGTCCGATGAGTTCCTCTATGTGGACCGTCTGATAGTTGAGGAGCGTCTCGGCCATATAATCCATGTTGTGACGAAGCTCGGGATTGATGAGGTAATGAGCTATCATCGTGTCGAAGAGGGGACCTTGGATTTTGACGCCATAATGCATCAGCACCTCGTAATCATACTTGATGTTCTGCCCGACCTTGAGAATGGAAGGGTCTTCGTATAGCGGTTTGAATATGTTAACAATCTTTTGTGCTTCTTGACGATTGCTTGGGACGGCGACATAGAATGCCTTATTTTCTTCCACTGCAAAGCTCAATCCGACCAATTCGGCGTCAATGGGATTGGTGGAAGTGGTCTCCGTGTCTAAACTGAGAATTGTTTTTGTCCTTAAAAAGTCATATAAAGACTGGCTATCCGATTGTTTTTCAATCAGTTTATAGTCATGAGGGACTGTCTGAAGGTTCTTGAAACTCGCGTTTTCTGCAGCTTTTGGGCTGTCGGGCGTAAATTCTGCAAAGAGATCAAGCTGCGAATTGTCGTTCTTTAGTTTATTTTCACGTTTGTTCAGGAATCGGTCTGCGAGCGTCTTAAACTCCAGATCGGCGAAGATGGCACGCAGTCTGTCCTCGTCGGGTGATACGACTTGGAGCTCCGCAAGGTCGAGCGTGATCGGGACATCGGTGCGGATGGTGGCGAGGAAGTAGCTCATGCGGATGTCATCGACGGCCCCTTCCACTTTCTCGCGCATCTTCCCCTTGAGGCGGTCGGTGTGTCGGAGGATCTCATCGACGCTTCCAAACTCGCCGATCAGCTTGACGGCGGTCTTCTCCCCGATGCCCGGACAGCCGGGGAAGTTGTCGGCCGAGTCGCCCATGAGCGCCAACAGGTCGACGACCTGTGCCGGTGAGCTGATGCCGTACTTTGCTTCCAATTCCTTCTCGCCGAGCGTCTCGTAGCCGCCGCCGTGGCGTGGGCGATAGATGTAGACGTTGGGTCGGACCAACTGTCCGTAGTCCTTGTCGGGCGTGAGCATATAGGTCTCGATGCCGGCCGCACCTGCCTGCGCGGCGAGCGTGCCGATCACGTCGTCGGCCTCGAATCCATCGACCTGCAGGATGGGGATCTTGCAGGCTTCGAGAATCTTCTTGATCAGCGGCACGGAGGCCTTGATGTCCTCCGGAGTCTCCTCCCGTTGGGCCTTGTAATCAGGATAGGCGTCGTTGCGGAAGGTTTTTCCGTGGTCGAACGCGACCCCGATATGCGTGGGCATCTCCTTGGTCATCACCTCGTTGAGCGTATTGCAGAAGCCCATGATGGCCGATGTATTGAGCCCCTTGGAATTGATGCGTGGATTCTTGATGAATGCGTAGTAGGACCGATAGATCAGCGCATAAGCGTCCAATAGAAACAGTTTGTCCATAAGAATAATGATTTATCGCGTAAAATTACTAATTTTTTTGCATAGTTCCCGATAAATTCCTTAAATTTGTAGCAAATAACAGATTCGCATGGATTATTTGTCCCTCATACAAAGACCAATCGAGTCGGACTTGAACGATTTCATCGCGCTTTTCAATCAGGCGCTCACTCATTCCGACGGACTGCTCTCGCAGGCTCTTTACCACATTCGGCAAAGGGGAGGGAAGCGCATGCGTCCCATGCTCATTCTGCTCATTGCGCGCAACTATGGCAAGATTTCATCGGTCACGCAGCATGCGGCCGTCGGATTGGAACTGCTCCATACGGCCAGCCTTGTGCATGACGACGTGGTCGATGAGAGCGGCGAAAGGCGCGGTCAGGCATCCGTCAACGCGCTCTACGACAACAAGGTGAGCGTGCTCGTGGGCGACTATATCCTCTCGACGGCATTGCTCAACATCTCCTACACCCATTCGGAGGTCATCGTGCGCTATCTCGCCGAACTCGGCAGAACGCTCTCCGACGGTGAGATCCTGCAGCTTTCGAACATCCTGAACAAGGACATTTCCGAGTCTGTCTACTATGACATCATCAAGCGGAAGACGGCTGCCCTCTTCGAAGCCTGTGCCAGCATAGGGGCGAGATCGGCCGGCGCGACGGACGAGGAGGTGCGCATCGCGCAGAAATTCGGGCAGGATCTCGGCATCACATTCCAGATCCGTGATGACATCTTCGACTATTATGACTCGACGGAGATCGGCAAACCCACCGGCAACGACATGGCTGAGGGCAAGCTGACGCTGCCCGTCATCTACGCGCTCAATGCGACCGGTGACGAGGAGATGATCCGTTTGGCCCACAAGGTGAAAAATCATGAGATTTCGCCCGATGAAATCGGCCGTTTGGTCGCATTCACCAAGGCAAACGGGGGGATTGAATATGCCACGCAGCGGATGTGGGATTTCCACCGAGATGCGCAGCGATACATTGACGAAATGATACCCGACCCGTCGATCAAACAGGCGCTTCAGGCTTATTTGGATTTCGTCATCAAGCGCCAGAGCTGATTTTCTTGCCGCGTGGATTCATGAGATTCCACGCGTTTTTTTGTTTTAGCCCCCCGTGGATGCCGGGTCCAGTATGAACCGTAGGATATTGATTCAAATTCTGCTATGAAAAGCCGGGGTTGTCATTGTATCCGCCCGCAAGGAGCGGAGGCATAGGGCACAACGAGAGATCCGATCCTTTCAGCCATCCATATCCCTGATGTCGCAATCGAAAAGGCTTGAAATGCTTATTTTGTGATGGATATAACGGGAAGGCGAGATGTCCATTGCGGGCGGATACGCAGATCCGCCCCTACGGTTGGAGTGGGGTTTGGACATCTGTCAATCACCAGTAGCGGGCGGTTGCTTCGTTCGTTGCGGATGTCCACAAGGCCCGCCCCTGCATTTCCTTGCGAAGCGCTCATTGTTACATTCTCCCTCATGATGCCTGCAATACTGACCGACATTCACTCACTGAATGTCCGCCCCAGCATCCCGTTGAGAAGTGATCATTGCCCGGCTCTACATGAACGAATCCCATATCTATCCATGCGCAAATTCGCACAGTGGGTTGCCCGGAATGCGGTGTTGATCACTATGATTTTCGACATGAATGCTATGCGCTGCGCAGAGCTATCATATCGGCGGTCGAAAGCTATGCTTTGGGCGCCCGAAAGCATAGCTCTTGGCCGCCCAAAGCATAGCTTTCGGCAGGGCACGTGATACCGGCGTTTTACCGGAATGGTTGATTCCGTGTAAACCGTTGATATATAACGGATTAAAATAATTGAAGAAGGTGACGATGGGATGATGGCAAACCTGCCCCTTCGCCGGAATGACGGACCGGGGAAGGGGCAGGAATGGTAAATGGGGGTGTGAGCTCAGGCGGCGATCAGAAATACTTCACCTCCTCGCCGATGATCTCACTAAGGAGCAGATTGGTCAGGCGCGACGTGCCCATGCGGAACCATTTGTTGGTCAGCCATGCGTCTCCGAGCACTTCTTTGACGATCGTATAGTAGGTCACAGCATCGTGGACGGTGTTGATGCCGCCTGCCGGCTTGAATCCGATCTGTATGCCCGTCTGCTCGTAATATTCCCTGATGGCCTGACACATCACGTAAGCGGCCTCCGGAGTAGCTGACACTTTCTCCTTGCCAGTGGATGTCTTGATGTAGTCGGCGCCTGCATACATCGATAAAATGGCCGCTTTTTTGATGTTTGAGGCACTGACGAGGTCGCCCGTTTCGAGGATTACCTTCATCGGTGCGCCGTCACATGCCTGGTGCAGTTCGCTGATGTCGTCGCAGAGGCCCTCATAGTCGCCGCTGAGGAACTTGCCCACCGGCAGCACGATATCGACCTCCGTGGCCCCGTCCTTGACTGCCAGGGCGGTCTCGGCGACCTTCACTTCGATGAACGTCTGTGAGGAGGGGAAGTTGCCGCACACGGTCGTCACCTCAACGCCGTCCACCTCCAAGCTCTCGCTGACGAGTCTGGCGAAGTTGGGGTAGGTGCAGATGGTGGCTACGTGTGGCAGTTCGGCATAGTCGTGAGCGAAGCTGTTGACGCGCTCCACCATGGCCAGGATATGCTCTTCGGTGTCGGTCGTGCTCAGCGAAGTCAGTTCGACGCTTCCGAGGAGGAATTTTTTCACGTCCACGGTGTCGTTTTCCGGCACTTTCTTCGCGATGATCTTTGCCACGGCCTGCTTCACTTCCTCATCGTCGAGGGCCGTGTCATATTTGGCCAAAGCCGCTTCATATTTGTTCTGTCTCAACTGTTCGGCAGCTTCATTTGCCTTGTCCTCCATGAGGAGGTGTTTGATGCTTTTTTCTGTCATGATCGTTGCGTTTTATGTTCTTAATTTAGGATTGTCGCGATGACGGGATGCGTCGCGCTTAGTCTTCTTCATCATCGACTTGCTGAACTCATCTGTCAGGTCCACTCCTGTCTGGTTTGCGAGGCACAGCAGCACCCAGAGCACGTCGGCCATCTCCTCTCCTAAGTTCGGGCTTTCGCCCTCCTTGAAGCTCTGATCGCCGTAGAGGCGTGCCATGACGCGTGCCAGCTCGCCCACTTCTTCGGTCAGACAGGCCATGTTGGTGAGTTCGGAGAAGTAGCGCACGCCGTAGGTGCGCACCCATTGATCGACAGTTTCCTGTGCTTCTTTTATTGTCATAGTGGTCAAATTAGGTTTGTTGACGATGATAGAGCGGTGGCCATGCTGCAGCAGGCTGCTGCTTCGCGGGTTCTGATGGCGGTCTTTTTGAATCCCTTTTTTACGTAGAGCGTGTCAAAGCAGATGCCGATGAGAGCTGCTGTGAGACGGTAGTGCGGGTCTTCCATTGGCTTTTATTCTTTGTTTTTAGTGTCCATGCAAATGGTAACCGGTCCGTCATTCAGCAATTCCACTTTCATGTCAGCCCCAAATTCGCCTGTTCCCACCGGTTTGCCCAATTGCTCAGCGAGTGTCTTGCAGAAGGCCTCGTAGAGCGGGATTGCAATGTCGTGGGTGGCGGCACGCAGCCAACTGGGCCGGTTGCCTTTCTTATAGCTTGCCATGAGCGTAAACTGGCTGACGACGATGACGTCACCATCGACTTCCCCAATGGGCAGGTTCATCACGCCGTTTTCGTCTTCGAAGACCCGAAGTCCTACGACTTTCTTTGCCAGCCAATCTATATCTTCCTGACTATCAGTGTTTTCGATTCCCAAAAGGATGAGGTAGCCTTTGCCGATGTGTGATTTTTCACATCCGTCAATGGTCACGGAGGCATGACTGACACGCTGGATAACGATTCTCATGTTGCAAATATAGCAGTTTATTTTGAGAAAGGAGTGTTTATGATCCAATATTTTCGAGGCGTCGGGCTGAGTTCCTATGTAGTGGCGGACGATTCATTGCCTGCGTGGAAGTGGTCGAAAAGGATCTTCGCCTTCGCAGCTCCAATGGATTCTGTAAGCTCTTGAATATCAGCTTCTTTCATCCTCTTGGTGGTCTTGAAGGCCTTCGTGAGCGCTTCTTTGGCCTTGGGTCCGATGCCCTTGATGTCGTCCAGCTCACTGTGCAATGCGTGCTTGGAGCGCTTGTCACGGTGGAAGGAGATGGCGAAGCGGTGAACCTCGTCCTGAATTTGTGTGAGGACGTGGAAGAGTTCGCTGTCTGTCTTCAGCCCGATGACGCGAGGAGGCCAGCCGTAAAGCAGTTCGTTGGTGCGGTGACGTTCGTTTTTGGCCAATCCGGCAATGGGAATTTCGAGGTGCATTTCGTCCTCGATGACCTCCCTGACCACCTCCATCTGCCCCTTTCCGCCATCGGTCAGGATGAGGTCGGGCAGTGTGCCGTCCTCCTCGATGATCCGTCTGTAGCGGCGGCGCACGACCTCCTGCATCGACGCATAATCGTCCGGGCCGGTCACCGTCTTGATGTTGTATTTCCGATAGTCCTTCTTCGACGGTTTCATAGCCTTGAAGACGATGCACGCTGCGACGGCATCCGCCCCCGAGATATTCGAGTTGTCGAAGCACTCGATCTGATAGGGGAGCTTCGGAAGTTGCAGTTTCTCCTGCAGCTCCTTCATGAGGTGGGTCTGCTTCTGCTCCGGATTGAGCTTCTCGGCTTGCTTCAGCCGGTCAAACTTATACTGCTTCCCGTTCATCTCCGAAAGCTCCAAGAGGTGCTTTTTATCACCTCTTTGCGGTACGAAAAACGTGGCGTCTTTCAACTTCCAGTCCATTTCGAAGGGCACAATGACCTCTTTTGCGGTGCTTTTGAAGCGGCTTCGGATCTCCGGAATGGCGATGTTGAGCAGTTCGGCGTCGGTCTCCGCCAGCTTCCTTTTATACTCGAAGGTGAAGCTCTGGTTGATCGTGCCGTTCTTGACGTGTATATAATTGACATACGCATTCTTGTTCCCGCCGTCGTCGACGATGGTGAAGACGTCGGCATCATTGATCGTATGGCTGACCACTTCGCTCTTCGAGACGTAGTTCTGGAGCAGGAGATAGCGCTGTTTCAATGCTTCGGCTTCCTCAAATTTCAGCTCTTCGGCCTTCTTTGACATCTCGTCGAAGAGCCATTCGCTCAGTTCGCGGGTGTTTCCCTTCAGCACTTCCCTGATCTGGCGCATGTTCTCCTGATAGTCCTCGTAGCTTTGCTTGCTCACGCACGGTCCTAAGCAGTTGTGAATGTGGTACTCCAAACACGGCTTATACTTCCTCTGCTCGATGCCTTCCTTCGTTATGGGCATCCTGCACTGCCGCGGCTTGAATACCTTCTTGATCAAGTCGAGCATGTTGTACATGGATGCCAAGTTCGAATACGGCCCATAGTAGGAGCCGAACTGCTTGTTTATCTTGCGCGTTTTGAAGATCCGGGGCAGGTATTCGTTGGTCACGCAGATGCTGGGGTAGGTCTTTCCGTCTTTCAGCAGCACGTTGTAGCGCGGGTTGTACTTCTTGATGAGACTGTTTTCGAGCAACAGTGCGTCCTCCTCCGTGTTGACCACGGTGTAACTGATGTCACGTATCTTGCTCACGAGTACCTGCGTCTTGAACCGGTCCACCTCTTTCAGAAAGTAAGAAGCGACCCGTTTCTTCAGGTTCTTTGCCTTCCCTACATATATGATCGTATGGTTCTCGTCATAGAACTGGTAGCTTCCAGGCTTTTCGGGCATGTTGGCTACGATATTCTTGAGATACGCAAGCCGCTTCTCGTTGTCTTCTCTGTTCATCTTTCTTTCACCCTTTTTTCTGTCGAAAGGATAATTGTTGTTTCACGTGAAACGGTCCTTTGGCCGTCTGCATCTTCGGGCAGCTCCGCCCTGTCATCCCCTGTGGGAGGCCAGTTTCCGATCGGTCTGTGTCACTCGGGAATGTTTTGTCATTGCTTAAGTAATGTTTCGCCAATGCTTAAAACTTCAGGATGGAGGTGATCTCTACATCCTTGTCAAACTGAAGTCTGCTTTCCGGGAACTCGCTTTGCAGCTCGATGATGAAGTTGGCGTATATTTTCTTCGGGTGAAACTTCTTTACCAAGTCACACGCAGCTTTCATCGTGCCGCCCGTCGCCAACAGGTCGTCATGCAGAAGGATGATGTCATTCTCGTCGACAGCATCCTTGTGGATCTCGATGGTGTCAATTCCGTATTCCTTGGCGTAGCTCTCCTGGACGGTCTCGCAAGGCAGTTTGCCCGGCTTCCGGCACAATACGACGCCGGCGCCCAATCGCAATGCCACGGCCGAAGACATCACGAAGCCGCGGCTTTCGATGCCTACGATCTTCGTAATGCCTTTGTCTTTGTAGAGCTCATACATCTCGTCGGTGATCAGGCGCAAGCATTCGGCACTCTTGAACAGTGTGGTTACATCGCGGAAATTTACCCCTTTGATCGGCCAATCCTGTATGGATCGCAGATTTCTTAATAATACTTCGTTGTTCATTTCTATATTTTTAGTTGACTTTTTCTGTCTTTTCTTCCGTTTGGAATTATCCTTTGTGAGCGGCAGGCGGCATCTCCTCAGCCGCTTGATGATGCACCCGCAACCTTTTGATGACGCCTCGGTCGGTTCGCCATGATATATCTGCGGTCTCATTGTTAAACGTACGCGACTTTTTGTTGATATGCCTGCGGTCTCATCGCTGTATGCCCGCGGTCTCGTCATTACATATCTGTAGCCTCGTTGCTGCATGCCCGTGGTTTCACCGTTGTATATCTGTGGCTTTGTCGTTATATGTTCATAATTATTTGATGCTATATCTGGCATCTTATGATTGTTTGTCTGCAGACTTCTGATTTGTCTTTTTGTCCCTTCGCATCGTGCTTCTTGGTGAGTGAAATTATTTATTCACATCTTTCAAGGCATTCTTGCTGTTTTCAGAAACAATTCCTTTTCATCGACAAATCAAATTCTTTTCTTTCCCAGAGTCGTTCTTTTGTTTTGCATTTAGCTAACTGCTTGCTGATCAAAACGAATCTTCTGTTTCACGTGAAACAAATCTGCATCCTCTGCGTTGGGTTGGTGCGGTTTTACCGGTTCAACAGTACGAGCAGCACATTGATGTCGCTCGGAGACACGCCGGGTATTCTGCTGGCCTGCGCCAAAGTCTCGGGGTCGATCCGTTCCAACTTTTGCCGGCCTTCAGTGGATATCTCTCGCAGTTCGCTATAATTGAAATGGCCCTTGATCCGTATGTTTTCCAAGCGACGCATCTTGTCGGCTACGAGTTTCTCGCGTTCCACATAGCCTTTATATTTGATGCGTATTTCGGCGGCTTCTGTAATTTCTTCCTGCCGGTTGGGCAATGTCTCGAGGATCTGTTTCAATGCAGGGATGGCCTCGGAGAGTGTGTTGAGAGTGATCTGGGGACGCCCGATGAGGTCGGAGATCTTGCATCCCGTCCGGATGGGAGATGTGTCTGCGGATTCGAGCGCACTGTTGATTTCAGCCGGCTTCACCGGTGTATTGTCGCAAAAATCGATGATTCTCCCGATCGCATCCTCCTTTTCTTTCCACCATCCGTATCTTTCCCGCGTTGCCAATCCTGTCTGATAAGACCGCTCCGTGAGTCTCGAGTCGGCGTTGTCCTGTCGTAAGAGAATGCGATATTCGGCTCTCGACGTGAACATCCGATAGGGCTCGTCGACCCCTTTGGTCGTTAAGTCATCGATCAAGACGCCGATATAGGATTCGTCACGATGCATGATGAAGGGTGATCCGCCACTACAGTAGATGGCGGCGTTGATACCTGCGACGATCCCTTGGCCTCCGGCCTCCTCGTATCCGGTTGTTCCGTTGACCTGACCGGCAAAGAACAGGCCGGCCAGCACTTTGGATTCTAACGAATGCTTCAGTTGAGTGGGATCAAAATAATCATATTCTATCGCGTATCCGGGACGATAGACCTTTGCGTCGCGCAATGCAGGGATCTTGTGAATGGCGTCCAATTGGACATCCATAGGCATGCTTGAGGAGAAGCCGTTGAGATACATCTCGTTGGTATCTTCACCTTCCGGTTCGAGAAAAAGCGGATGCTGGTCCTTGTCGGGGAATGTGACGAGCTTCGTTTCGATGGACGGACAGTAGCGCGGACCGGTGCTCTGGATCTGCCCGTTGAATAGGGGAGAGTCGTCTAAGCGTGCTCTCAGGGTCTCGTGAACTTCGGAATTGGTGTAGCAGGTCCAGCATGGAAGCTGCTTTAAGGTGCGCTTCGTACCCATGTAACTGAACTGATGGAATCCCGATTCGCCCGGTTGGAGCGTCATATCCTCGAAATGTACGCTGCGTTTGTCAATCCTGACCGGAGTCCCCGTCTTCATTCTGTAGGATCTGACGCCCCATTTCGTGATGCTTTCCGTGAAGTGGTAGACGGCCGGTTCGGCACTTCTTCCCCCGGGATATTGATGTCGCCCGACATGCATCAGCCCGTTGAGGAAGGTGCCGGCGGTGATGATGGTGCTTTTGGCATGGAAGTTTACGCCCCAGATCGTGCGCACGCCGACAGCCTGGCCTTGCTCTACGAGCAGTTCGTCTGCCTGGTCTTGCCAGATGTCAAGATTCGGCGTGCGGTCCAGAATGGATCTCCATTGCCAGATGAATTTGCCACGATCACACTGCGCGCGTGGACTCCAGACGGCCGGTCCCTTGCCTACATTGAGCATTCTGAATTGTATGGCGGTGGCATCTGTTACCTCTGCCATCTGCCCACCTAACGCATCGATCTCGCGTACGATCTGCCCTTTGGCGATTCCGCCAACTGCGGGGTTGCAACTCATCTGCCCTACCTTGTTCATGTCCATTGTGATCAGGCAGGTTCTTGCTCCCATGTTGGCGGCAGCGCATGCGGCTTCGCAGCCGGCATGTCCTCCCCCGATGACGATGACGTCGTAGAAAAAATCCATGATGCAATATTTTATTTTCCGCAAAAGTAAGAAATAAAATCGAATTTTTATAGGTTTTACTTTGATTTATCACTAAAATATAGTATTTTTGCACACCATAGATCATGGGAAAAATATCATTCATCAGGAGCCGAAAGAATCAAGGATAGGAGCGCAATGATTGCTTCTCCCTTTTTTATTGAATTATTTTTATCAGTTAAATATTTAAAATTCAAAATCATCTATGTGGTTAATCAATTCACCTATTGGTAGAAAAGTGGTAATGTCAGTCACTGGCATTTGTCTTATTCTATTCTTGACGTTCCACTGTTGCATGAATGTTGCGGCTTTCTTTTCTGGAGAAGCGTATAACGTTGTATGCGAGTTTCTGGGTGCCCATTGGTATGCGGTAGCCGGTACTGTTGGCCTTGCCTTTCTGGCAGTATGCCACATCGTCTACGCTTTCATACTGACAGCGCAGAATCTTCGTGCTCGTGGCAGTGAGCGTTATGCCGTTTCGGCTCGTCGTCCTGAAGTCTCGTGGGCTTCGCAGAACATGCTCGTCCTGGGTATCATTATCCTCTTGGGCCTGATTCTTCATCTTTACAACTTCTGGGGACATATGATGTTCGCCGAGTTGACAGGCATGCAGGTCGCCCATAGTCCGTCGGACGGTTTCGCATGGATTCAGGATACGTTCTCCAATCCTGTCTTCTCGATCCTCTATCTGATTTGGATTGTTGCCATCTGGTTCCATCTTTCCCATGGCTTCTGGAGTGCTATGCAGACGTTAGGCGTCAGCGGTAAGATCTGGCTGAAGCGTTGGCAGTGCATCGGTCTGGTGTATGTAACGATTCTGATGGGTATCTACGCGATCCTCGTTCTTTCGTTCTGGTTAGGCTTTGCGCCCAGCATGTGCTGTGCTTAATTCACATTTCTTCAATCAAAAAACATCATTTCGAATAGATTATGACACAAATAGATTCTAAGATTCCAGAGGGCCCGTTGGCCGAGAAATGGACTAATTATAAGGCTCATCAGAAATTGGTAAATCCCGCAAACAAGCGCAAGCTCGACATCATTGTTGTCGGGACGGGTCTGGCCGGTGCCAGTGCTGCCGCTTCCTTGGGTGAGATGGGCTTCCATGTGATCAACTTGTGTATCCAGGATTCCCCTCGTCGTGCTCACTCCATTGCCGCCCAGGGTGGAATCAATGCAGCTAAGAACTATCAAAACGACGGTGACTCGGTCTACCGTTTGTTCTATGATACGATCAAAGGTGGTGACTATCGTGCCCGCGAAGCTAACGTCTATCGTTTGGCCGAGGTGAGTGCGAGCATCATTGACCAGTGTGTTGCCCAGGGCGTACCATTCGCCCGTGAATACGGCGGCATGCTTGCCAACCGCTCATTCGGCGGCGTGCAGGTTTGTCGTACATTCTATGCGAAGGGCCAGACGGGTCAGCAGCTGCTGCTCGGCGCTTATTCGTCGTTGATGAAAGAGGTGAACAACGGTAAGGTGGAGCTCCACACGCGCACCGAAATGGAAGATTTGGTCATCATTGACGGCCGTGCCCGCGGTATCATTGCAAAGAACCTGGTGACCGGGAAGTTAGAGCGCTATGCTGCACATGCCGTCTGCATCGCGACCGGAGGATACGGCAACACCTACTTCCTGTCCACCAACGCCATGGGATGCAACTGTACGGCAGCCATGCAGTGCTACCGCAAGGGAGCCTGGTTTGCCAACCCGGCTTTCGTGCAGATCCATCCGACCTGCATTCCGGTACATGGAGACAAGCAGTCAAAGCTGACCCTGATGTCCGAGTCGCTGCGTAACGACGGTCGTATCTGGGTTCCCAAGAAGCTTGAAGATGCCAAGAAGCTGCAGGCCGGCACCCTTGAGGGCCGTGATATTCCTGAAGAAGACCGCGACTATTACCTCGAACGGCGCTACCCTGCGTTCGGTAACCTCGTTCCGCGCGACGTTGCTTCGCGTGCCGCAAAGGAGCGCACGGACAAGGGCTTCGGTGTCAACAACACCGGCCTTGCCGTGTTCCTCGATTTCTCGGAAGCCATCCAGCGTTTGGGCAAGGACCGCGTGGCAGAACGATATGGCAACCTCTTCGACATGTATGAAGAGATCACCGACGTCAATCCTTATGAAAACCCGATGATGATCTTCCCTGCCATCCACTACACAATGGGCGGCATCTGGGTCGACTATGAACTTCAGACCAGCGTGAAGGGTCTTTTCGCCCTCGGCGAGTGCAACTTCTCCGATCACGGTGCCAACCGTCTGGGTGCTTCGGCGTTGATGCAAGGACTGAGCGACGGATACTTCGTGATCCCCTACACCATGCAGAATTATCTCTCTGACCAGATCACCGTTCCCCGCTTCTCTACCGATCTGCCCGAGTTCGTGGAAGCTGAGAATGCCGTTCAGGCCGAGATTGACCGCATCTACAACATCAAGGGTGACGAGAGCGTGGATTCTATCCACAAGAAACTCTATCACATCATGTGGGACTATGTAGGCATGGCGCGCAGCGAGGAGAGCCTTCGCAAGGCGCTGAAGATGCTCAAGGACATCCGCAAGGAGTTCAACGAGCGTGTCCGCGTGCCGGGTGAGAAGGAAGGACTGAATGTCGAACTCGACAAGGCCATCCACCTGCGCGACTTCATCACGATGGGTGAGCTGATCGCTTATGATGCGTTGAACCGTAACGAAAGCTGCGGCGGTCACTTCCGCGAGGAGTCTCAGACGGAGGAAGGCGAAGCCAAACGTGACGACGAAAACTACATGTATGTTGCCTGCTGGCAGTACAAGGGCTCTGATGATGAAGCCCCCGAGTTGCTCAAGGAGCCGCTCGACTACCAGTATATCAAGGTTCAGGTTCGCAATTATAAGAAGTAACTGGATGTCAAAAGGATGTTATGAGGAGCAGGCATGTCTGATGGCAGCCCGTTCATTGTAACCTATCGTCCACAATCAATAATAATAAAGACAATGGATAAAAATATTTCTTTCACATTAAAAGTATGGCGTCAGAACGGTCCTGCAGCCAAGGGACATTTTGATACATTTGAGATGAAGGACATTCCCGGTGACACTTCATTTCTCGAAATGCTCGACATCCTCAACGAGCAGCTTATCGAGGACAACAAGGAGCCCTTCGTTTTCGATCACGATTGCCGTGAGGGCATCTGCGGCATGTGCTCACTCTATATCAATGGCCATGCGCATGGACCCGCCCAGAGTGCCACCACGTGCCAGCTCTATATGCGCCGCTTCAATGATGGTGATGTGATCACCGTCGAGCCTTGGCGCTCGGCCGGCTTCCCCGTCATCAAGGACTGCATGGTGGACCGCACTGCTTTCGACAAGATCATTGCCGCCGGCGGCTACACTTCCGTACGTACGGGACAGGCACAGGATGCCAATGCGATCCTCATACCGAAGGAAAAGGCCGACGAAGCCATGGATGCTGCGACCTGCATAGGATGCGGATGCTGCGTAGCTGCCTGCAAGAACGGATCAGCCATGTTGTTCGTCTCGTCGAAGGTCAGCCAGCTCGCGCTCCTGCCGCAGGGACGTCCAGAGGCTGCCAGACGTGCCAAGGCCATGGTGGCCAAGATGGAAGAGCTCGGCTTCGGCAACTGCACCAACACCCGCGCATGCGAGGCTGAGTGCCCGAAGAACGAGTCTATTGCCAACATTGCCCGCCTCAACCGCGAGTTCATAGTGGCCAAGCTGAACGACTGATTCATCCTTTCGATGACCAGACAGATCCCCTGCCTGTGGACCGGAGTCCGCGGGGCAGGGGATTTTTCGTTATGTCCCGACATGCCAGCCGGCCCTTCACGGACCGTTGTCCGGCCCTTCACGGACCGTCTCCCGGTTCTTTCCCTCCCGTTATCCGGTTTTTCCCGTGGCGCCGTCCGGATCATAGAGTCCGTGCCGAGGCGTGCTTCCCGGCAGGTACAAAAATCAGATACCGATATTTTGTATATTCCGAAAGTTCTGCTATTTTTGCAGACAGTATGAATTTCAGATTCCTTTTCTCCCTTCTCGCCGGCCTTCTGCTTCTGCCCGATGCGGCTGCCGGCCAGTCTGTCCCGGCCGCCCGACGAGGCTCGTTGAGTCCGACGGCGCAGTCGTTGGCGCGCCGCGGATTTGTCAACGTGCAGACGTCCGATCCCTCCATCTTCGTTTCGCTCATGTATGCCCGTGCGGACAACTTCACCGGCACCGTGCTCTACGACGATCTCCGTGAGGCTTACCTGCATCCGGAGGCCATGCGTGCGCTCCGCAAGGCGCAGCAACGGCTCAAGCAGCTGCGCCCCGACCTCAGTCTGAAAGTCTACGATGCGGCCCGCCCGATGTCCATTCAGCAGAAGATGTGGGACAAGGTGAAACACACGCCCCAATACTTCTACGTGTCCAATCCGGCCCATGGCGGCGGCCTCCACAACTACGGGCTGGCCGTCGACCTCACGCTTTGCACCCTCCGGGGTGACACCATCGACATGGGGACCAGGATTGACCACATGGGAGAGGCCGCTCATATCGACCGCGAAGACCAGCTCGTCGCCCGCCGGCTCATCTCCCGGCAGGCCCGGAGCAACCGTCAGCTCCTGCGCGAGGTGATGCGTTACGCCGGTTTCCGCCCTTTGCGCACCGAGTGGTGGCATTTCAACTTCCGCACGCGTGCCCAAGCCCGCAAGTCGTATCAGGTGATCAAGTAGGGCAGGGGCTATGGTTCGCCGGCCGTTTCGACCTCATTGGTGCATGCCTGTGTATCTGTTTGTAAATCAGAAAGTTGTCTCTTTGTCTCGGTGCTCGGTTTCAATGGCCTGCGCAGAGCTATGCTTTCGGCCGTCGAAAGCTATGCTTTGGGCGGCCCGGAGCTATCATATGGACGGCCGAAAGCATAGCTCTGCGCGGGCCGAAGGAATGCACTGTTTTTGAGGCATGCTGAAAGCCCCATTTCGGTAGGATAAATCGGGGTGTGGCGTTTGGGTGATCTTGGACATTTGCCATCGCGTTGGGCGTTCTGGAGTTCAAGGAATTGAAGGAGTTCAGACAAGTGTTTGGTTTTTTCTGACCATTGTTGTGAACCTCGCGGACCGGCCTTCGCGCCTTACCCGCATAATGATATATGACATGAATGAAATGCTTTTGAACGAGCCGACGCTCGACTTTATCCGCCGCCATGCAGATGATGACGTGCGGCAGCTGGCGCTTCAGGCCTCGCGTGACAATGAGGTCGATATGCCGGCGGCATTGGATCAGATCAGCGGCCGGCAGACTGCGCGGCGCAAACTGCCGTCGTGGGCGGCCGTCGACGGGGTCGTCTATCCGCCCCGTCTGAACATGGAACAATGCTCGAGCGAGCAGACGGCGCGCTACAAACTGGCGCTCGCAAGGCGGCTCATGCAGGCTGACGAATCTTCAAAAATGGCCGATCTCACCGGTGGATTCGGTGTCGACAGCTCGTTCTTGGCGCAGGCGTTCCGGCAGGCTTATTATGTCGAGCGCGACGAACGGCTCTGTCGGTTGGCCCGGCACAATTTCCCCTTGCTCGGGCAGCGGCATGTCGAGGTCGTTCATGCCGATTCCACCGCTTTCTTAGACACCATGCCGACTGTGGATCTGATTTTCATGGACCCGGCAAGGCGCGACGGCGACGGGCGCCGCGTGTTCCTCCTCTCCGACTGTCAGCCCGATGTGCTCTGCTTGGGCGAACGCCTTCTGCGCAAGTGCCGTCTGCTCCTGCTCAAGCTCTCGCCGATGCTCGACTGGCATGAGGCCGTCCGCGCGCTCGACGCTTTGGAGCGCTCCGGCAGTCTGGGCGAAGGCCACCGGGTGCGGGAGGTCCACATCGTCTCCGTCGCCAACGAATGCCGCGAGCTGCTGTTGGCCGTGACACCCTTGCGGGAAGCTCCGCTCCGCGTCCATTGCGTCAACGATGGTGACGTGTTCACGTATGACGCGTCGGCCCCGTCGCCCGCTTCCGTGCCTGTCATCTCTGCGCTCCCGTCGGCGGGCGACTGGCTTTACGAGCCCAATGCGTCGGTCATGAAGGCCGGCTGCTTCGGCGAGTTGACAGCCCGCTTTCCCGTTCGCGCGCTGGCTGACAACACCCGTCTCTTCGTCTCCCCGACGCTCCTTGAGCGCTTCCCCGGCCGTCGGTTCCGCGTCGAGGCCGTCTCCACCCTCAACCGCCACGATCTCCGCCGCCATCTCGCAGGCCTTTCGCAGGCCAATGTCACCGTCCGCAACTTCCCCATGACGGTGCCCGAGCTGCGCCGCAGACTCCGACTGAGGGACGGTGGAGACACCTATCTTTTCGCTGCGACGGCCGTCGGCGGGCAGCATGTGCTGCTTCGCTGCCGCAAGTAGGGCTTGTCCGTGCGTTCCGTCCTGTCCGTCCGCCGCGCCCTTCCGGTCACAAGGGACTCTCCGCCGGAGCCCCTTGTTTGTCATGCGCGGCACGGGCGCTGTGCACGCCGGTCAATAATCTGCAAAAAACGGCACTAAATTTGGCCATGTGCAGTATTTTTATTAGTTTTGCATGTTTAAAGCATTTAATGTCAATATATAATGTCACTGATTAGCATCAAGGAAGTAGAGACGTCAAAGGATCTCAAGGCTTTCATCGAATTCCATTACGATCTCTACAAGGGAAACCCCTATGACGTTCCCAACCTGTATAGTGACGAGCGGAATACGCTGTCGAAAGACAAGAACGCAGCATTCGACTTTTGTGAGGCCGCCTATTATCTGGCCTATAAGGATGACCGGCTCGTAGGGCGCGTGGCGGCCATCATCAACCATCGGACCAATGAGAAGTGGAAGCAGAAGGCTGTCCGTTTCGGTTGGATTGACTTCATAGAAGACATCGAGGTGCTGCGGGCGTTGCTTGAAGCAGTCGAGCGTTACGGCCGCAGCAAGGGCATGACCGAGATCGTGGGGCCGCTCGGCTTCACCGATATGGACCCCGAAGGCATGCTCGTATGGGGATTCGACCAGCTCGGCACGATGCCCACGATCTACAATTACCCCTACTATCCCAAGCTCATCGGGCAGATAGGCGGGTTCGAGGTGGACAACCGGTATGTCGAATACAAATTGCTCGTGCCCGACGCTGTGCCCGAGAAGTATACCAAGATCGCTGACATGATCGGCTCGCGCTATCATCTGCGCGTCAAGAAGCTGACCCGCAGCGATGTCACCAAGGGCGGATACGGCCACAAGCTGTTTGCCCTGATCAACGATACTTATCAGGATCTCTACGGCTTCTCTCAGCTCACCGAGCGCCAGATCGACCAATACGTGAAGATGTATATGCCCGCCGTCGACCTCAACTTTGTCACCGTGATCGAAGACACGAGTGCCGGCAACAAGCTGGTAGGCATGGGCGTCTCCATCCCGTCACTCTCGCGTGCCCTGCAGAAGTGCCGCCGGGGACGCCTGCTGCCGTTCGGTTGGTGGCACGTCCTGCGCGCCATCAAGTTCCATAAGACCGAAGGCGTCGACCTGCTGCTCATGGGCGTGATGCCCGAATACCGCAAGAAGGGCGCCAATGCGCTGATCATTGCCGATCTGATCCCGCGCTATCAGGCCTGCGGAATCAAGTGGGGCGAGAGCCAGGTCGAGATGGAGACCAACGAAGGCATACAGAGTCAGTGGGAAGTCTTGGACCCCATTCTCCATAAAAGGCGCAATTGCTATAAGAAAGTGTTCAAGTGAACGGACGATAGGAGCGATGTGTGACAATGAAATAGAAATCAGGCGGGTGACCGACAGGAAAGGTCTCAAGGCCTTTGTGGAGTTCCGCAGAGACCTCTATCGCCATTGCGAGTATGCCGTGCCCTATCTTTACTGCGACGAGATGGACACCCTCCGCAAGGACAGAAACGCCGCCTTCGACTACAGCGAGGCCGAATACTTCTTAGCCTTGCATGACGGAGCCGTCGTCGGACGCATCGCCGGCATCATCAACCATCGTGCCAACGAGCGCTGGGACCGCAGGACCGTCCGGTTCGGATGGATCGATTTCATCGACGACATCCGTGTCTCACGCGCCCTCCTGCAGGCCGTCGAAGACTGGGGACGGTCCAAGGGCATGACCGAGATGGTCGGCCCGATGGGCTTCACCGACATGGATCGCGAGGGCATGCTCATCGAAGGCTTCGACCGTCTGGCCACCATGTATTCCACATACAACTACGCTTACTACCCCGAACATATCGAGCGCCTCGGCGGTTTCACCAAGGACAACGACTATCTCGAATACCGCGTGAAGATCCCGGAGCGTCTCCCGGAGAAGTTCGCGCATGTGGCGAGCGTCATCGAGCAGCGCTACAACCTCCACGCGCGCAACCTCACCCGCCGCGAGATCCTCCACGAAGGCTACGGACACAAGATCTTCGAGGTGCTCAACATCACCTACCGCGACCTCTACGGCTTTGCCGAGCTCACTGATCGGGAGATCGATCAGTTCATCAACGGATATATCAAGATCGCCGACCTGAAGATGATCTCCGTCGTGGAAGACTGGAACGCCGGTCACAAGTTGGTCGGATTCGGCATCACCTTTCCGTCCCTCTCCAAGGCGTTGCAGCGCAGCGGAGGACGCCTGTTCCCCTTCGGCTGGCTCCGGATGCTCCGGGTCATCAAGTGTCATCATACGGATGTCGTCGACCTTTTGCTCATCGGTGTGCTTCCGGAGTATCGCGCCAAAGGTGTCAATGCACTCATATTCCGTGACTTGGTGGATCGTTTTCAGCAGTATCACATCAAATATGCCGAGGCCATGCAGCAGATGGAGACCAACGACAACGTGCGCAACCTCTGGCAATACTTCGACTCTGAGCAACACAAGCGCCACCGCTGCTACATCCGGAAGATAGAGTGAGCGCCGGCAGAAGGCATCGCCGCGACAGCCGCACGGACAGCCTCCGGAGACTATAGCAGTCCGACTGCTAACCCCGATCAGTCCGACCGACGGACCAAAGCCGTCCGACCGCCGAGCCGGAACATCAGACAGACAAGACCAAAGCATCTTTCCGCCCGCCCCGCCCGAAGCAGGCACAAGGCCGGAAGAACACGCATCAAACGAATAAACAGACATGGCAAAAGAAACCCCTGACAACTTTCAACCATCTCCGGACATCATCCATCCCTCCGGCGACGCGCCGGAGACAGTCCCGGAATATACCGACGAGAACATCAGACACCTCTCCGACATGGAGCATGTGCGCACCAGGCCGGGCATGTACATCGGCCGTCTCGGCGACGGATCATTGCCCGAAGACGGCATCTACGTGCTGCTGAAGGAAGTGATCGACAACTCCATCGACGAGTTCAAGATGCACTGCGGCGACCGGATCGAAGTCGACATCGACGAAAACCTGAGGGTCAGCGTCCGCGATTATGGCCGCGGCATCCCCCAGGGCAAGCTTGTCGAGGCCGTGAGCGTGCTCAACACCGGCGGCAAATACGACTCCAAGGCCTTCAAGAAGAGCGTAGGGCTCAACGGAGTGGGCGTGAAAGCCGTCAACGCGTTGAGCTCCCGCTTCGCCGTCAAGAGCTACCGCGACGGCAAGGTGCGCTCGATCACCTTCGAGCAAGGGGTGAAGAAGACCGACGAAACGGAATCGACCAATGACGAGAACGGAACTTTCATCTTCTTCGAACCTGACAATACGCTCTTCAAAGGATACGTCTTCCACGGCGAGATCGTTGAGACGATGCTCCGCAATTACACCTATCTCAATTCCGGACTCACCATCATGTTCAACGGGAGGCGCATCAAGAGCCGCAATGGACTGGAAGATCTGCTCAACGACAACATGACCACCGACGGCCTCTATCCCATTGTCCACATCGTGGGTGAGGACATCGAGATCGCCTTCACGCACACCAACCAGTACGGAGAGGAGTATCACAGCTTCGTGAACGGGCAGCACACCACCCAGGGAGGAACCCACCAGAGCGCCTTCAAGGAGCATATCGCCCGCACGATCAAGGAATATTTCGACAAGAACTATGAGTTCACCGACATCCGCAACGGCATGGTGGCCGCGATAGCCATCAACGTTGAGGAACCCGTATTTGAGAGCCAGACGAAGATCAAGTTGGGTTCGACCCTCATGGAGCCCAACGGCGAGACGATCAATAAGTACGTTGCCGACTTCCTGAAGCGCGAGGTGGACAACTATCTGCATATTCATAAGGACGACTGTGCAGACATCATGGAGGCCAAGATCAAGGAGAGCGAGCACGAGAGGAAAGCTATGGCCGGCGTAACCAAGCTGGCTCGCGAGCGTGCAAAGAAGGCCAACCTCCACAACAGGAAGCTGCGCGACTGCCGGATCCATTATTCGGATGCCAAAAACGAGCGCAAGGAGGAAAGCTCCATCTTCATCACCGAGGGCGATTCGGCCAGCGGAAGCATCACGAAGAGCCGCGATGTCAACACGCAAGCCGTGTTCTCGCTGCGCGGAAAACCGCTCAACTCGTTCGGACTGACCAAGAAAGTGGTCTACGAGAACGAGGAATTCAACCTCCTTCAGGCTGCTCTTGACATCGAAGACGGGCTCGAATCGCTGCGCTACAACAAGGTCATCGTCGCAACCGATGCCGATGTCGACGGCATGCACATCCGATTGCTCATCATCACATTCTTCCTCCAGTTCTTCCCCGAGCTGATCAAGAAAGGCCATGTCTATGTCCTTCAGACGCCCTTGTTCCGCGTCCGCAACCGACGGATCAGGGTGAAGGACAGGCGGGTGATCGCCGATGCCGATGCCCGATTGGACAAGAAGGAGCGCAAGAGCGACTTCATCACCCGCTATTGTTACAGCGAAGAGGAGCGCATCAACGCCATCAGCGAGCTCGGTCCCGATCCCGAGATCACCCGATTCAAGGGACTCGGCGAGATCTCACCCGATGAGTTCGTCCACTTCATCGGCCCTGACATGCGCTTGGAGCAGGTCACGCTCCACAAAAACGATCAGGTTCAGAAGCTCCTCGAATATTATATGGGCAAGAATACGATGGAACGTCAGAACTTCATCATTGACAACTTGGTCATCGAGGAGGATCTTCCGGAGGAGGAAGAAGAAAGCTGAGACCGATGTGGAGCATCCCCATGGGCATGGCGTTTGGGCGGATCAGATCATCGAAAGATAGATGGTCAATAGATAAAATCATTTTTAAGATTAGATTGTAAACATGAACTTGAGTAAATTGAACATACAGAAAGGTAAGACGCATGTGCCTCTTTACCTTATTGTCGTTTTCCTTTTTTGCCTCTTTACCGTTCTTCCCTCGTCGGCGCAGATGCGCTTCAACTTCAGCGATGACAGTCCGTTGCGCAAGCTCCAGATAGCGGAGATGACGATAAACAATCTCTATGTCGACAGCGTAGACGAGCAACGGCTCGTCGAGGACGCCATACGCGGCATGCTCGAGAAGCTTGACCCGCACTCGTCCTATAGCACCGCCAAGGAGACAAAGGCCATGACGGAGCCGCTTCAGGGATCGTTCGAGGGCATAGGCGTGCAGTTCAACATGGTCCAGGACACGCTCCTCGTCATCCAGACCGTGACCAACGGTCCGTCGGAGAAGGTGGGCATACTGGCCGGAGACCGCATCGTGAGCGTCAATGACACGGCTATCGCCGGCGTGAAGATGAGCAAAGAGGAGATCATGAGGCGCCTCCGCGGCCCCAAGGGCACCAAGGTGCGTCTCGGAATCGTGCGTCGCGGCATCGCCGGCGTGCAGTATTTCGTCGTCACACGCGACAAGATCCCGGTCAAGACGATTGATGCGGTCTACATGATCCGCCCCAACGTGGGTTACATCCGTATCGGCAGTTTCGGCGCCACCACCTATGACGAGTTCATGGAAGGCGTCAGGAAGCTGCGCGAAGCAGGCATGAAGGACCTGATCCTCGATCTGCAGGAGAATGGAGGAGGCTATCTTCAGGCGGCCGTCATGATCGCCAACGAGTTTCTCCAGAAGAATGATCTCATCGTGTATACGCAAGGTCGGCGCGCTCCGCGGCAGGAGTTCCGCGCCCAGGGCAACGGCAAGCTGCTCACGGGGAAGGTGGTTGTGCTCATCAATGAGTTCTCGGCGTCGGCCGCCGAGATCGTCACGGGTGCCATACAGGACTTGGACCGCGGCGAGGTAGTAGGCCGGCGCTCCTTCGGAAAGGGCCTTGTGCAGCGTCCGATCGAGTTCAAGGACGGTTCGATGATACGCCTCACGATCGCCCACTACTACACGCCGTCGGGCCGTTGCATCCAGAAGCCGTACAAGAAAGGCGACTCCGAGGACTACGCACGTGAGCTTGACGAGCGCTATAGGCATGGTGAGCTCTACAGTGCCGACAGTATCCACTTCGATGATTCATTGCGTTTCAGCACGTTGAGGCTCCACCGGACGGTCTATGGGGGCGGTGGCATCATGCCGGACCATTTCGTTCCGCTCGACACCACGCAGTATACGCCGCTCCACCGGCAGCTTGCGGCCAAGAGCATTGTCATCAATGCCAACCTGAAATATGTCGACAACAACCGCAAGAAGCTGCAGAAGGAATATCCGACGTTTGCCGATTTCAACCGCAGATATGAGGTTCCGCAGTCCCTGATCGATGAAATACTGGCCGAAGGTGAGCGTCAGAAGGCTACGCCGAAGGACAACGAGGAGCGAGCACGCACCGTCGCTTCGCTCAAGACGCAGCTCAAGGCGCTCGTGGCACGCGACTTATGGGACATGTCGGAGTACTTCCAGGTGATGAACGAGCAGAATCCGATCGTGCAAAAAGCCGTGCAGCTTTTTGCAAGGTAAGAGCAGTGAAAGTAAGAGGTAAGAGGTGAGGAGATGAGAAATAAAAGGCAAGAGAAAGGGAAGAGGAACATGTCGTTGGCATTTTTAATGCTGATGCGTGCCCTTTTCCTTTTCTTTTAGCTTTTTAATGATCGTAACTAAGATTCTGATCAGTTGTTCTACTTCGTCGTACATGGATTGGTAAGTTGAATCATCTGTCAATTCTGAAGAGTGTATAAGATTCAACCAGAAGGTCGTTTCAGACGCTTCTTTCAAGGCGATACTGAGTTTACTGACATGGTCAGCATTGCTTCGGGCAAACTTACTTTCATAGATGTTTGCTCCAATACTGGTTCCACAGCGTAGCATTTGATCGGCTATGGCATACTCTTTCCATCGTTTTTTTCAAGTATGTGCTGCATTTTACAATGCGCAAAGCAAGCGAGTCGGCCTTGTCCTTCAGGTTGTTTTCACTCATTTCTTACTTCTCACCTCTTACTTTTTACCTAATAACTCCAGTGCGCGGTCTTCGTTTGCTTCCATGATCTCGCGTTCGCCCGGCCCCTTGTCGTTGATGCCGCAGAGGTGAAGGATGCCATGAATGATGACCCGGTGGAGCTCGTCGTCGTAGCGTTTGCCGTATTTTTCGGCATTGGAACGCACGGTATCGAGCGAGATCACGATGTCGCCGTTGACCGTCGTGCCCTCATCGTAGTCGAAGGTGATGATGTCCGTGTAATAGTCGTGTCCGAGATACTCTCGGTTGCAGGCCAATATCTTCTCGTCACTGACGAACATATAGCCCACCTCGCCTATCTTCCGGCCGTGCTCGGCGGCCACTCTGCGTATCCAGGCCGTGGTTTCCCGTCGCTTGATGTCCGGCATTTTCACGCCGTCTGCATGATATGTTATCATTGAGTTGGGATTTTTTAGTTGATGAGTTATGGGTTTACAGTTGGTGAGTTATGGGGTTGCAGTTGGTGAGTTGCGATGCTGTGGCGGGTGTTCGCGCTTCATGCCGGCGCAGCCTATTGCTGGGGCAGCAGCCAGGAAATGTCCTTGCCGAAGGCGAAGAGCTCCTTGGCGGCACTCGAAGAAATGGCTGCATATTCGGGTTTGGCAAAGAGGAGGATGGTCTCGATGCCGCCTATACGCCGATTGAAGTCGGCCATATCGCGCTCGTATTCAAAGTCTTTTACCGACCTGACGCCCCTTACGAGGAACCGTGCGCCCACTCTTTGGGCCAGGTCCATGGTCAGATCGTCGTAGGCGATGACTTCCACCCGGGGGTCATCGCTGTAGAGCCGCCTGATCGCCGCTACGCGGTCTTCGACGGAGAGCATCGGATGCTTGCCCGCATTCACGCCCACACCGATGACCAACTTGTCAAACAGGGGCAGTGCCCGGCGCACGATGTCGTCGTGACCGATGGTGAACGGGTCGAACGAACCGGCGAATAGTCCTGTTTTTTCCATATCTGCGGTTTTAGAACAGTTCCGTCTGCATCACGTTGCCTTCATAAGGATTGCGCCCGAGATGGTCGTAGGCCAGTCGGGTGGCCATGCGTCCGCGCGGCGTGCGCTTGATGAATCCTTCCATGATGAGAAAGGGTTCGTAGACCTCCTCGATGGTTCCCGTGTCCTCTCCGATGGCTGTCGCGATGGTCGAAAGGCCCACGGGGCCGCCGCGGAACTTGTCGATGACGGTCGTGAGGATCTTGTTGTCGATCTCGTCGAGGCCATACTGGTCGATGTTCAGGGCCTGCAGGGCCATCCGTGCGATGTCGGTCGTGATCGTCCCGTTGCCCTTCACCTGGGCGAAGTCGCGCACGCGGCGCAGCAGCGAGTTGGCGATTCGGGGCGTGCCGCGTGACCTGCGGGCGATCTCCACGGCTGCTGCGTCGTCGATGGGCACGCGCAGCAGGTGTGCGCTGCGGTGAATGATGCGCCGCAAGGTGTCCGGATCGTAGTATTCAAGGTGCATGTTGATGCCGAAGCGAGCGCGCAGGGGCGCCGTGAGCATGCCGCTCCGCGTGGTGGCGCCGACGAGCGTAAAGGGGTTCAGATCGATCTGGATCGACCGTGCCGACGGGCCTTTGTCGATCATGATGTCTATCCGATAGTCTTCCATGGCAGAGTAGAGGTACTCCTCGACGACCGGTGAGAGACGGTGGATCTCATCAATGAAGAGCACGTCATGCGGCTCGAGCGAGGTCAGCAGGCCTGCCAGGTCGCCCGGTTTGTCGAGCACCGGCCCGCTCGTAATCTTGAAGCCCACGCCCAACTCGTTGGCAATGATGTTGCTGAGCGTCGTCTTTCCCAATCCCGGAGGCCCGTAGAGGAGCGTATGGTCGAGCGGTTCGTCGCGGTATTTGGCGGCTTCCACGAAGATCTCAAGATTCTGCACCACCTTCGGCTGACCGTTGAAGTCGGCGAAACGCAAGGGTCGCAGGGCATTCTCGAACTCCTTTTCGGCCGAGCTGATCCGCTCTTCTCTGATGTCAAAGTCTTCTGCCATTGATTGCTGTCATTCCATTTGTTCAATGGACAAAGATACGCATTTTATTCCGATTACCCATCTTTCGGTCGCAATTATTCGTGGGTGGAGGCGGAGGAATGCCATCCCCGGCCCATCCGAATGGAGGGGAGCAGCACACGGACGGACCCGATGACCGTTGTGGGCGGATACGCCGATCCGCCCCTACGAATGGCGTGCATATTTCGGATGGATGATCAGCAACTTGGATGGCATCACCACCCATTAGAGAGAGATTGCAATAGATCGTAGGGGCGGATCTGCGTATCCGCCCGCAAGCAATGATGTGCCCGTCCGTCAGATATATCACGGAATGCAACGTGCTGCCCAACGCCCCTTGCGGGCGGATACGCAAATCCGCCCCTACGATACCCGTAGAAATTGTGGAACGGCATATTGTTCCCCCTTGACGGATATGCCGATTCGCCCCTACGGGAACTGCGGTTTTGACAGACGATAAATACGCGCTGCGCAGAGCTATGCTCCGGGGCCCCGAAAGCTATGCTTTGGGCGGCCAAGAGCTATGCTTTCGAAGGCCAAAAGCTATCATATGCGCAGGGCGCTTATAATCAATGACTTACAGATGCAATATTTCTTCGATTTAAAAACTTGCCGACGGCCGAACCTAAAAATATGTTAATTATTTGCTTCAAGATACATTTTGTTTATAGATTTGTTTGGTTTATAACATAAACTTATTTATATTTGCACCGTGATCACATATCATCCGGACAATTATCTATCACTTAAAATGGAAAAGGAATTATGAAAACGATTTTCAAAAGGATGGCTCTCTCATCCCCGCACATGAAGGACGGCATGCCCGAGGAACAGGTGTGGGAAGGAGACGTGAACATCGAGAACGACGGGCAGGAGGTGCACATCCCACTGAAATACATTCCTGCGCTAAAGAACATGAAACATAACAAGTAATAAGAATCAATATGGAAAATCAAGATCAGATGACTGCCGAGCGCAGTTTGGAAATCATTCAGCAGTCGATCCGGCAGGGCCGGAAAGACGTGACGCGCCAGATCGCCTTGCCGATGCTGTGGTGGGGCGCTCTCGACATGCTCACCGCCCTCGTCGTAGGGCACCTCTGGGCCCATAATGGCGGTCCTGTGTGGAATCTGTTGTGGTTCGCCATGACCGTCATCGGTTTCATCGGACAGTATTTCATCATTCGCAAGCAAGGGCCGATGCCGTCGAACGTGATCAGCAAGACGGTGGGATCGATCTGGCTTTCGTTCTGTCTGCTCACCATCAGTGTGACAATCAGCATCAACGTGGCCGCCATGATGGGCGCGCTCAAGGTCGACTTCCCCCTCTCGGCCGTGATCATCCTGCTCATGAGCCTGTCGTGCTCCATCATGGGGATGGTGCTGCAGCACGGAGCGATGACGGGCGGCGGCCTCGCAGCAGGCATCATCTTCTCGGGCTTCTGCGTGTCCTTTCCCGGTCCGTATGAGATGGTCGCGATGGCGCTGACGGCCCTCTTCACACTCATCCTGCCCGCGTTGGCCGTTCTCTATGTGACCCGCAAAAAGCAGTAAGGAGGCATCTATGTTCAGACCATTGGATCCCTTGCTGCACAGCGAACTGCGTTTAGCGGTGATGTCACTGCTCATCGGCGTCGACGAAGCCGACTTCACCTACATCCGCGAGCACACAGGAGCCACGGCGGGAAACCTCAGTGTGCAGGTCGACAAATTGGAGAAGGCTGGCTATATCGCCGTGGAGAAAACCTTTCGGGGCAAGCGTCCGCAGACCATCTGCCGCGTCACCGACACCGGTCTCAAGGCTTTCGAGGACTATGTCGAGGCGTTGAAGAGCTATATCCCGCAAAGATGAAACGGGAAAAAAGAAGGAGGGGAAGCCTCCCCCGGCCTCTCTGGTAGGAGAGGAATGTCCTTGAACTGCGGCAAACATAGGATTCTCCGTTTTCAAGAAAAGAGGAAAATGGAGTGGATAGGCATTAAATGAATATTCAAAAACATTAAAAATGAAGATCAGAAACATTGACCATTTTGTGCTGACCGTACAGGATCTGACGGCCACGCTGCACTTCTATGTGGACCTCTTAGGCATGGAGCACGTGGTGAACAACGGGCATCACGCGCTCATCTTCGGTCGGCAGAAGATCAATCTGCACACGGCAAAAGGCCAGTTTCAGCCAGCCGCCGACTGCCCGGAATACGGATCGCAGGACTTCTGCCTTGTGATCGAAGGCAGTTTGGAGGCTGCCCGGGCAGAGATCCTTGCAAAAGGAGGCACCGTGCTGCATCCCGGGATTGTGGCGCGGCACGGTGCTATGGGTCCGGTGCGCAGCTTCTACCTGCGCGATCCGGATGGTAATTTGGTCGAGCTCAGCAGCTACCCTTGTGGGTCATGATGTCGAGGATCATGCTGTCTGTGGCACACATGGCGTCCTTGCCGATGCTCGTCAGGTTGCGGATGCTGCGGTCCACGTCTTCATCGACGATGCCTTCGGCCGCCGTCACATGCTTCCCCTCCATCGCGAGCAGCGCGGAGAGCATGGCGGTCGATACGCCCGAGCTGATCTTGAGGGCGCAGCTGGGCTTTGCTCCGTCACATATCATACCCGAAAGGTTGGCAATCATATTCTTCACTGCATGCGTGATCTGCTCGTAGCTGCCTCCCATGAGATAGACAATGCCGCAACTTGAACCGATGCTGGCTACCACGCAGCCGCACAAGGCGCTCAGTGTGCCGAGGCTCTGCTTGATGTATATGGCCGTCAGATGGCTCATCGTGAGGCCGCGGATGAGTTCTTCCTCCGTGTTTTCGTTTTCCTTTGCATAGATCGCAACAGGGTTCGTGGCGCAGATGCCCTGGTTTCCGGAGCCCGAATTGCTCATCACCGGGATCATCGCCCCGCCCATGCGGGCGTCGCAGGCACTTGCCGTCTTCGAGATGATGCGTGAATATATGGTGTTCCCGAATATGCCATGGCTCAGCGGGCGGTCCATTGTCTTGCCGAGACAGTGGCCGTAATTGCCTTTCAGAGACTCTTCTGCGGCGCGGAGATTATAGTCGCGGGTCGAGAGGATGAAGCGTATCTCGTCGACGGGTGTCGTGGTTGCGAAATCGTAAACCATTCTGAGGTTGAGATCGATGGCTTTTTTGGTCCGTTCGCTTGATGTCTTTTCGCGCGCGTCGAACATCACCTGCCCGTTCTGTTCCTCATAGATGAAGCGGGTGTGTGATCCGGCTATGATGGCCGTAGCGGTGTCCTCTCCGCTCCGGCAGGTCACTTCGATATACAGTTTTTCGGTGATCCCGTCCTTCAGACTGATGTCAATGCGGTCTTCGGCGATATATTTCTTGCCTTCTTCCAAGGCTTCCGGCGTGAGATCCTTGATGACCTCGAGCTGGTATTCGGACTTTCCGATGAGCGCACCCAAGGCCACCGCGATCGGCAGACCGATCATTCCGGTTCCCGGAATGCCTACGCCCATGGCGTTTTTCAGTATGTTGGCACTGAGCTGAAGCTCGATCTTTTCAGGCCGTTTGGCTAATATCTCGGCCGCGCGTGACGTGCAGAGCGCCACGGCCATAGGTTCCGTACAGCCAACAGCAGGCACCACCTGCTGATGGATCAAGTCAATGATCTGCTGACGAATGTGTTTTTCTAACATGATTTCTGGTCTCCTTAAACATCAAATATGATTTGAGAAAAGCCCAGCTGCACCTCATGACCGAGGCACAACCGGGCTTTCCGTTTTATTTACGATAGTTGGCGAGTCCCTTGTCGAGGAAATCGATATATCCGGGGATATCTTCCTTGTAGCTGTAAGCGCCGTTGAGCGGGTTGCCTTCGTTGTCCACTTCGACGTAGAAAGGCTGTGCGTTGGCACCGAACTTACTGCTCTGGAGGTAGCTCCACTTGTCTCCGACCGTGCGGAGCGTGCGCTTCTGTCCGTTCTGAGATACCACCATCGGCTCTGGGAGCGGTGTCTTGTCGTCGACGAAGAGTGAGATCAGGACATAGTCCTTGTTCAGCTTGTCGGCCACGCGCGGGTCTGTCCAGACGGAAGCTTCCATCTTCCGGCAGTTGACACATCCGAAGCCGGTGAAGTCGATGAGTACCGGCTTGCCTTGAGCTTTGGCTGCTGCCATGCCCTCTTCATAGTCGTGGTACTTGGCGGTGACCACTTTCGTGTTCAGATTGAAGTCCTGCGTCGTGATGGGAGGTGCGAAGGCGCTGACAGCCTTGCATGGTGCGCCCCACAGACCGGGTATCATATAGATGGCGAAAGCGATGGAGCAGAGACCCAGCATGATGGCTGCAACGGGCATGGGCTTGTTGAGTTCGCCGCCGATCGCATCGCTCTGGAACTTCAGCCAGCCCACTAAGTAAGCGCCGAGTGCACCAAAGATGACGATCCAAAGTGACAGGAACGTCTCGCGGTCGAGTATATGCCAGCCGTAAGCGAGGTCTGCGACCGAGAGAAACTTAAGCGCAAAGGCAAGCTCGACAAAGCCGAGGACCACCTTGATGGTGTTCATCCAGGTTCCGGACTTCGGAGATTTCTTCATCAGCGTGGGGAAGAGGGCGAACAAGGTGAATGGTACGGCGAGCGCGAGTGCAAATCCGAACATGCCGACAGCAGGCCCGATCCAGTTTCCGGAGGTCACCGTCTCGACCAATAGCAGTCCTATGATGGGCGCAGTGCATGAGAATGACACTAACACAAGGGTGAATGCCATGAGGAAGATGGACAGGAGGCCGCTCGTGTTGGATGCTTTGTTGTCGACGGAGTTTGCCCATTTGTCCGGCAGCTTGATCTCGAACCATCCGAAGAAGGACAGTGCGAAGACGACAAGGAGCAGGAACAGGAAGACGTTGAACACCGCATTGGTGGACAGTTCGTTGAGTTTGCTCGGGCCGAAGATGGCGGTCACGCCGAGTCCGAGCGCGAGGAAGATCACGATGATGGATACGCCGTAGGTGACGGCATCGCGTATACCTTTCTTCTTATCATCCTTGGAGCGCTTCAGGAAGAAGCTTACGGTCATCGGAATGATGGGCCAAATGCAAGGCATGACAAGCGCGAGGAGACCGCCGATGAATCCCATGAGGAGCAGATAGAGCCAGGAGCTCTTGGTCAGATCATTGGTTCCGCCCAATGCCTGCAGCTCTTTGACGACGGGCTTCCATAGCTGTTGCTGCTCGTCGGCGGACATCTCGACGGGCGCGGAAACGGTGTCTGCGGCAGCGACATTAGCCGTGTCGCCGGTGAGGGCGGCAATGGAGTCGGCCTTGGCTTTGGCTGCAGCAGCCAGCGCAGCAGGGTCCTGCTTGCCGGTCTCGTCTGCCTTGGCAGCCTCGAACGCCGGTGATTTGCCTGACTTACTGATCTCTACGCTGGTCGGCGGCAAGCAGTTCTGGTCGTTACAGGCACCATATTCCAAATAGGCATCAATGGTGTAGTTGGGCTTGGTGAACTTTACCTTCTGCACAAACTGCACGCTTCCTTCGAAGAAACGGAGCTTCATGCCGAAGAGGTTGTCATATTGGGAGATCTCATGGCCCTTGGGCGTGAGCTTCCCAACTAATTCCACGCCGTCCAACTTGTTGACGTTGAAGGTTGCGGAGATCGGTCCGTCACTGCCGAGGTTGGTGGAGTAGACGTGCCATCCGTTTTCAATCTTGCCGCTGAAAATGATTTCCGCTTCAGCGGAACTGCCGGTTTTCAGTTGTGAAGTGAACTTCACGGGATTCAGCATTTGGGCATTTGCCAGCATTGCTGTGATCAGCAGCAAAGCCAATGTCATTGTTTTTTTCATGTTGTAAGCACTCTCTTATAGTTATTTTTCTGTAGTTTATACGCTTTACAATACAAATTGGTTACTGCGACCCCTATAAATTTTAAGATCTTTAACCTACCTCTTTACATTTGTCAAGCATAGTCCGCCCTGACCGGTGTGTTTTTCCGTATGATTCAAGGTTAGCGTTCAGGTTTTCCGGAAGCCTTCCGCGGCGGTCGCTCAGCGATGGATGCGGGGAAAGACCTTGCGCACCCGCAGCAGGATCACGGTCAGTCTGCCGCCGGCAATGATGAGCGTCACGGCGAGGATGACCAATGTCATGCCGATGGCCAAGCGCACGGTCAGCACTTCATGGAAGAGCAATACGGCGAAGGCAACGGCCGTCACCGGCTCCAAGGCGCCGAGGATGGCCACCGGAGTGGAGCCGATCCGGAGGATGGCGGCACTCGTGCAGAGCAGTGAGATGGCCGTCGGGAAGAGCGCCATGCCTGCTGCATAGAGCCAGAGATGCGGACTGTGTTCGACCGCTGCGAATGAGGAGGCGTTGAGGCAGGTGGCATAGATGATGGCCCCGAAGATGATCACGTAGAGCGTCATCTTGAGTGTGGGGATCTCTTTCAGTGCAGGTCGGCTCACCCCGACTAAGTAGACCGCGTAGGTGAGGGCCGAGATGAACACGAGAAGCAGCCCCGTCGTCGAGAGCGCAGCCCCGTCGTCGCCCCGATAGAGCAGGGCGATGCCGCCGCAGGTCAGCACCATGCAGACTACCGTCAGCAGCTTCACGCGCTCATGGTAGCATACCGACATGATCACGGTGACCATGATCGGATAGACGAAAAGCAGCGTAGAGGCGATCGCCGCACCGATATAGGCGTAGGATAAGTATAGCGTCAGCGACGAGGCAGCCATCAGCACGCCCATCAGGATCAGCGGTATCCACTGCCCGTGTCGCAGTCCGAAGCCTCGTCCGCGCACCGTCATGATGGTCGCGAGGATCGGAATGGCGATCAGATAGCGCAGAAACAGCACGCTGTAAGCATCCATGCCCGCATGGAGCATGGGCAGGGCGAAGAGCGGATTCATGCCATAGAAGACCGCTGCCAATGCGCCCAATATATAGCCCTTGACCTGTTCGCTCATCGTTCAGCTGCGCCTTCGGTCGCCGTCGTGTCTCGTCCCTCGTGCCTGCATCGTGTCCGTCAGTTGGCGGAAGGTCAGGTGAGGGCGGGCCGTCGTCATCGTCTGCAGCGCTTATCTGCCTGCTTCGGCCTTGTAATTGAACGCTACCTGAGTCGGCGGAAGACAGGTCTCGTCGTTGCAAGCGCCATATTCCAAGTAGCCGCTGATGGCGAAAGCCTTCTTCGTCAGTTTCACCTTCTGGACAAACTGCACGTCATTCTCAAAGAAACGGAGCTGCATGCCGAAGAGCTGGTCAAACTTGTTGATCTCCTTGCCCACGCCTTTCAGCGTGCCGACGAGCACCACTCCGTCCTTCTTGTCGACGTTGAACGTGGCCGAAATCGGCCCTTCGTTCCCGAGATTGGTCGAATAGACATGCCATCCCTGTGCGATCTTGCCCGTGAAGACGATCTCCGCCTCGGTGGCACTGATCTTCTTCAGCTCCGCCTTGAACTGCACGGGGTTCATCGATTGTGCGCCTGCCAGCATGACAGTCATCATGAGCAGCGCCGTCAACAATGTTTTCTTCATGTTCAATTTGTCTTATGTCTGGGGCAAAGATAGGCATTATATTCCATTAAAACCCTCCGTTGCTTGTTAAATCTTCTTATTTGAAGAGTTCGTTCAGTTTGTCAGCGAGTGCCTTTCCGCGGATATTTTCCTGTACGAGATTTCCCTGACGGTCAATGAGGAACATAGCTGGGACGAACTGTACCTTATACAGATCGGCGATCAAACCGTCATCCAAGTAGCTCAACCAAGGTAGTTTTTCTTCGCTGCAGGCCTTTTCCCAGGCTGCCTTATTCCTGTCGATCGAGATGCTGACGATCTGAAGGCCTTTCGGGGAATACAGCTCATAGAGCTGCTTCAGATTGGGGATCTCGGCGCGGCAGGGCGCGCACCAGCTTGCCCAGAAATCGAGAATGATATACGGATGTCCGGCGGCGATGCCCTTGAGCGTCTTTCCGTCTTTCAAGGAGAAGTCCGCAACGGGCTTTCCACGCCCCGACTCCGGGAAGATCTCATCCCGGATCATCTTGCCGTAGTGGCTTTCCCGGGCTTCTTCGGACAGCATCTCATAGAGCGGTTTGCTGTCTGGGGTGAGGTAATTCATCGTGGCTTCAATCAGGAAAGGTCCCCACCAGGAGTCCGCATTGGCACGGTAGAGGCTGTCGTAACGGGCATTGACCGTTTCAAAGAAGTTCTTCTCTGCTGCGGAGAAAGCACGATAACGTTCTCCGGACTTTATCCTTCTGATCTCGGCAGTGTCTTTCCCGGCTTTCGTCAGGGCATTCTGGACATCCTTAAAGTCATCGTGATATTTCTTGTAATGTGCATCCAGCTCATCCCTCACTTTCATTTTTCGGTGGAAAGCATCGGTCAGTTCACTGCCCGTCGTGGTGACTTCGTAATCGTAGTTGCGGGCTCCGCCGGTTTCACTCACTTGGGCCTTACCGGTCAGACGGATGTCATGGTTGTCGAGGATAAACCGATAGCTCCCATAACTGTTTTTCCGTACGATGTATACACCTCGTGGATCGGCCTGGCTGCCCTTGAACACGAACAGCCCGTTCTGTACGATCGTCTCGGCAAAAGGTTTACTGATGCCGTGCCCGATCTCATAAATCTGAATGGTATCTCCATCTTCCATTCCGCCGATATGTCCTGTTACGGTGTACCCTTGGGCCATGGATGCCAGCGGCAGAGACATCATGAGGGCCGTCAATAGTTTCTTCATAGATAGGATATTTTATATAAATGTTTTTTCAGGAGGATTATTTTTGCACGTTCTGCGTTAGTTTTCCGTTGCCGGGATTGGTCATTGCGCCTTGCGGGAATGGCATGGTCCAGAGATAGCTGTCAGGCGTGAGTGTGCAGTTTTGGCCATTTTCGGTCTTTGTGAATGTGCGGGCAAAGTCGCGCTCAAGGTTCATTCGGCGCGCGTCGCAGAAGGGAACGATCGTCAGGATGAGTGCGTCCGCCTTGACGTCGCGGATCTTCCGGATGGCGTCAGTTGCATTTTCAGCTGTCAGATTCAGATATTCTTCAGGCAAGATGCGTGATTTGCGGACAGTGTTCAGCACATCCATGGCTTCGGCAATGTTGCCTTTTCGGGCTAAGCATTCTGCCTTGATGAGATAAATTTCCGTAGTCGTGAGACCGCCTTTGTTGAAATATCCGTTCAGGTTTGCATAATAATAGGTATCGTTGCCCACAGTCCTGCGTTTCCAGCGGCTCATGAATGCGGCATCCCCTTGCTCAAATCGGGCTGCCCGATCCACGCGGAGACGGCTGTCGGACGTCTGATAACTCGCGCTGCCATGGCAGAAGTTGTAGTTCTCGACATAATTGAATCCCATGGGAGACGGTACGGTCTGATAGACAGCAGCATTGCCCAAGATGTCGCTGTTGGTCCGATAGAAGGCTACCCAATCGAAGAGTTGGCTGTTCCGGGCAAGTGCTTCCTGCGCGTTGGCGAGTGCATCGGTATAGTTGTTCATCTGCAGTGCGACACGCGCAGCCAGTGCATAGCCGGCAGCCTTGTCCGCATAGAGCACGTTGCGGGATTTCTCCGGCAGGTCAGGAAGAGCCGTGCGAATATCGTCCAAGATATGATTGTAGATGTCCTGCACGCTTTCCTGTGTCCAGGCAGCACCCACTTCGGCGCTTGTGATGTAAGGGACACCGCCGTCATCAGCTGCCGTCGAAGCATCATAAGTCTTGCTGTAGTAGTTGATAAGCGTGAAATACTTCATGGCCCGGAGTATCTTTGCCTGGGCTATGGCTTCTTTCCGCTCGGCCGTGGTGGCATCGGCAGCGCTTTCGGCGTGTTCGATAATGAGGTTTGCAGTCGATATGGCGGCATAGCTGTTGTAGTAAGTAGCTTCGTCGCTCTTGTTTGCAGCCAGCCGGTCAATGGTGGTATCCCACAGGTAGTTGGCCCGATAGAGCGGGTAATAGTTAAGGTTGCTTTGGCTCTCAAACCTGTCATTGAGCAGGAGAACGGTTTGTGAGACGTCCTCGCGGCAGTTTGTGTATTCGTCAGACATCAGTTCCGTAAAATCTGCAAGTGTGGTCGGGATCTTCTCTCCTTTAGGTAAGTTGTCCAAGAAGTCATTGCATGAAACAATCATCAGATTGGTCAATATGATGCAGAAAAAATGTATTGCTTTCATTCTGTTTTCGTTTTTTAGAGTTTCACATACAGTCCGAGCGTATAATTCGGTGCTTCATATCCGTTGAGCAGATATTTAGCTGCCCTGTTCTTCGTAAAGGTAGCCGCATTCTCCACGTTGAGTTGCAGGCGTGCAGCATTGATTCGGATGCCGCGCAGCCATCTTGAGGGCAGATTCCAGGCAACGGACACGTTGGCCAGACGGACATTCGTGGCATCCACGACATTGATGTCCGCATAGCGGTAGATGTCATAGCTGTCGCCGGAGAACAGGTTACTCTCGCCGAAAACTGCACGCGGCACGCTGGTCGCGGTCTCGTCACCGCTTTGGAGCCATCGGCTGCTGATGCCACTGTTGACAGGTGCGATCGTCGCAATGTAACTCATCATGGCGCTGTTATAGCTGCAGCCGAGCATGGGAATATCCGTATTGCGCATTTTATGTCCTCCCCGGTAGACCCAGAGCATGGAGAAATCGAAGCTTTTATAGGCAAGATTCAGATTCAGAGAGGCCATATTCACGGGCTCCGTGGTGCCTGCATAGACGATGGCAGCAAGATCCCGTGGATTTGAAGTGACGGCCTGTCCTTCCGAGTCGTAAACTTGAGGAAGTCCATCCTTGCTCAGTCCGGCCCACTTATATGCGTAAAGCGAGGTGTAGGGATTGCCTACGACCGGATAAACTTCTGGATAATCGAACTGCAGAATGTATATCGGGGCGGTTACGTTCACATAAGTCACCTTATTATTATTATGACTATATGCGACCGAAGCATTGAAACCGAAATCCCGTGTCTGCACGATGCGTCCGTTCAATGTCAGTTCCACGCCTTTGTTTGTCATCTTCCCGTTGTTGATCTTGTACGTGCTGTAGCCGAAACCTTCGGTCGGAACGCCCATCGTGTTGGCCAGTAGGTCGCTGCCGCGCTTGTCATAGTACTCGACAGAGCCGTCTACCCGGTTTTTGAGGAGAGCGAAGTCGAGCGCGATATTGGTTGTCGTGGTCTTCTCCCAGCGCAGGTTCGGATTGGGCCGGGCACTGATACTTCCCTTGGTCCCGCCAACATTGTAGTTCGGGGTGTAGGTAGCCGTCATGTACGGAGCTGCATCCTTGGCCACGTTTCCGGCTATTCCGTGGGAGACGCGGAGCTTTAAGCGGTCTATCCAGGATACATCAAACCATTGCTCCTTGTTCATGTTCCATGCCCCTCCTATTGACCAGATCGGTTTTTTCTGATACTTCGAGCTCGTCCCCCATAGATTGCTGCGATCCCAGCGGATGCTTGCGCTGGCCATGTAGCGGTCATCAAAGGTGTAGGCAGCATTCATATAGAACGAGATGTAGCGGTTGTCGACATAGCGGAGGTAAGTGAAATCGTGCGCTGTAAGACCATTTCCTCCCATCAGCCCGGCGGTCTGGTTGAGCGTGTTCTGTTCTATGAGCGAGAAGGTGAGCATCTCCGGATCGTAGTTATATAGCGTGGAGTTGTCGTAATCGACAATGTTCTTCCTCACTTCATGACCCAGCAGGGCAACGATATTGTGCCTGTCGGCGAACGTCTTGTCTAAGTTGAGCTGCTGACGGAATGTATATGACTTCGTCGTATTGCTTTCCCGGTAGTAGATATGGCCGTATGGGACGTTGAAGACGGTGCCTGTATTGGTATGGGTTGCATACTGATTGACGAGGTTGCGGACGTAGTAGGAGTTCCGGTCGTATAGTTGGGCGCCTTTGACGGTGCCATATCCGTACTGAAACATGATGTTGTATTTCAGCCATCCGGTGATGTCGAGGTTCAGTTTCAGGTGAGTCCGGCTGGTAAAGGTGTTGGTCGTTCGGATGTTACGTCCTATCTCCTCCATGGGGGTGATGTCCATGTTGTAGAGACTGTTGTTGCGGATGATGTCCAAAGTCGACTTTCTCAGCCTGCTCTCCTGCGTATAGACATAGGGTGAGCCGTCTTCATCGACGAGCCGGTCATAGGGCATGTAGCTGTAAGAGGGGTTCATGGGATCGAAAGTCTGGTCGTTCGCTTTCTGGAAATACAAGTATGCGCCGGCTTCCAAATGTATCCGGGACGTGACGTCGAGCATGTCTTTCAGGTCTGCTCCCCAACTGTTGTCGCTGGTGAATTTGTCATTCATCTTGTTGTTTCTATAGGATATGCTGGCCATGAAGTTGTTGCGTTCGGCGCCGTGCCCCACACTGAGATGATATTGTTGATAGAGTGCGTCACGTTTGGCATATTTTTCCACATCCTTATAGTATTGGTAGCCGCGGGCGGCGAGTGCGGCAAGCTTGCTCTCCATCTGCGTCTGTGTCTGGTTTCCGGCATAACAGTCGAGGATGTTGAGGATTCCTTGCGAGGTGTAGACCTTGTTGTCGATGAGGCTTTGGGCATAAGTCTGTGCGTCTGATCCCTGAAGATTGGGGTTGTCCGAAGCCCATTGGCGCTCGAGTCCGATGATTGCCGCGGCATCGGTGAGCCGCTTTTCGTGGAAGCTGTATGGATGCCAGGTCAGTGAAGCGTCAAAGCTGATAGCTGCTTTCTGTCCTTTCCGGGCTTTCTTGGTGACGATGACCACGACGCCGTTGGCTGCTCTGGCGCCGTAGATGCTGGCTGCCGCAGCGTCTTTCAGTACGGTGATGCTTTCGATGTCCTCGACCGTGAGGTTCGGAAGCCGTTCCTCCAGGCTTCCGTATTTATTATAAGAGGTATTCTCGACGGGGAATCCATCGATGACATAGAGTGGCTGCGTGACGCCGTTCATGGTCGTCGTGCCGCGGATGAGTCCGCTATTGGTGTTGAAACCGGCGATCTCTCCTTCGAGCAGTTGCGACAGGTTGCCGTAGCGTTTGCCTTTCAGGTCTTCGGCAGTCACGTTTGCAAAGCTTCCCGTAGCCCTTTCCTTCGAGATCGTCTGATAGCCTGTGACCACTACATCTTTCAGCATTTGGGCATCGTCTTCGAGTATAATGGTCATCTGTTTGCCGTTTATCCTGCGTTCAAGGGTCTGCTTTCCGATGTAGGAAAACTCCAGCAGGTCGCCTTTCTGCGCCCCTTGCAGCGTGTAGTTTCCATCCGTGTCGGTAATGACGCCGGTGTCCGTGCCTTTCACTTTTACGGTTACGCCTGTCAAGGGCTCGCCTTCGGAGTCGATGACCCGTCCGCTTACGGAAGGCGCAACTATGTTTTCCTCCACGGTGCGCTGCTGTTTGCGGATGACGACCAGCCGTCCGTTGATTGCGTAGTGGAGCGGCAGGCCGTGGATCAGCTGTTCCACAGCCTGCGGGACTGTGGCTTCGCGGATGTCGGCCGTCACGTGATAGCCTCTCAGGTCATCCACGCTGTAGTTCATCTTGTAGTATCCCGATTGTCTTTCTACTTGGTTCAGCGCTTTGACCAAGGCCATTTCCTTTGCGTTGAGCGTGATTTTGTTTCCGGTGTTTTGTGCCGGAAGATCCACTGGAAGCCATAAGCCTATCAGCGAAATGATGGTGAAAAGTGCTTTTCGATTCATAAGTATGCTATTAATAAATGGTTGCTTCTTCACTCTCCTTTACACAGAATTGTCATAAAGGGTACTGGAAAATGCAAAAAAAATATCAATATGAGGCGCGAACGGCATTGTCCTCCGGTTGCAGCTGTGCGTGGATCGTTGCAGGACAGGATGTTGCAGAGGCTCGGAAACCATTGTCCGGCCGTGCCCAGACGGTGGCTCCGGGCCTGAAAAATGCCGGTACTGGCAAAGCGTGAATACGTATGACGGGTTCAGATGTGGCCTTTGCGGCGCAGGCGCATCATCGGGGGCGGGGGTGGAGAAACTGCGTGGCGTCGGCCTACCTGACTACGATGGCATTGCCTTCGACCGTAAACACGGCCACTTCCAGCGCATTCAGGCAGCGGATCATGTCCGGCAGGGAGGAGGCGCGTTCGGCAACAAAGTGCAGGTTGACAGACATCTTCTGCGGGTTCTCGAAAACGATGTTGATGTTGTACCATCGTCCCATGTCCTGCATGATATTCTTCAGGGGCATGTTGTCGTAATAGAAGAGGCCGTCCTTCCATTGGATCAGCGGGTAGACGTCTATGTCGGCCGCCTGCAGCGGATGTCCTGCCTGCATGACAGCCTGCTGTCCCGGACGGATGAGCAGACTGCTTCCGCCGCCGGTCACCTTGATGCTGCCTTCGACGAGGGCGACCTCTGTCTTTGCTTCGTCATAAGCGCGCACGTTGAAAGAGGTTCCGAGAACGGTGGCCTGAAGGGCGTTTGCCTCGACGATAAAGGGCCGGCGGGCATCCTTCTTCACTTCAAAGTAGGCCTCTCCGATCACTTTCACCCGGCGTTCGTTGCCTGTGAACCGTTCCGGAAACTCGATTTTGCTCTCCGCGTTGAGCCACACCGTTGAACTGTCGGGCAGTGTCAGGCGGCAGTCCTTGCCGCGTGACGTGCTGACGGCCATGTCATGCACTGTGCCGGATGCGTTTGTCTTGAAAAAGCTGATGGCCGGTTTGCTGACCGCATACGGCTGTCCGTCGGCGGTCACCGTGATGGCCTGCGTTTCCCGGTTGGCAGTGAACACCTGACGGGGGGTGGCTTCCTGGCCTGAAGGACGAATCAACAGGACGAACCCGAGGATGCCTGCAGCGACAGCGCCGATGGCAAGCACAAGTTGCCGCCATGATGCGCGGCGGCGGTTTTCAGCGTCTGTAACCTCCATGCGTGTCCGGTCTTTCACCTGCTGCCATGCCGCGTCTGTATCCGGAACGGCTATGTTCCGGCGTACAAAGGCCCGTCGCAGGTCGAGCTGTTCGCGCCTGTCAGGCATCTGCCGCATGTCTTCGTTTCTTTCTTCGTCCATGTCAGTTCTGGATGGATCAGCCTTTCGTGTCATGAGGACATCTCTTCCTATAATACCCCGACACTGCGGAAAGGGTATCATTTTTTTTGTTTTTTCACATTAAAGTGGTCTCTCAGCAGGGCCATTGCCTTGACGATATGCTTCTTGATGCCGTCAACGGTGATGCCGAGCGCGTCGGCCACCTCCCGGTAAGAGTGATTGTTGTAATAGCATTCCTGCAGTACGTGGCGCGTCCGGGGCGACATTCCGTCGATGACGACGTTCATCTCGGCTATGCGGTCTTCCATTTGGAGCAGTTGGTCTGTGTCTTCTGTTTTCAGCGAAAGTTCGATCAGGTCATTGAAGTGCAAGTCATGGGGAGTGCGTTGGAGGTGGTTCAGGCATTTGTTTCTGACACTCTTGTAGAGGTAGCCGGGCAGGTTGCTGCCCGGATCCATTTCATTCCTTTTGTCCCAAACCATCACGAAGACATCGCTGACGATATCTCTTGCAATGTCTATATCGCCGACAAAGTCGTATGCGAAATAGTAGAGTTTCGCATAGTTGTCCCTGAAGAGACGCTCATATACTTGTTCGTTGATCATGGACGGGCGATTGAGGCTCCAAGGAAAGCCACTCAAGGTCGGGGAAGTGGAGCATGCCCACTTCCCCGGTCCTTATTTCCTGTTTTCCGATCCGGCTGTCATTTCACCTGCGAACCAGGCTTCACGGTGCCGAGGGTGGTCGTGACGCTGAGGGTGCCGTCCGCGTTTTCGGCCGAGAGGATCATGCCCTGGCTCTTGATGCCCATCATCGTGCGGGGCGCGAGGTTGGCGATAAAGAGCACGTCGCGGCCCGTGAGGTCTTCGGGCTGATAGTATCTGGCGATGCCGGAGAGGATGGTCCGGTCGTGCCCGGAGCCGTCGTCGATGGTGAAGCGGAGCAGTTTGCTGCTGTGTTTCACCTTCTCGCAGGCCTTGACATGGCCGACGCGGATGTCCAACTTCTCAAATTCGTCGAAGGCGATGATGTCCTTCACGGGTGCCGCCTGATAGTTGTCGGCAGCGGCATTGGCCTCGTTTGCCTTCTTCGTGGCTTCGAGCTTGTCGAGCTGGAGCTGGATGGTGTCGTCTTCGATCTTCTCGAAGAGCAGGTGCGGTTCGGCCAGCTGATGGCCGGCGCGGAGCAGATCGGTGCTTCCGAGCTGCCCCCATTCGAAGCTTTCCATGTTGATCATGGTGCGCAGATCTTGGCTCGAGAAGGGCAGGAAAGGCTCGAAGGCGATGGCGAGGTTGGCCACGAGCTGGAGGGAGATGTTGAGGATGGTCTCGACGCGTGCGGGGTCTGTCTTCCACACTTTCCACGGCTCGCACTCGGTGATGTATCGGTTGCCGATGCGGGCGAGGTTCATCGCCTCTTTCTGAGCTTCGCGGAACTTGAACGCGTCGAGGTAAGTCTCGAGCTTGTCCTTGACGTCCTTGAACTCCTGGATGGCCTGACGGTCGACGTCGAGGAGTGTTCCGCAGGCCGGAACGATGCCGTCCCAGTATTTCTTGGTCAGCTGGAGGGCGCGGTTGACGAAGTTTCCGTATATGGCAACGAGCTCGCTGTTGTTGCGCTCCTGGAAGTCTTTCCAGGTGAAGTTGTTGTCCTTCGTCTCCGGCGCGTTGGCGGTGAGGACATAGCGGAGCACGTCCTGCTTGCCGGGAAAGTCGACGAGATACTCGTGGAGCCATACGGCCCAGTTGCGCGAGGTGCTGATCTTGTCGTTCTCGAGGTTGAGGAATTCGTTGGCCGGAACGTTGTCGGGGAGGATGTAGTCGCCGTGTGCCCGGAGCATGGTGGGGAAGATCAGGCAGTGGAAGACGATGTTGTCCTTGCCGATGAAGTGGACCAGGCGGGTGTCGGAGTCCTGCCACCACTGCTGCCAGGAGCCCCAGCGGTCGGGGTCGGCGTCGCATAATTCCTTCGTGTTGCTGATGTATCCGATGGGCGCATCAAACCAGACGTAGAGCACCTTGCCCTCTGCGCCCTCCACGGGAACGGGGATCCCCCAGTCCAAGTCGCGCGTCATGGCACGCGGCTGCAGGTCCATGTCGAGCCAGCTCTTGCACTGTCCGTAGACGTTGGACCGCCATTCCTGGTGGCCTTCGAGTATCCAGCGCTTCAGCCAGTCCTGATATTCGTTGAGCGGAAGATACCAGTTGCGCGTCTTCCTGATCACGGGCTTCGACCCGGAGATCGTCGAGTGAGGCTCGATGAGCTCCATCGGCGAGAGGTCGGAGCCGCACTTCTCGCACTGGTCGCCGTAAGCGCCGGGGTTGCCGCAATGGGGACAGGTGCCCATGATGTATCGGTCGGCGAGGAACTGGTGGGCTTCCTCGTCATAGTATTGCTCGGTTTCCTGTTCGACGAGCTTGCCGTCGTCGTAGAGCTTGCGGAAGAAGTCGGCCGCGAACTGATGGTGAATCTTCGACGTGGTGCGGCTGTAGATGTCGAAGGAGATGCCGAACTCGGCGAAAGAGTCCTTGATCAGCTTGTGGTAACGGTCGCAGATGTCCTGCGGGGTGCATCCTTCCTTCTTGGCGCGGAGCGTGATGGGCACGCCGTGCTCGTCGCTTCCGCCGATGAAGATGACGTCCTCCTTCTTCAGACGGAGATAACGGACGTAGATATCGGACGGCACATACACGCCGGCCAGGTGGCCGATGTGGACACCGCCGTTGGCATAGGGCAGGGCCGCAGTGACGGTGGTGCGCTTGAATTTCTTGTTTTCCATTTGTTTGTCGATAATTGCTTCTGCGTGCAAAAATACGAAATATTATCGAGATATGGTGTTTTTGCCGGGAAAATATCCATGCACAGGGCTGTCTGGAGAGATTTGGCCGGCTTATGGGAAGGATGACGGGGAAGCGGTGGAGGGATGCGCGGGACGGGGCGGAAAAATGGTCCCGGAAGTGTGCTTTCGGGCTTCGGTGGAAGCACTCGTGAGGGGTACCGAAACGGGATGATAACTATGGCTGGCGCAGAGCTATGCTCCGGGCGGCCGAAAGCTATGCTTTGGAGCGCCCGGAGCTATCATATGGACGGCCGAAAGCATAGCTCTGCGCAGGCCGTTTTGGACATACGTATAAACCATATGATAATCAACGACTTGTGAAAATTGTCCCTCGGCCGGCTGAGTGCGTCCGGAAGGGATGGGCGCAGGGAGGCTTCGGCGGTCAGTCGCGGCTCACCTCGTTGCCCTTGAAGTAGGTCCGGACGCCGTCGGTGGCATAGTCGTCGGTCAGGTAACGGAATCGCCTGCCGCCGAGAGCGTTGCGGATGCGGCGGCCGTGATAGTAGGCTGCGCGGCGGTCGCGGGCATAGCCGGCCTTGAGGACTTCAAAGGTGGCGGCGTCGGCGCCCTTCACCGGTTGGCCCTCATAGGTCACGCGGCCGGCCGACACCTTGTATTCGCCGCTCTCGTCAGGCCCTAAGCTGCCGAGCAGATCGATCGTGCCGGTCCGCTTCGTCGGGCTTTCGGCTGTGGCCTTGTGCGTCGTCGGCCGCTCCGTGGCAGCGGTGCGCGGGGGCTGCGGAGACGTTCCGAGCCTGTGACGGCGCGTGAACCGGGCATCGACACGGAACGTAGAGGGGTCGACAAACTCAAGGATCTCGCCGTGACGGTAGACATTGTAGCGGTCTTTGGCATAGCCGAAGCCCAACTCGCGGAACGTGGCGGCGTCGGCATCGGGCAGCACCTGCCCCTGGTAGCGCACGATGCTGTCGCTGAGGCTGTAGTCGTTCCACTCGCCCTGGGCGCCTGTCGTGAGCGTCACCGTGAGCAGGAGCAGCAAGGTGAGCCGTCGGATGGGATTGGTGATGATATGCATAATGGGGAAGATTTTATCGGTATCCGCGCTCCGCCCAGTCGCCGCGGTCGAGGTGGCGGTAGCCGATGGCCTCGGCAAGATGTTCGGGCAGCACGGCCGGCGACGCGGCGAGGTCGGCGATGGTGCGTGCTACCTTCAGGATGCGGCTATAGGCCCGCGCGCTCAGATGCAGCCTTTCCATGGCTGTCCGGAGCATCTCTATGCCGGCTTCGTCAGGCTCGGCGAAGCGGTGGATCTGGCGTTCGCTCATCTGTGCGTTGCAGTGAACGCCTTTCACCTCCTTGAACCGTTCGGTCTGGATGGCGCGCGCGGCGATGACACGGTTGCGGATAGCGGCGCTCGGTTCGCCCGGCTGTGCCTTCGAGATGTCGCGGAAGGGCACGGGAGTGATCTCGACCTGAATGTCGATGCGGTCCATGAGCGGACCGGAGATCTTTGACATGTAGCGCTGGATCTGGCCCGGCGTGCAGACGCAATGGTGCGTCGGGTCGCCGTAGTAGCCGCAAGGGCAGGGATTCATGCTGGCCACAAACATGAACGAACAGGGATACTCCACCGTGTATTTGGCCCGGCTGATGGTGATGCGCCGGTCTTCCAACGGCTGTCGGAGCACCTCGAGCGTGTGACGGTTGTATTCGGGCAGTTCGTCGGTGAACAGCACTCCGTTGTGCGCCAGACTGATCTCGCCGGGCATGGGCGTCGCTCCGCCGCCGACGAGGGCCACCTCCGAGATGGTGTGATGGGGTGCGCGGAAGGGCCGTTGGGATATGAGTGAGGTGTCCTTGGAGATCTTTCCGGCAATGGAGTGGATCTGTGTGGTCTCGAGACTTTCGGCAAGCGTAAGCGGCGGAAGGATCGTCGGGAGGCGCTTGGCCATCATCGACTTGCCGCTTCCCGGCGGTCCCGTCATGATCAGATTGTGTCCGCCGGCAGCCGCCACCTCCAATGCGCGCTTCACATTCTCCTGTCCCCGCACGTCGGCGAAGTCGAGATCGAAGGTGTACTGATGCTCGTAGAACTCCTTGCGGGTGTCGATGACCGTGGGCTCGAAGGCCTTCTGCCCGGTCAGAAACTGGATCACCTCGGTCATGGAGCCCATGCCGTAGACGTCGAGATCATTGACCACGGCGGCCTCGCGGACATTGGCGCGCGGCACGATGAGCCCTTTGAAGTGCTCCTTTCGGGCGCGGATGGCGATCGGGAGGGCGCCTTTGACGGGCTGCAGTCGGCCGTCCAAGCTCAGCTCACCCACCATCATGTAGTCGCGCAGCCGGTCAGTCTCGATGCTGGCGTTGGCCGCCAGGATGGCGATGGCGAGCGGGAGGTCGAAGCTGCTGCCCTCTTTGCGGAGGTCGGCAGGTGCCAGATTGACGGTGATATCAGCGACGGGGAACCGGAATCCGCTATACTGCATGGCCGCCGCAATGCGGTCCTTGCTCTCGCGGACGGCTTCGTCGCCGAGTCCGGTGAGATGATAGACGACTCCCTTGTTGAGGCTTACCTCAATGGTGATGGTTGTTACCTCAAGTCCATTGACGGCTGCGCAAAATGTCTTGACCAGCATATGATGACGCCTTTTCAGATTGAAGGTTAGTCCGGAGAATGAAAGCGTCTCCGGTCGCTGTCTCCCTCACGGCCGGATCAGGGGAAGAGTTGGACGAGCTTCTTCTGCAGTTCCTCTTTCGGGAGGTTGCGTGCGATGATCTTTCCGTTATGGAGCAGGATGTTGTCAGGCACTTGGCCGAGGCCGAGGGCATGCAATGTGGGGCTTTCCATGAGCTGCTCATCGCAGACGGTAAGCCAGCTGACCGAGTCGCGCCGCAGCGTCTCCCGGCATTCCTTCTTGCTCGCATCGACGCAGACACTGACAATCTTCAGCTGTCCGTGCGACCGTTTGGAGACGCTTTGCAACTCACGTTGGATGTCCATACTCTCGTAGCTCCACGACGCCCAGACCGTGATGAGCCCGTAAGAAGCCTTGTCGAAGGTGGACTTATTGATCGTCTCGCCGTTGATGCCGTAAGCCTTAAAGGCGGGAAGTGGATGCCCCACGGAGCTTTTGGACAGTGCGTCGAGCTGCCTCGTCAGGCGGACGGTCATGCCGTTCTTGGGCTGCGCCTTGGCGATAAGGCCGATGAGCTGGCGCGCTTTCTGGTACTTGGGATTGACGGAGACGATGAAATATTTCCGGAGAAGATATTCGCTGACCGGCGATTCGGGATGGTCCTCGATGAAACGGGCCGCAAATGTGGCCATTTCAGGTGGTGAAGCGCTCGCGGTCTGCTGTCGGAAGTCGTTCATGAGTTCATTGTCTTCCGTGCCCTTGACGGTCATCTCCTTGAGCAGCGAGGCGTCTCCGCTGATGGTAACGGCTTCGCCCGGCTCCGCAAAGACAGGTTGCTCGGAGAAGTTGGGGAACACAATGACGAGCGTCATCGGCTTCTGACAGGGAAGCTCATACGTGAAACGGCCGTTCTCCACCTTGATGGTGTCGCAGCCGTCAATGCCTTCCGCGAGGCTGTAAATGTAAAACTCACCCTGGTTGAGGTGGCGGAGACGACCTTCGATACTGAATTGATCGTTGCCCGTTCCGCACGACACCAAAACCAGCGTGAGCCAAAAGAGTGTGAGATATTTGCTCATTATTTCCGGATGGATGCAAATTCCAGGTCGTTGGCGGCATAGTCTGCCAGCGTCGGATCTTTCTGGAGCGCTTCCTGAAGGTAAGAGTTGGCAGCGTAGCTGTTGCCCTGCCGCGCACTGATGATGGCGTGCAGGTAGCTCGTCATTGCGTCGGCGTTCTTCACGCGCTTCAATGTGGCCTTTGCAGATTCATAATCTTTGTTCAGCATTTGAGCCAGCGCGGCGCTGTTAGAATTGGAATCGCCGAAGGTTTCGACAGCTGCGGCGTAGTTGCCTTTAGCAATATTGAGGTTCCCAAGTGCCTCGCCGAAGCCGTTGGCGTCAATGGCGTTGGCCAAATAGTTCTCGGCTTCAGCCAGCGAACCGTTCTTCAGGGCGATCAATCCGAGGTTTGCCTGTGGCTCGGGAGCCTTCGGATCGAGGCGCAGGGCACGTGCGATGTAAGTCTTTGCCGTAGCTTCGTCGCCCTCGTTGAATGCCATCACGGCCAAGTTGTTGTAGGCGCGGTAGTCCTTGTCGAAGTATTCGGCTGCGCGCTGATAGATCTCTTTCTTCTTCGCAGGATTGCTCTCGAGGGTCGCTGCGTACAGCATCTCGTTCACGTTCAGCTTTGTGGGTGCTTCGGCGTAGGTCTGTTTGATCTGCTCATCACTGCGCCCGACGGTCTGGTAGTTGATGATCAGACGCGAACGGCGCAGCTCCGGCAGGATCCCGTCAGCCAGTTCGCGGAACGCTTCGCTCATGTTGCGGATCTGGGATTCACGCTCTTCCGGATCCTTATACATCGAGAGGACGCGCAGGATGACATCTTTGTCCTGGATGTTCGATGCCTGTACGAGTTTCTGGAAGCCGTCCCAGTCTTGCGCCGTGTAGTGTGCGTCGACGTCAGTGCTGACCTTTGTCTGCTTCAGTTGTTCCTTCACGTAGCCCTCCGAGGCGTTCT
>JALFRV010000078.1 GCA_022778905.1 Prevotella sp. | reverse complement strand
GACGAGCCGCGCAAGGGTTTAGACGTGCTTTCCGAAACGTTATGGCGCATCGACCCCGCCTTCCGCATCCTCGCCATCGGCCGCAACCGCAGCCATCCGCGCCGCTCTTGGCCCAACGTCATTGAGTTAGGGCCGACGCTGCGTCCTGATGACCAGTCGTGGAAGTTGTCGGCTGCCGACTATTTCTGCCTGCCGAGCACGAAGGAGAACTTTGCCCAAGTGCCGCTGGAAGCTATGGCCTGCGGGCTCCCGGTCATCGCCTTCCCCTGCAGTGGTACCGAAGAGCTGATCACGCCTGCCACCGGCGTGCGCTGCGAAGCATTCACTTCAGAGGCCTTGGAGGCCGGAATCCGCACGGCAATGGGTCGTGTCTACGATCCAAACGTAATCCGCGCGGACGTCATCGAGCGCTTCTCGCCGGAGAAGATCGCCCGCGCATACTTGGCGTTCTATCATGAAGTGATGGGCGGATAAGGTGGAAAAAACAGTTGAAGGCTGCTTCTTTTATCAAGATTAATGCCTATTTTTGCATCCAAAGACCTACAACATGCATTGTCCACGCAAACTCTACTACATCCTGCACAGCGGTAAGAACTCCAAACTGGCCTATTATGTCAGTTCCTACCTGCACATTCGTGCTCCCCGTTTCATCCTGCGGGCGTGCTGCCGGCGGGATCTGCGGTCGTGGGAACGTCGCCCCGACCGTGACGAAATCATGCAACGCGTGGCCTATTACAACCGTCTCGACACGGTAGCCGACATCGATCGCGAGCGTTTCCGTCGAGAGTCGGTCGCCCTGAAGGATCAGCCGATGACCGGGCAGAAGGTCTACTATCTCGACGCTTACCGGTATGCGCGATGCTTTCCACCGTCATCCCGCTGGTGCTTATTGCCCGGCGACATCGTTCATGTGCCTGCCGTGCCGTCGATCGTGAAGAGTCGTCCGCTCGTCGAAGACAACGCCTGCTCAGTGCTCATGAAGCTCGACCGGGTGCGTCATTTTCTTTTCGTCAAAGACCGGAAACCGTTCCGGGAAAAGAAAAACATGGTGATCTTCCGCGGACTGATCGGCCAAGACGGCGGCACAGACCTCAAACGCAACCGCTATCTGTTTGTCAGTCGCTATTTCGGTCATCCGCTCTGCGACATTGGTGTCATTGACACGGCTTATCCAAAGTGGCATACCGAAAAGCTCACCATCGGCGAACACCTTGACTATAAGTTCATCATGGCGCTCGAAGGCAATGATGTAGCGAGCAACTTAAAGTGGGTCATGTCGTCCAACTCGATTGCAGTCATGCCGCGACCCACCTGTGAAACGTGGTTCATGGAGGGTCTTCTGAAACCTAATGTCCATTACATCGAGATCGCACCCGATTTCTCCGATCTTGAGGAACGCATCCAACACTACATCGACCATCCCGACGAGGCCGAGCAGATCATACACAATGCCCACGCCTGGGTGGCCCGGTTCCGCGACCGCAAGCGTGAACGCATCATCTCATACTTAGTCCTCCGGAAGTACTTTGATATCATGAGGGAGCCGGGGAAGCGATGAATGCCCACCTCGGAGAGTCACACCCGCCATTCGGAGGGGTCGCTTTCGCCCCGTGCGGGCGGGCACAAGGCCCACCGAATGACGCAGGTTAGAAGCCTGCGCTCCTGTTGGTCGCCCCTTGCGGACGGATACGCCGATCCGCCCCTACGCTGGATTTGACCCATGACAAATGAATGTCCGGAACGCGCAGAATGATCCTGCCAAAGGCGTATGACCATCATCTTCAACAGCCATGAAAACCATGCCTGTGAGGCCCGAAAATGATGCGGATTTCACGGACGAATCATATGCCCGGCGCAGAGCTATGCTTTCGGCGGCCCGGAGCTATGCTTTCGGCCGTCCATATGTATGTTTTCGGCCGCCGAAAGCTATGCTCTGCCAACGCATTGATTATCAAGCGGTAAGCCGAGGGGTGTCTCCTATGCCTCTCCGATGGGAGGAGAGCAGATGCTGCGGACACCTGACAGCCGTGGGGGCGGACCTGCGCATCCGCCCGTAAAGGACCCACCCCGGCCTTCTCGACAGGGAGGGAGAGGCACAATATCGAATTTGCCTTTGGCATGGATCGGCTCCCCGCTCCTCGGAGGGGCCGGGGGAGGCTCCTATGGACGGATGCGCAGGTCCGCCCCCACGGCTGTCAGGTGTCCGCAGCAGCGTAACCCCCTGCGCCCGGTAGGGCATGGGGAGGTTCCACCATATCTGTCATCCGCGAGGCCTGCGCGATATGTCTCTTAATTGGATAAAATAAAAACAGCGCCCGCAAACCATTGAATATCAATGCTTGTGGGCGCCATTTGGTTGTCCTAAGCGGATTCGAACCACTACAAACAGAACCAAAACCTGTTGTGCTACCATTACACCATAGGACAATCTGAGATGCAAATTTAATGCTTTTTCGGTGTATGACCAAATTTTTAAGCAT
>JALFRV010000012.1 GCA_022778905.1 Prevotella sp. | reverse complement strand
CCTCCGATGGCCAGTCCGTCCCCGTCTCCGCTGATCTGCCATACGGTCAGTCCGGGGTTGACCACCTTGATGCCGGTGGCAACTGCGGCTGCCCGGCCGTGAATGGTCTGCATGGCGTAGGTGTTGACATAGTAAGGAAGGCGGCTGGAGCAGCCGATACCGCTGATCACGGCTGTCTCGTAGGGCGGGATCCCCAATTCTGCCATGGCCTTATGGAGGCTGGACAGGAAGAAGTGATCACCACAACCGGGACACCATCTGGGCTGTCCCTTCTTGAAATCTTGTGCTGTATATTGGTTTGTCATGATTGTTTCCTCCGGTAATGGTTAGATGATGTTGTCTTCATAGGTCTTTCCCGAACGGCCTGGAGACTTGATGATCTTCTCGAATTCGCTGACCAACTCGCTGACAACGAATGGCTGTCCTTTCACCTGATTGAACTGATAGGGCGCAAAGTTGTTGATTCGGATGCGGAGCAATGCGGCCAACTGGCCGAGGTTTTGCTCTGCGACCACCACCTTCTTGTATTTCAGCAGCACGTCGGGCGTGTTTTTGGGCAGCGGATTGATATACTTGAACTGGGCCAAAGCGACCTTATGGCCGCGCCTCCGCAGTTCTTCCATCGTCGTATAGAGGTGTCCGTAGGTGCTCCCGAAGCCCACGATGAGCAGTTCGGCGTCGTCTTTGTCGCCTTGAACTTCCTGGTCCGGCACCTTGATCCCGGCCACTTTCTCAAACCGGAGGTGGTCCATGCGGTCGTGGTTTTCAGGCTCTGTCGAGATCGCACCCGTCTCGCCGTCCTTCTCCAGTCCTCCCAAGATGTGCTGATAGCCTTCCATTCCGGGGACCGCCCAGTAGCGGGCGTTGGTCTTCGGATCGCGTTTGTAGGGCGTATACTTGTATTTCTGCGCGTCGGTCACGTAGTGCGGGCGGATCTTGGGCAGCTTGTTGATGTCGGGAAGTTTCCATGCGGCTGATCCGTTGGCGATGAACGCGTCGGTCAGCAGGATGACGGGCGTGAGATATTCCAATGCGATCTTCGACGCCATGTATGCTGCATCGAAGCAGTCAGTGGGGCTGACGGCGGCGATGACGGGCATCGGGCTTTCGCCGTTGCGGCCATAGAGCGCCTGCAGAAGGTCGGTCTGTTCGCTCTTGGTGGGCAGTCCGGTGGACGGTCCGCCACGCTGCACGTCGATGACAACAAGCGGGAGCTCGTCGATGACGGCCAGGTTGATGGCCTCGGACTTCAGGCAGATGCCCGGTCCGGATGTCGATGTGGCGGCCAAGGCACCGGCGAAGGAGGCGCCGACGGCACTTGCGCAGCCCGAGATCTCATCCTCACACTGGGCCGTAATGACGCCCAGCGACTTGTGCTGGGAGAGTTCGGGCGGGATATCCGGGGCCGGCGTGATGGGGGAGGAGCCGAGGTAGAGCTTCAGTCCGGCCCGTTCGGCAGCGGCGATGAGCCCGTAAGCGGTCGCCTTGTTGCCCGTGATGTCCATGTATCGGCCCGGTTCCTTCACCTTGGAGTCGATCCGATAGGTGGCCGGAACGCCGGCATGGACATTGTGTCCATAGTCATAACCGGCGTTGACCACCATGATATTGTTCTCCGCCAGCTGTGGCTTCTTGGCGAACTTGTCGCGTAAGAAGTTCTCAACGAGCGACAGTTCGCGGTTGAAAAGCCAGCATACGAGGCCCAAGGCAAACATGTTGCGGCACTTGAGGACAGATTTGTTGTCGAGATCTGAATCCTTCAGGCAATCCTTGACCATCCTCGTGATGGGGCAGGCGACAACCCGGTCGGGGTCAATGCCCAGTTCCAGCAGATAGTCGTCTGTGCTGAACTCGGCCCGCCTGAGATCCGAGGCGCCGAAACTGTCGGTGTCAATGATGATTGTAGCTTGCGGTTTGGCAAACTTGTACTGCGTTTTAAGGGCTGCGGCGTTCATTGCCACGAGCACGTCACACTGATCGCCGGGCGTGTAGACACGGCCTGATCCGATATGGACCTGATAACCTGACACACCCGTCAGTGACCCTTGCGGCGCACGGATGTCCGCAGGATAGTCCGGAAACGTTGAAATACCGTTGCCGACTGTCGCCGACACGGTAGAAAAGATCGTACCGGCGAGTTGCATACCATCGCCGGAATCACCCGAGAAACGGACCACGACCTGATCCAGTTCCTTCACTTCTAATTCTTCTGCCATATAATTTGGACGCTTTGAAAGATTATTAAGTTAACGACTGCAAAGATGGGAATTAATATCGAACCTGCAAAATATAAAACGGATATTTATACTTTCTTTTATCAATATTTAAAGGACGACCCGCCCAAAAACTCCCGCAAGAGGCTCGTCGGAGGCAATTGGCGGTTGGGAATGGGCTGAAAATAGCGGAGGAACTTGCGCAGGCGGTAGGCTTCACTGTACTCTTCGCAATTCTCGGGAACCAGCTCCAGCAGCGGTTCAGCCTGCTGCTTGATGACGGCCAGCTCAAATAACATGGCCGTATTGAACATCACATCGGCATTCTCCTGATAGGGGAAGATCCACTTGTTTTCACCTGCACGGACGCTGGGCCATCGCTTGATGGTGCTCTGGGCATCCACGCCGCGGTACTTGTAGTCGCGGATGATGCGCCGGAGCAGACGGTTATCCGTCGTGGGAATATAGTTGTGGTCGTCAAGCAGAATCGTCGTCAGGGCCGAAGCATACACACGAAACTTCTGCTGCTCGGGTATCTGGGCCGTCAATTCCGGGTTCAAGGCATGGATGCCTTCCACGATCAGCACGTTGTGCTCGTTCATCCGGAGCTTCTGCCCGCTGCGTTCGCTCTTGCCTGTTTGGAAGTTATACTTGGGCAACTCGACCTCTTCGCCTTTGAAAAGCGCGTTGAACTGCTGATTGATAAGCGGAATATTGAGCGCATAGAGACTCTCGTAGTCCATCTCTCCGGCCTCATCCAGCGGAGTGAACTCACGGTCGACGAAGTAGTCATCGAGGCTTATCTGGAGCGGACGGATGCCATTCGCCAACAGCTGGACGGACAACCGCTTGCACGTAGTGGTCTTTCCGGATGACGAAGGTCCGGCCAGCAGCACCACCTTCACGTCCTTTCGGCTCGCGATCTCGTCTGCTATGCGGGATATTTTCTTCTCCTGCAGCGCCTCGCAGACATTGATCAGGTCGGTCACGTGACCGGCTTTAATGGCCCGGTTGAGATCACCCACGGTCCGAACACCCATGATATCCTGCCAACGGTGATGCTCTTGGAAAATCTCGAACATCTTGTCCTGCTGCGTCATCTCGTCCAACCGCGAGGGATCCTTCAATGAGGGGATGCGCAGAAGCAGCCCGTCATAGTAAGGCTCAAGCCCGAAGAGATAAAGCTTGGACGTGTCGGTCAGCAAGGCACCATAGTAATAATCCACATAGTCATCAATCTGATAGTAGGTCGTGTAGAGCGATCCGATGCTTTCAAGGAGCTTCACCTTGGCCTCGTCACCTTTCTCGCGGAACATCCGGACGGCTGCTTCGGTCGGCGTTTCGAAGCGTCGGACAGGGATATGAGCGTCAATGATCTCCTGCATGCGGGTACGGATGGCATCCGCATCCTGCCGCTCCACCTTGTGCCCGATCTGCAGATCGACGTAATAGCCGTTGGATACGGGGATGTCAATCACCACTTCCGATCCCGGATAAAGATCGTGGATGGCCTTGCAGAGCACAAAGAAGAGGGTCCGCGTATAGACCCGCGAGGCCGACGGAGAACGGAGATCCTGGAACTCCACGTCCTTATTGTGATAGAGACGATAGTGCATTCCCTCAACCACATTATTCACCTTGGCACTGATGGGACCATAAGACATCCGGAGATTAAATTCACGAAAAACATCAGAAAGCGTGCTTCCGATGCGGACTTCTTGACTTTTTTTATTATTTTTGCAACGGATTTGTATCATCTGTTTCATTGCTATGACAGTGGCGTTGATGTGACAATGCCATGCCAAAGATAGACAATGTTTTGCAATCTACCAACAAAGTGACATTACAAATAGTTAAAAAACATGTCGATTTGTCATTTCTATCTTGGGGTTGCTCATCAATCCGAGCCGTCAGCGAACTCCTTCCGAGGAGGCGTCCTGCTGCCTGATGTCGGCTACGCAACATCCTATTCTCCATGTGCCAGTGGTGTCCGAGGCCTCCAGCCTGATGATACTGACACGTTGGTTTCATACACTTCTCCGCTCGCTTATCCACTATTAAATCCATAATTCCTATGAATGGAAATTACATTGTCATCTTCTTACAGATCTTAGGTTCACTGGCACTCCTCATTTATGGAATGAAAGTGATGAGCGAAGCATTGCAGAAGATGGCCGGTTCACAACTGCGCCACATCCTCGGAGCAATGACAACCAATCGTTTCACCGGCCTGATCACAGGCATGTTCATCACCTGTGCCGTGCAGTCTTCATCAGCCACCACTGTCATGACGGTGAGTTTTGTGAATGCCGGACTGCTCACCTTAGCCCAGGCCATCTCCGTCATCATGGGTGCGAACATCGGCACCACGCTCACCGCATGGATCATGTCCTTAGGCTACAATGTCGATCTGACGATGGCGGTCTTCCCGGCTTTCTTCATCGGCATCATTCTCATCTACACCAAGCGCAGCCGTTACGTGGGCGATTTTCTATTCGGCATCGCCTTCTTGTTCTTCTCGCTGGTTCTTCTGAGCAACGCCGGGAAGGCTCTTGATCTGGCCCACAACGCCGACGCGATCAGCTTCTTCTCATCGTTCGACACCAAAAGCCATTTCACCATCTTTATCTTCCTGCTCATCGGAACCGTCATCACCTGCATCGTGCAGAGCTCTGCGGCAGTCATGGCCATCACCATCATGCTCTGCTCGACGGGCGTACTCCCTATCTATTTGGGCATTGCGCTGGTGATGGGTGAGAACATCGGTACCACGGCCACAGCCAACTTAGCCGCCTTAGGCGCAAACACCCAAGCCCGACGAGCTGCCTTCGCACACCTGCTGTTCAATGTCTTCGGCGTCGTCTGGGTCATGCTGCTGTTCTATCCCTTTGTGGGTATGGTGTGCAGATTAGTAGGCTACGACCCGGAGGGCATCGGTTACACCGTGGCACAGCGTGCGACCATTCTGCCCATTGTGCTCGCGGCCTTCCACACCTGCTTCAATGTCACCAATACGGCTTTGCTCATCTGGTTCATCCCGCAGATGGAGAAGGTGGTTTGCTCCATCATTAAGAGTAAGGGAAAGGGCAATGGAGACGAAGACGAATTCCGCCTTCGCTTTATCCAAGTGGGCATCATGAAGACACCGGAACTGTCGGTTCTCGAGGCTCAAAAGGAGGTCCAGAGCTTCGCCGAGCGCATGAAGCGGATGTTTGGCATGGTGACGGAACTGCTCGGAGAGCGCGACCAGAACAAGTTCGTAAAACTTTTCTCGCGCATTGAGAAATATGAAGGCATCAGCGACAATATGGAAATCGAGATCGCCAACTACCTCAACAAGGTCTCTGACGCTCATCTCAGCGACGACACAAAGGCCAAAATCCGTGCCATGTTGCGCGAAATATCCGAAATAGAGAGCATCGGAGATTCTTGTTACAACATGGCCCGAACCATCAACCGCAAGATGGCGGGTAAGGAAGACTTCACCGAACAGCAGTATGAACACATCCACCAGATGTTCGAACTGACAGATGACGCACTCACACAGATGAACCTCATGCTCACCACACCCCATGAACGCATCGACTTCAACAGGTCTTTCAACATCGAAAACGAGATCAACAACTATCGCAATCAGCTAAAGAGCCAGAACATCAAGGATGTCAACAACAACCTGTACACCTACTCTATCAGCACCATGTATATGGATCTCATCCAGGAGTGCGAGAAATTAGGCGACTATGTGGTCAACGTCGTAGAGGCCAGATTAGGCGCGAAGCAGCAGGAGGCCTGATCTTTACACATGCGAAAACAATATTCCGGCGGGCGGAGAAAAATGCTCCGCCCCGACCGGACTCTCCTACCAAATCAATTAAAAACTATGTATAAACAAATCTTATCCATCATCTTTGCGGCCGTGACCTACAGTGCCACGGCCCAGCAGATCAATGACAGCAACACCCCGCTGCACCTCCTCAAACCTGACTACAGGCTTGCCTACGGAGTGTCCCGTACCGAAGACGTGAAGGCAACCATGGACCGCGTGCTCCGTTACATCAGTGCGTGCACCCCGGCGCAGGTCATCGACAAGCGCACAGGGCAGCCCCTGACCAACCTGAAGAAGGTCGACGAGCACTCGCAGTTGGCTTCCGGGACCTTCAGACTGACCTCTTACGAGTGGGGCGTGACCTACAGCGCCTGCCTCGCGGCTGCAAAGGCCACCGGTGACAAGGCCTATCTGACCTACGTCACTGACCGATTCCGCCTCCTTCGCGATGCTGCGCCCTACTTCCGGAAGGTCTATCAGAAGAAGGGAAGCGTGATCGGCAACATGCGGCAGGTCGTTGACCCGCACGCGCTCGACGACTGCGGCGCCATCTGTGCGGCCATGATCAAGGCCTCCCTCGACGATCCGCAGCTCCGACTTGACAGTCTCATCGCCAACTATTCATCCTATATATTTAATAAGGTGTACCGTCTGGCCGACGGAACCTATGCACGCACGCGTCCCCAGCACAACACGCTCTGGCTCGACGACATGTTCATGGGCATTCCGGCCACGGCCTACATGGGCAGCTTCAGCCGCAACAGCCGCTACTATGACGATGCCGTCAGGCAGGTGAAGCAATTCTCCGAGCGCATGTGGGTGCCCGAGCGCAATCTCTTCAGACATGGTTGGGTGGAGGCGATGACGCCTCATCCCGCCTTCTATTGGGGACGCGCCAACGGCTGGGCACTGCTGACGCTCTGTGAAGTGCTTGATGCGCTGCCTGCCGGCCATCAGGGCCGGCCCTTCCTCCTCGACCTGTTGCAGCGCCATATTCAGGGTCTCGCCGCCCTGCAGGGCAAGGACGGATTCTGGCATCAGCTGCTCGACCGCAACGACTCCTATGAGGAAAGTTCGGCAACAGCCATCTACACCTATTGCATCGCCCACGCCATCAATCGCGGATGGGTGGATGCGCTCGCCTATGGACCCGTGGTTCAGCTCGCCTGGCACGCCGTCGAGTCTTCGGTGGAGGCTGACGGGCGCGTCATGGGGACCTGTGTCGGCACCGGCATGGGATTTGATCCGGCCTTCTATATGTACCGTCCCGTGAGCCCGGCGGCCGCACATGCCTACGGCCCTGTGATCTGGGCGGGCGCCGAGATGATCAACCTGCTTGGCAAGCAGCATCCGAAGATGAACGACAGTGCCGTGCAGTTCTACCCCCACTCCATCGCTACCGACGAGCCGATCTTCAACGTTGACGGCAGCACGAAGTTCTGATCTGCCGTCCGCAAACACGTCACGCGCCTTCCCGTCTGTCCCTCCGGCAAGGAGAGAACAGCACGGAGAGGCGCGTGTCCCGTGTCTGCGGCCGACCGTCAGTCTGCGATCTCACCCATCTTTTCCCAGATCTTGAGAAACGTCGTGTGGTCTACCTTCTTCTCATACGTCACCTTTACGCCCGCGTCCGACAGCAGGTCGAAGGCCTGATCGCTGATGACGTCGGCGTAGACTTCATGCACTCCGCCCTCGACCATCGTGCGTGCGGCCGTGCTCCCGATGGCCTTGTCGGCTAATTTGGCATCGAGCAGCAGCTCCGGCTCTTCGTTGAGGATGTCGTACAGTTTTCTCACCCCGCGCCCGTTGAACGTGCGGATGTTTCCCTCATGCAGCACCACCAAGGAGCATTGCTCCACGTGCAGCGTGTCAATCAGTTCCTGCATCATAGCGATAATATATTTAGGATAAGTCCAATGACATGATATAGTCGTTCATGAAGAATCCGTTGCCGATGTCGAAGTCGCCCTCGCGCACTTTCTTCATCCCCATGTGCTCGTAGAATCCCAATGCCGGGTTGTGCCGGTTGACATTGAGTTCCATCGTGCAAGGCTTCGGATGCACCTGCCGGATGTATGCGACGGCCTGCTCGAAGAGGAACTTTCCGGCGCCCGAACGCTGCTGCGACGGCAGCACGTAGATCTTCTGCAGATGAAAGAGGTCCGGTCCCTGCGGCTGTACGGACACATACCCCGTCGGCTGTCCGCCGTCATAGGCGATCAGGTAGACATGTCCCTCGCGCTCCATCTGCCGGTGCAGGTTCTCCACCGAGTACATCCAGTCCATCATGAAGTCTATTTGCTCCTCCGTGATGATGTCCCTATAGGTCAGCGGAAAGACCTCCTTCGCCATCTTGTGGATCAATTCGCAGTCTGCTGTTGTCGCCTTTCTGATTTCCATCTTGCAGCCTTTATTTTTCAGCAAATATAGCATTTAAAATCGAAAGAACAAAATCTGCGGGCGAAAAGATTTTCACTCATTATTTAATGTTCGCCGGGCAGTCGACCGGCTCAACCTGTCTCACAACCCGTGCAACATCAGAAATTGACGCCGAAGGTCAGGTTGAAGCAGCCCGTACGCGTGTCGTCGAACGTGTCCTTGCCCACATTGGCCAAGCCGATGTCATAGCTTGCCTCCAAATAAAGCATCTGGAAGCTGACCCCGCAGCCCATTTTCAGCCCGGCATCATAGCGGTCAAATGCGTCGGGATAGTCACTGCCGAAGCTGCTGTAGGCTTCCCGGTGGGCATAGTCCTTGATCTTTCCACCCACGCCGCACGCGAAATAGCCGCCCAAGAAGGGGTCGATGCTCACGTCGGGACTGACCTGATAGCGATACTTGATCAGCAAGGGCAGCTCTAAGTAGTTGAGTCCGTAGGTGAATTTCGCATTATTATACACACTCTTGCCGCCCTTCTCCGTGTAGTAAAGACCCGATTCGAAGTAGAGGGGAGCCATGCTTGTCAGCTGCGTACCTATGGCGAAGCCCACGTTCAAGCCCGTCTTTGCGTCCGTGGCATCAAGCACGGGGGAGTCGGAATTGACCGTCGACAGCCCTAAACCGATCCTGAAGCCGTAGTAGGTGCCATAGTTGTTCATCCCGTAACGATAGTTTCCATAGCCCGCACGATGCCGGGGCGGGATCGGCTTGCCGTTCGGATAATACTGAGCCATCACGGGTGCTGCCGTGAACAGCAATGTCAACATCGAGAATATTAACTTTTTCATCATGCTTCAATTTTTGATTGCTGATGCAAAAGTAAACATTCGGCGCGGAAGGGCGATGCGGATTTCTCCTATTTCTGATTAGGGAAATCCCTCCGGATGCCGGCTGTGTTCATGCTTCGGGACTGACGGCAGACCGGCACTGCTGCCATTTCTTCTTTGCCTCTCTCCTTTCGGAAGGCGCAAGGGGAGGGACCTATGCCCTCAACAGACCGCACAATTCGCGCATGCCCTCGCTGGCTCCCTTGCGGATCATGACCACATCCCGCCGCCCGGCGGCCGTTACAGGTTCCGGATCGATCAGGTAGACCGGGACGCCGGGCCGTACATAGGCCACCAATCCGGCTGCCGGGTAGACGTTCAGCGATGTTCCCACGATCACGAAGACATCCGCCTGCTCGGTCTCGATGATCGCTTCGTCCATCTTCGGGACGCTCTCTCCGAAGAAAACAATGTAGGGGCGGAGCAGCGAACCGTCGTCGGCGAGCGCGCCGGAAGCAACCTCCGGATCGGCCTCCGTCAGCGTGCGGACGAACCGTTCGTCGTATGGAGACCGGCTGGAGCACACTTTCGCCAACTCGCCATGCAGATGGACCACGTGCGAGGAACCGGCTTTCTCGTGCAGGTTGTCCACATTCTGCGTGATCACGGCAACCTCAAAGTCGCGCTCCAAGTCACGGATGAGACGGTGACCTTCATTCGGCTGGGCTGCGAAAAGCTTCCTCCGCAGCATGTTGTAGAAGCTGTTGACCAACCCGGGATCCCGTTCCCAGCCCTCATGTGACGCCACTTGCCCGACCGGATAGTTCTCCCAAAGCCCGTCGCTGCCGCGAAAGGTCTTGAAACCACTCTCTACTGACATGCCGGCACCTGTCAAAAAAACAATCTTCTTCATAGCTTCAGCTTTTTAACTGACAACGCCCGAAGGACCCAAAGTCAGGCGCGACCATTTCCGGAGCATGGACAACCGCCTGCTGATGTGCATCTCCGCCGTTGTCTTAATAATGCACAAAAATAACAATTTTTCTGCAATTGCTGCCATATTAATACAAAATAATATTACCTTTGCACATTATTAATCAGAAGAAAACAGACCAATATGGATAAAGTAAGTTACGCTTTAGGGCTCGGCATCGGTCGTCAGTTGAACGAGATGGGTGCCAACAGTCTCAATATCGACGATTTCTCGCAGGCCATCAAGGACGTGCTGGCAGCCAAAGAGCCGCAGATCGGCGATCAGGAAGCGCAGACCATCGTGCAGCAGTTCTTTCAGGAGCAAGAGGCAAAACAGCAGGCAGCCAATGCCGAAAAAGGCAAGGATATGCGTGAGAAGGGTGAAGCCTATCTCGCCGAGAACGCCAGGAAGGAAGGCGTGAAGACGCTCCCCAGCGGGCTGCAGTATCAGGTGCTCAAGGAAGGGAATGGCAAAAGCCCCAAGGCAACGGACAAAGTGAAGTGCCACTACGAAGGTATGCTCGTCGACGGAACGGTCTTTGACAGCAGCTTACTGCGCGGAGAGCCCGCCACATTCCCCCTCAACCAGGTCATCGCCGGGTGGACGGAAGGTCTGCAGCTTATGCAGGAAGGAGCCAAATACCGCTTCTTCATCCCCTATCATCTCGGTTACGGCGAGCGGGGAGCCGGCAACGCCATTCCTCCATACGCAGCCTTGATTTTCGATGTCGAATTGATCGAAGTGATTTAAATAAAAACTATAAAAATGAAAAAATTGACTTTCGCAGCCGCCATGGCTATTGCGGTTGCTGCATTCACATCCTGCGGCAACTCCACCCCCAAAGCTAACCTGAAAACAGATGTTGACTCTATGAGCTACGCCATCGGTCTCTCCCAGACCCAGGGGCTGAAAGAGTTCTTGGTAGGACGCATGAGAATCGACACCACGTACATGGAGCAGTTCATCAAGGGACTCAACGACGGTGCCAATGCCGGTGACGATAAGGGTAAGGCAGCATACTATGCCGGCATCCAGATCGGCCAGCAGATCTCCAATCAGATGATCAAGGGCATCAACGAAGAGGTGTTTGGCGAAGACTCCACCAAGTCTATCTCCCTCAAGAACTTCATGGCCGGATTCGTCGCAGGCACCACCGGCAAGAACCAGCTCATGACAATGGACATCGCGCAGCAGGTTGCACAGCAGAAGACACAGGCCGTCAAGCGCCAGAGCATGGAGAAACAGTTCGGCGCAAACAAGGCTGCGGGCGAGAAATTCCTTGCTGCCAACAAGAAGAACCCGGGCGTGAAGGTGCTCCCGAGCGGCGTTCAGTACAAGGTGATCAAGGTCGGAAACGGCCCCATGCCTAAGGACACGTCCATGGTCAGCGTCAACTACGAGGGACGGACGATCGACGGTAAGGTCTTCGACAGCTCCTACAAGCGCAACCAGCCGCTCAAGCTGCGTGCCAATCAGGTGATCAAGGGATGGACCGAAGCATTGGTCCACATGCCCGTCGGATCAGTTTGGGAAGTCTATATTCCGCAGGATCTGGCTTACGGAGACCGTCAGCAGGGCAGCGACATCAAGCCTTTCTCTACGTTAGTATTCAAGATCGAACTTCTCGGAATCGAATAATTCAACCTGTATAAAAGGGAAGGGGCGGGCATGTATGTTCGCCCTTTTTGCAAGAAAACCTATCAATTCAAGGACATGAAAAAGATTATCTTCCTTTTGGGAATGCTTCTCGCCAGTGCGGCATTCAATGTCACGATGGCCGGGAACAAGAAAGACAAGAACAAGAAGCAGCCCGCCGAGGCACCCGTCAAGTTGGTGTCTGCGGCCGACTCGATCAGTTACGCAGCCGGAATGTCCGCCACCCAGGGGCTCATCCCGTTCATCCAGCAGCAGTACGGAGTCGACACGACCTACATGGCCGACTTCATCACGGGCTTCAGAGAAGCCCTCTCGCAAGCCGGTGACCCCCGCTTCAAGGCCTATAGTGCCGGCGCACAGATCGCCTCAATGGCTGCCGGGCGCATCTTCCCGGGCATGAAGACAGCCTTTGACGGCACCCCCGACTCGCTCTCGGCCGACGTCTTCTACCGCGGTTTTGAAGCTGCGCTCCACGGAGACTATCATGTCTACGCACAGACCGAGGCCCAGCAGTTCTTCGAGAAGCGTCAGCAGCAGATCACCGATGCCAAGAACGAGGCTTACAAAAAGCAGAACGACGAGTGGCTCGCGCAGAACAAGACGAAGCCGGGCGTGCAGACCACGGCCAGCGGACTGCAATACAAGGTCATCAGCAACGGCACAGGCGAGAAACCGAAAGCCGGCGACAAGGTCACCGTACGCTATGAGGGCAAGATGATCGACGGCACCGTCTTCGACAGTTCCTATAAACGCACCCCCGACACAACGAGCTTCGGCGTAGACCAGGTCATCAAGGGATGGACCGAAGGACTGCAGCTCATGCCCGTCGGAAGCAAGTGGGAGCTTTACATCCCGCAGAATCTGGCCTATGGAGAGCGGGCCGCCGGCAGCATCAAACCTTTCTCCACGCTGATCTTCACCGTCGAGTTAGTCAGCACGGAGCATCCCGCCGTACCGGCGAAAAAGTAACTCCGGTCCTGCCGAACCATAGCGGTCCGAAAGGCGGATGACAGATACGGACGCGCCGAAAGCAGATTCCGGATCAGGCATACCGAAAAGGCCGCAGATGAAGCCGACAACGCTTCGCCTGCGGCCTTCGGCTTTTCCGCTCCCCGCCATCCGCCTCCTCTGCCGCCGTTTCATCCCCCTTCGAAAGTCATTTTGTCCCCCTTCCGGCCCTGTCTCATCCCCCTTTCCTGTACGATTCGATCCTCTTTCGAAAGTCCTGCCCGCTTCCTCCTCCGCCATCCGGTTCACCCCATTCGGGCAGCGTTGTCATCCGGTCGGGCAAGAGCTATGCTTCGGGGCGCCCAAAGCTATCCTCCGGGCGGCCCATATGATAGCTTTGGACGGCCGAAAGGATAGCTCCGGCAACGCCTTGCCGGTCAGGCAGTTAGGCCGGATCTGTTTTTTGCCGCAAGCAGAGGGTAAAAAGGCCGTTTTTGCATATATTCTGATCAGAATGCACTAATAATCTAAAAAAATCGCGCAATTTGTTTGTTGTCTCATTTAAAATAACTACATTTGCTTACTTATTGTAAACCTATTGAAACCTGACAATGGAAAAGATTGACAAACTTGACAAGAAAATACTGAGCATCTTATCGCAGAATGCCCGCATTCCGTTCAAAGACGTTGCTGCTCAGTGTGGCGTTTCGCGTGCCGCCATTCATCAGCGCGTGCAGCATCTGATAGACGGAGGTATCATAACAGGTAGCGGATTCGACGTCAACCCGAAGAGTCTCGGCTATTCGACCTGCACCTATGTGGGTCTCAACCTTGAGCGCGGGAGCATGTACAAGGAAGTGGTGGAGCGGTTGGACAACATCCCCGAGATCGTGGAATGCCATTTCACCACCGGCCCCTACACCATGCTCATCAAGCTGTATGCCCGTGACAACGAGCAGTTGATGGACCTCCTGAACAACCGTCTGCAGCGCATTCCGGGCGTCGTGAGCACCGAAACGCTGATCTCACTCGAACAGAGCATCAAGCGCGAGATACCCGTATCGATCGAAGAATAAACGAGCGCAATGGACTGTTTCAACCTCAAGGCCCACCTGAATCAGATTTACGAGCATTTTCCAGAGGCTTCCCGCAAACCGATGATCGGTCTCACGGCCAATTATCGGGATGGGGATGCGACCCTGCGCGACCGGTATTACAAGCAGATCATCACCGCCGGAGGCATCCCCGTGATCCTTCCGCCGACGGCAGACAAGGACGTCCTGGTCAACACCTTGGACCATCTCGACGGTCTCCTGCTTACCGGAGGAGGCGATTACAACCCGCTTTGGTGCGGCGAAGAACCCGTCCGCGAGCTGCATACGGTCAACGGTGAGCGCGATCTGCCCGAACTGCTGCTCACGCAGCTTGCCTACAACCGTCAGATACCGATCCTCGGCATCTGCCGCGGCATCCAGACGCTTGCCATAGCCTTGGGCGGAAGCGTGCGCCAGGACATCTATTCCGACACGCGCCCGAAGGCTCCGGTTTCCGGAGACGCACCTTCCGCGGCCGTCATCAAGCACAGCCAGGATGCCGGAAGATCGGAACCCACTCACTCCGTCCGCATCTCCCGCGGATCCATGCTGGCACAGATCTATGCGCCGGAAGCGTCTTCCGCCTCAGCCACAGCTGACAAGGGCCGCGACGGCGACATCCGTATCTATGTCAATTCCTATCATCATCAGGCCGTCGGAGACGCAGGCAAGCGGTTCCGCGTCACGGCCGTAGCCCCCGATGGGGTCATCGAAGGCATGGAGAGCAGTGAGTCCAAACCCATTCTCGGCGTGCAATGGCACCCCGAATGGATGGGCAGCGAAGGGCAGAAACTGTTCGGCTGGCTCGTCCGCGAGGCCGAGACGTTCGTCGAAGCGAAGTCACTTCACAATCGCATCCTCACCCTCGACACCCACTGCGACACACCGATGTTCTTCCCGCAGGGCATCGATTTCGGCCGCAGAGATCCGCGCGTGTGCTACGATCTGCAGAAGATGAGCGAGGGACGCACCGATGCCGTGACCATGGTAGCCTATCTCCCGCAACCGAAGATCGGCGAGACCTTCTCCTCGAAGATCGACCTGCGGGGCATCCGGACACACAACCCCGACCTCGTCGGCCGCTATCCCGGTCTGGCAGAGGACGAACCCACCATCACCCCGAACGCTTTCGCCGACCTCATCTTCGACAAGATCGAGGCCATCGTGCAGCAACACAGCCCCTACGTCAGCATCGCCCGCACCCCCCAGGATCTCTATGCCGACAAGCGGAACGGCCGCAAAAGCATCATGCTGGGCATCGAGAACGGGCTCGCCCTCAATCATGACCTCGCCAATGTGAAGCACTTCGCCCAGCGCGGAGTGGTCTACATCACCCTCTGCCACAATGGAGACAACGACCTGTGTGACAGCGCGCGGGGCTGCAACACGCACCAGGGCGTCAGCCTCTTCGGCGAAAAGGTCATCCGGGAAATGAACCGTCAGGGCATCATGGTCGACCTCTCCCATGCCGGTGAGAAGTCTTTCTACGACGCACTCGACATCAGCACCACCCCCATCGTGTGCAGCCACTCCGACTGCAAGGCGCTCTGCGACGTGCCGCGCAACCTCACCGACGACCAGCTGCGTGCCCTCTCCGCCCGTGGCGGCGTGGCTCACATGACGCTCTACAACGACTTTCTCCGGCCGGCAGGAGAAGCCTCGGTCCTCGACCTCATCGATCATCTTGAGCATGCCGTCAGCATCATGGGCATCGATCATGTGGGATTGGGCACCGACTTCGATGGCGACGGCGGCGTCAAAGGCTGTGCCGACGCCTCCGAACTGATCAACTTCACCCGCCATCTGCTCCGCAAGCGCTACTCGGAGCGCGACATCGAGAAGATCTGGGGCGGCAACTGGCTTCGCGTGATGACACAGGTGCAGAGCGAAAAGCGCTGATCCGCCGATTTGGAAGTTCAGTCCCTTAATCGCAGAACATATATGAAGAAATCAATGAAGATATCACTTGGCATCGTCATCGGCCTTGCGGCCGTCTTGGGCGCCAGCCATTTATACAGTAAGCACGCCTCATCTCCCGAGACAGAAGAGATGGAGGAGGCGGAGAAAGTGAAGCCTGCCGGACCGGCATTCGATGCCGACTCGGCCTACGCTTTCGTCAAGTCGCAGTGCGACTTCGGTCCCCGCGCGATGAATACCGAGGCGCATGACCGCTGCGCAGCATGGATCATCGGCAAGTTCGAGCAGTATGGCTGCACCGTGAAGACGCAGAAAGCCGATCTGAAAGGCTATGACGGCACCGTCCTGAAGAGCTGCAACATCATCGCAAGCACCCGTCCAGAAGCCACCACGCGCATCCTCATCTGCGCCCATTGGGACTCCCGCCCGTGGGCGGACAATGATCCCGACTCGACCAAATGGCGCACCCCGATCATCGCCGCCAATGATGGGGCGAGCGGAGTGGGCGTCATGATCGAGCTTGCAAGGCTCATTCAGGCCAACCCCTTGCCGCATCAGGAGAACACGCCCATAGGCATTGACTTCGTCTGCTTTGACGCGGAGGACTGGGGAACGCCACAATGGGCGGACACGGAGGATGATCCTGCCAGCTGGGCATTAGGCGCCCAGCACTGGGCCGGCAATCTTCCGCAGGGCTATGAAGCCCGTTACGGCATCCTGCTTGATATGGTCGGCGGTCAGGGAGCACGCTTCTACCGCGAAGGGATCTCCATGCAGTATGCGCCGGAGATCGTGAAAAAGGTGTGGAAAGCAGCGCGCCAGGCCGGCTACGGATCGTTTTTCCCGAAGCAGGACGGCGGTATGATCACCGATGATCATGTTCCCGTGAACCAGACTGCAAAGATCCCGACCATCGACATCATTCCTTATTATCCGCAATGCGGGCAAAGCAGCTTCGGCCCGACATGGCACACGGTGGCCGACGACATGGATCACATCGACCGGAACACGCTCAAGGCCGTAGGCCAGACGCTCGTCCAGGTGCTGTGGACGGAAGGGATGTGATGAGGGGATGAAGGATGAGGGGATGAAAGATGATGGATGAGGGGATGAAAGATGATGGATGAGGGGATGAAAGATGTGGGATGAGGGGATGAGAGATGAAGGATGAGGGGATGAAAGATGAGGGATGAGGGGATGAGAGATGAAGGATGAGGAGATGAAAGAGGAGGGGGATTCGAGGCCCGAAATCTGTTTGCGGGCCGTCAGAGTTGTCCTGATTCGACTTGGAGCACGATGCGCTCGGTGAGGCGGTCGACACCTTCGGGATCGTAAGACTTCTTCAGACTGGCTCCGTAAATCCACGCGAAGGCCTGATAGACGCCTGCCTTGACGGGCCCGAGGAAAGCCTGGATGGCTCCGAAAGCCGAGTTGTTGCATTCGCGGTAGACTAATTTGATGAGCAGTTTCCCCTGCTGATAGGTGAGCTTTTTCATCCTCGGGGTATACTCCTTGCGTATGCTCTTCTCCACGTATGCCATGTGTGCGTCTTTCGCACGCTTGTTCGGCAGCGTCTCCAGATACTCATAGGTCTCGAGGATGATGCTTCTGACCTCCTTGGCGATGGGCAACACCTTCTTCACATTGTACACCAAGCGGTTGTAGGCGGCGCGTTGGGCGGCGTTGGAGAACTGCACCGGCGGATAGACATAGACGTTGTTGAGTTCGACATACTGTATGGAATCGCCGCCGAAGAGGACTTTCCCCATCTTCACCATTGGTTCGAAGGTGGGATTGTCCATATCTACGACCTGGTCTTCCGGGTTCACCCGGCCCGGCCGGTCATTCTGCCCGAAGGCGCGGATGCTGCCTGCAAGCGCGAGGGCCATCAGAAATGCGATTCTCACTGCTGTCATCGGGTGCAAAAGTAGCGATAAAATCCCGTTGCGAAAAATTATTTCCGTTTTATTTGCTTGATTAACAAATTCAAACTATTTTTGTCCCGTACGGCTTCTATAACAGCCAATCCATGAAACCAACTTCTCCGAATCGGGGAGCTGCAGATTTCCTTTAAGGCCACTACAACCGCCAAACCATGAAACCACACCTGACGATCACCGGTCCTGCAGCATGCTTTCGGCGGCCGCTGAGCATTTCAGCCGCCGTCGGGCTGCTCGTCTTTCTTCTCTCCGTAGCAGTCACCTGTCCCGCCCATGCGCAGCAGGCGCCTCCCTGGGAGCAGTATCTCGACCGTGTCATGAATATCGAAGACGTGGAGGAGGACGACCGGACGGCCATCATGGACCAGTTGTCCGACTTGGCCGAACACCCCATCAACCTCAACCGGACGACGCGGAGCGAGCTTGAGCAGCTGCCTTTCCTGACGCCGCAGCAGGTGCAGGACATCGTCGAATACCTCTACCGCTACGGCCCGATGAAGTCGTTGGGCGAACTGGCGATGATCTCTTCGCTCGACTGGGACCATCAACAGCTGCTGCGCTTCTTTGTCCGCGCGGACGGAACGCCGCCGGAGCAGGCGCCGCCGGCAGGCTCCAGACTGTTCGCACATCCGCACCACGAGCTTGTCGGGGCTTTCGAGCTGCCTTTCTATGAGCGGCATGGCGACCGGAAAGGCTATCTCGGCTATCCCTACCGGCACTGGCTGCGCTACACGTATGCCAGCGGCGGACGCGTCAGGGCAGGCCTCACGGGGGCGCAGGATGCCGGGGAGCCGTTCATGGCCGGCAGAAACGGAGCCGGCTACGACTTCTATTCGGCCTTCGTCGAGATACGCGGGGCTGGCCCGGTGCGCACGGCCGTCGCCGGCAGATACCGTCTGAAGTTCGGCCATGGACTGATTCTGAACACGGCGCAGGGCTTCGGCAAGCTCTTTGCCCTGTCGTCTCTCGGGCGCGCAGGCACCAGCCTGCGGGGCTATTCCTCCCGCGCGGAAGCGTCCTGTCTGCAGGGCGCGGCTGCCACGATCGCCCTCCGGCGGCACGTGGACATGACGCTCTTTGCCTCATACCGGTCCATCGACGCCACGCTCAACGCCGACAGCACCTCCGTGGCCACCCTTCTGCGCACGGGACTGCACCGCACCGCGCATGAAATGGAGCGCAAGCACAACACCCGCCAATGGCTTGCGGGAGGCCATGTCGAATGGAACGGCGGCGGTCTGCACGCCGGACTGACCGCCCTCGGCACCGGTCTGGACCGCACGCTCGAGCCCGACGGCGACCGGCTGCGCTACCGATACAGCCCGCGGGGCAGCCGTTTCTGGAACGTGAGTGCCGACTATGGCTACACTTCCCACCGCTTCTCCGTCAGCGGCGAGACGGCTACGGGCGACGCGCACGCCATCGCCACGGTCAACACCGTGAGCCTCTGTCTCGCCGACGGGCTCTCGCTGATGGCTCTGCAACGTTTCTACAGTTGCCGCTATTATGCCCTTTTCAGCCGTACGTTCAGCGAAGGGGGACACACGCAGAACGAAAGCGGCTGCTATGCCGGCATCACCTGGAATCCGGGCAAGTCGCTCAGCCTGATGGCCTACACCGACTATGCCTACTTCGCATGGGCACGCTACGGCGTCTCCCGGCCGTCGCACGCCTGGGACAACCTCGTCTCCGCCGCCTGGCAGCATGGCATCCTCGGCCTGCAGGCACGCTATCGGGTCCGGCTGAAACAGCAGGACAACGACGGCGCGACGGCCTTGGACAACGTCGTCGAGCAGCGGGCGCGCCTCGCACTGACCGTCAAGACCGGCGGCTGGGACTTCCGCACGCAGGCCGACATGGCGCTGTCGGACGACGGGTACGCGAGTTTCGGATGGATGGTCACCCAGCATTTGGGCTGCCGCAGCGGCCGTCTGCAGATAGACGGACACGCCGGTTACTTCGACACGGACGACTGGCGCAGCCGCGTCTATGCCTATGAGCGCGGTCTCTACTACACCTTTTCCTTTCCCGCATTCAGCGGTCGCGGCCTCCGCTACGCCTTGCGGGCACAATGGGCGTTCGGTCCGCACCTCACGGCCGTCATGCGCCTGACCACGACAGACTATTTCGACCGTGACCATATCTCGTCCGGCCTGCAGCAGATCGACCGCTCCGCCATGACCGAACTGGAAATGCAGTTGCGCTTCCGCATCTGAACGCGGATAGAAGGGCGGTCTTCCCGAAGGGGGAAAGCGCGCTCGGGCGTTTCCGACCGTCCGCCTTTACCTGTTTCTCTCCTTGCCTTTGGCTGTTTCTCATCTTGCTTACCTCCGAAACTCTTCTTGCTTTCGCCTTTTTTCTTCTTATTTTCCCATGACGCAAAGCTGTCTGATGGGCCACGAGTAATCTCCCTTACGGCGAGCCGTTGGGACGCGATTGCCCGTCCGTCCGGTGTGTCTGTCAGCGAATAATCCATCTTTCGGTCCTTCCGCCTGCCCCGTCTTCCTTTCCCGTTTTGTAACTGTCTGAAAAACAAACGATTATTCTTGGCTCTGCAGAGCTATCCTCCGGAACGCCGAAAGCATACATATGGACGGCCGAAAGCATAGCTCCGGGCCGCCGAAAGCATAGCTCTGCGCCGGGCATATGATTCGTCCGTGAAATCCGCATCATTTTCGGGCCTCACAGGCATGGTTTTCATGGCTGTTGAAGACGGTGATCATGCACCCTGGGCATGATCATTTTGCGGGTTCCGGACAATCATTTCCCAAGGGTCGCATGATTTCAACCCGGATCGGCCATTAGACCGCTGGAGCACATTTATTCTTGTCCTTTCCTGCTTTCCGACTGCTTTCGTCCGCTTGCAGGACATCTTTCCTGCCGGGCTTCCTTGACGCAGGCCGCTACGCCTTCGGATCCCCGGCAGGCAATCTGCCCTGCCATCGGACAAAATCAGTTCGGACTCAAATGACCGATCCGGGTTCAAGTTGAGTCCGTCAACCGCAGGCACGGACACCGGCATCCTGCCACCCCCAGCCCCATTTCCGCTGTAGGGGCAGATCTGCGTATCCGCCCGCCCGCAGCGAAAGCATCCGGGAAACGGCGCGGGGAAATGATGTAACCCGCA
>JALFRV010000023.1 GCA_022778905.1 Prevotella sp. | reverse complement strand
TTCGGATTGCTGTCAAAATATTTGATGATCTGATTGGTCTTGTATATCTTCTTGTTGACAATGGCCTCTCTTAACTCGAAAGCATTGAACTCCTTACTGACCCCGATCTGCTTCTCAACGATATCAGGGGTCACCCTCCGATCATGCTCCGGGAGTGAAATCAGAACTTTATCTATTTCAGAGGTCAGCCGGTTGAGATCTGATCCGATATGATCTGCGATCATCATAGCTGCCTTCGGTTCGATGGTAGCCTGCTGTTTGGCGAGATAAGACTCGATGAATCCCGGCAGTTCATTATCATAGAGTTTTCTGCTTTCGAAGATGACGGCTCCGCAAGCTTGCGCTTTCGGAATCAGTTTCTTGCGCCTGTCGATGCTCCCGTTCTTATGACAGAAGACCAAGATTGTCGAAGGAACCGGTTTCTCCAAATATTTTTCGATCGGCTCCGTGGATCGTATGTTCTGCGCTTCCTTTACGATCACGACCCGATATTGTGCCATCATCGGATAGCCTTTGGCCAAATCGACGATGCGTGACGCATTCAGATCCGATCCGAAAACGACCGACTGGTTGAAGTCCTGTTCATCTGGCTGCAGAACGTTTGATGCGATGTAATCCGAGATTTGATCAATATAGTAGGACTCCTCACCCATTAAGATATAAATAGGTGAGAACTTTCGCGCTTTCAGATCGCGCATGATCGAATCAAAGGTTAAATCCGTTCGCTTTTCTGCCATATTTTTATTACTTTTGCAAACGCAAAGATAATAAAATGATTCCATTAAACCTACCCGAATTCAAAATAAAATTAGCAGGCACGAAGGATAAGCCTATGGTGTTCGATGTGCTCCGGCGGCGCTACGTCACTTTGACTCCGGAAGAATGGGTAAGGCAACATTTCATCCATTTTCTGATCGAACACAAAGGTTATCCGGCTGCTTTGTTAACCAATGAGATCAGTCTAAAGATCGGCGAAAAGCCGCTTCGGGCCGACAGTGTGCTCTTCGGGAGTGACCTTAAGCCACGAATGATCATCGAATACAAAGCCCCTTCGATTCCCATTTCACAGAAGGTGTTCGACCAGATCAATACTTACAACCTGATTCTCCATGTCGATTACTTGGTGGTCAGTAATGGTTTGGCGCACTATTGTTGCAAGATGGATCATGCAAATCAAAAATATTTATTTTTGGAAGATATACCTTCTTATCAATTTCTTTGACATCTATCGATCCTGTACAGTCTCTTTCCGATGACAAGAAGCCCCCTTTCCTGCCACGGAATTTCCCTCCCGATGCAAGCAAAGGGGCTGAACAATATTATATGAGGGATGATGAGGAGGAGGGGATGACAGGATGTGGAGAGGAGGAAAGGGTGATGAGGAGAATGGATTGATGAAAGGATGGGAAGGAAGAGGTGTGGAGACGAATGGGGATGGGAATGATGAAGGAGACGGAGAGGATCGTTGAAGGTTTAGGGAAAATCCTCTCCACGGTAGGGAAAATCCTTTTCAGGGCTCAATAATTCTATGTTTCTTTGCACTGTGAACAAGCAACAAGACGTTCAGTACGGAACCTGTCGGAACGAGATTCCAACCTTCCGGTCTCAGCGCCCCATTGCTCTAACAGAGATTAAACATTTAAAACCCTACGAATATGAAGAAGTTTATCATAGCCTTAACAGCACTGCTGACGCTGAGCGTATCAGTTAATGCGATGAGTTACGAACAAGCACGGGAGCAAGCACTCTTCCTCACCGACAAGATGGCTTATGAACTCAACCTGACAGACGACCAGTATGAGGCCGCCTATGAAGTGAACCTTGACTACCTGATGGGTATCAATGACTACAATGATCTCTACGGTGCCTACTGGACTCAGCGCAACCTCGACCTGAGCTACATCCTGCTCGACTGGCAATACAGGGCCTTCTGCGCCGCCAACTACTTCTACCGCCCACTCTATTGGGACAGTGGCTACTGGCATTTCGGCATCTATGCCCGCTATCCGCACCGTGACTACTACTTCTTCGGACGGCCTACGTTCGTGACAGTCTATAGAGGCGGGCACAGCTGGCGGATGAACAACGGCCGCTCCTGGTATAATGGACGCCAGTTTGGTTCAGCCCGTTCAAACGGCGAACGCAGAATCGGCATGCGCGACGGATTCAATCGGGGCGACTATGGACGTGGCACCAGAAGCTTCGGAAACCTCAGCAACGGCAGCCGCAGTTCGTTCGGCGAGCAGCGGAACATGCAGACCAGAAGCAGCAACCGCTCGTTCGGCTCAAGCAACTCGGGCGCGTTCGGCCGCAGCAATGACATCATGCGCGAGAGCAGTACACGTGCAACGGTACGCAATGGCAATGCAGGACCATTCGGAGGGCATGGCTCTTCTAACTTCGGAAACGGCGGCTCTTCCCGCTCCTTCAATCCTGGATCCAGCTCAGCGCCTAACCGCACGTTCTCCCCACGCAGCAACAGCTCCGACCGCTCGTTCTCTCCGAGCCAGTCGTCCGCTCCTTCCACCCGCTCCAGCTCATTCGGCAGCTCCCGCAACAGCGGTTCTTTCGGTGGCAGCAGCAGTAGCCGCGGCAGCTTCGGAAGCGGTTCCTCATACGGAGGCGGCAGCAATAGAGGCGGCTTTGGTGGCGGATCTTTCGGAGGCGGAGGCAACAGCCGCGGCAACAACGGAGGCGGCTCGTTCGGCGGACACCGCTAACAGGCATCCGACGCGCACGGACTTTTTCCCATCGGATCCACACATTCCCCCTGCCCTGCCTACAGCTTTAAACTCTGCAGAATATGGCTCCGAAAGCGGGAGACAAGACAAGACGATGGGCAAGGACAAGCTGATCAAGAAAGGGGATTTACCTTCCAGTAAGTCCCCTTTCTTGTTGTCACAACATCAGCACGCGCATCTCGGCGTTTGTCATGCGCGGGATTTCGTTCATTGGCTTCTTGTAATAGACGCTCTGAATTGCCTTATTGATGATGCCATGCCCTACAGCGACGATGACGCGATCGCGATAAGCCGTCTTCAGATAGGTCAGGAAGTTGCGCGCCCGCAACTGCATCTGCTCCAAGGTCTCCACATTCGGGGGCCACTCAAGCCCTTGCAGGTCGGGGATAAACATACCCGTAAAGTCGCCCCAGTCGCGCTCCCGGAGCAAGGCTGTCGTCTCCACGGGCAAGCCATGGGGCGCTGCGATGATTCTGCAAGTATCGATCGACCGTTGCAGATCACTGGCTACGAAGACGTCTACGTGATGGTCTCGAAGCTGTTCGCGCAAGGCTTCGGCCTGGCGGATGCCGTTTTCGTTGAGCTCGCCCTGCCCTTGTCCCTGCAGGATCTGATTCACATTGTCGACCGTCTCGCCGTGTCTCACTAAATATAATGTTGTCATAGGATGATCCGTAATTTGCTGCAAAATTAATAAAAAGATACTCGAAGCACACGCATAAGCCAAAGATTTTTGTATTTTTGCAATAGGGTGGCGCCCGCCGGAGCATGATCCGCAGATGACCGATCCCACGTCTTCTTAACGAATCAACAGTTTCTGACATGAAAATACTTCAAAGTTCCCTATTCCGTTCCTTAGCGGCCGTCATCGTAGGCGTGCTGCTCATCCAGTACAGAGAACAGACGATGACCTGGATCACCATTGCCGGCGGAGCACTGTTCTTTATCTCCGGACTGATCTCCTGCGTCATTTATTACAGTGCCGTCCATCGTGCGGACGAGGTGCAGATGTTTGACGCGCAGGGCAATCCGGTCCCCACCGCCCGGCCCTCCTTTCCTATCGTCGGCTTGGGGAGCATGATACTCGGCATCATCCTTGCCCTCATGCCCACGACTTTCATCACCGGGCTGATGTATGTCTTGGCCTCTATCCTCATCTTGGGCGCCATCAGCCAGTTCGCCGGCCTTGCCGCGGCGAGCAAATACTGCCACGTCGGACTTTTCTATTGGCTCATGCCGTCGCTGATCCTGCTTGTCGGCGTGGTGGCAGTGGTCCGTCCCACCACGATCGCAAGCGCCCCGCTCTTCGTCATCGGATGGTGTATGCTCCTCTATGGTGTCGTCGAAGTGATCAACGCGATCAAGATCCACCAGGCCAACAAGGTCCGCGAAGCGGTCCGTCAGGCCGCCGAACAGCGCCAGCAAGCGACCGAAACGCAGGCCCTCGAACAGCAGACGACCGCGCAGGAGCAAGCCCCTGAGGCGGCCGAAGCAGACTGACGGTCCTCCCGCCGACTTCGTTCAGAAGGGCGACTGATATCATGCTGGGCTGTGAGGCTTTGCGTATTGAAAAAGAAGGGGGAACAAAAGGGGATCCCGCACTTAATACCACTGCACGGCATTGCTGTACCCACTCCGCTTGTCATACTTCAAGGCGTCGGTCAAGGTGGCTGCATTACAGCGGAAAGTGAAGTTGTAACTCGTGTAGGGAGCAAGCACGACGGAGCAGCTCATGTTGAAGCAGTGAAGGTCGCGCTGCAGGGATGCCGTTGTCATACTGATCTCATGGGCTTCGAAGTCGTATCCTGAAGAGAAGCTGATATTCCATCCGTCGCTGAGCTGGATATTCCCGCTGACGTTGAGATTCTGTGTAAATTTATACGGATAGCGCATCGTCTTGGTGTTGAATTTCGCCTTGTCGGTGTTCTCGCGCATGGTGATTCCATAGCCGAAAGTCAACGACCAAGGCATAGAGAAAGGCATGTAGCCGTCGGCATCCGTAGCTGCCTTGTCTTTGTGGTTATTCCTCTGCGCTCCCCGCTGTCCTTCGATCATGTCCTTGTCGACATTGCTTTCGATGTCAGTATCGACACCATCCTGATCCTGGTTGCGTTTTTTCGAGTCCTCATCCTGCTTGTCCTTTCCGCCGCCA
>JALFRV010000316.1 GCA_022778905.1 Prevotella sp. | reverse complement strand
CATTGTCTTTATGCGGTTGCAGCACTTGGCATTCGGACAAGGACGAACCATTCCTTTGTGCAATTATGCCTTACCTCACTTATAAAATATTCTGTGTATCGGAGTTCTCGTCTACAAAACTATAGTCAAAGAAGTCAAGGAACGAGGCGGCTCATGAGGAACCTGGTATTATTACATTTATCTTTTAATGTTTACAGATGGTTCTATCTATTAGGCGGCCGATTTTTTTATGGCTAATATAATAATGTGTAAATGATATTTCGAGAAATTGAATTTTTAATTTGATCGAGTCGATATAAAGCCATTTTTAGAATTTATTAGAAAGTTGAACATAAGTTATATTTCGTCGCAAAATTATTAAAAGAATCTACAAATGCAAATTTTTTGGTAATTTTTGATAGAAAGTTATAGGCTAACTTTGGCAAGTCAGTAATGATTTGCCTGTATTTGTCTGAAGTAAATAAAAGCAAATATGGCAACTGACAAATACCATCTGCTGTGAGGTGACCTGGTGCTTTTAGGACGAAAGGCGTATCGTTCTATAGAGGAAAGATACTTACGCTACGATTTTATACTTTGCATGATTGTTCTGCCTCTGGAAATGTCGGATGAACTTGAAATAATGTTCTTGTAACTTGTAATGTACCTATCCATACCCCTAATCGGTCTTTGTATAAAGCTCTCCACTGGAGAGGGATGGCTCATCTGTGGCCAAATATGGCTCGATATTCTCAGGGAACTGAAGCCAGTCATAGGCATGCCCCAGCTGGTCCCTGTCCCTGTAGCTTCTGCGTTCCTCCTTGTACTGCTTCTCAAAATAGTGTCCGTCTATATGATGGAATTCCTCAAGCGTAGGGCAGATCACCGGGGATATCTCCATACGTAGCTTTAATAAAGCGCCGAACTCTTTGCTTTAGCGAGAACAGGAGGCTGTGATGTCTATGCTTAAAGGCAAGGAGTAACGCTTGCCTGTACGGGAGGCTATCCAGCAATGGCTGCGCAGGACCGGAACGACCTTGGGGGCACGAAAGGGAAGTCGGTCACTTCCACGGTATCCATACTCCCCTCTTGGGCTCAAAATAGACGTCAGCGTATAGTTCTTTCTCCGGATTCTCGTCTATATGAAAACGGAATGATGTGGAACTTGTCTCTATCCGGGCGATAGAGAAATAGCGTAACACGTCACGGGAAAGTACGAACTCGGCCAATTGATACAGATATTTTTTCTTCCATGACACAAAGGAAAGGAAAATACATGAATTAACAAGTAATCCCACTCTCTTTCCTACTATGCCGCCATGCCTTCGGCAGGCACCCGTTTGGAACGGGGATAAAAGAAAAACGCCTGAAAACCTTTGTTATTCGGCGTTTCAAGCGTTTAGAGTTGCGGAGGCAAGACTCGAACATGCGACCTCCAGGTTATGAGCCTGGCGAGCTACCAACTGCTCCACTCCGCGATATTTCCTTAAATGCGGTGCAAAGATACACACTTTGTCCGACATACGCAAATAATATCCGCGTTATTTTGTGAATCTTTGTAAAAAAGAAGATTTATGTTGGTGATTTCAGATAAAAATGATAATTTTGCGCATGACATCAATTATGTGCAATCATAGTAAGAACCATTTAGAAAAGAATATGTCTATCTCTAAGACAAGACAGAAATTGGTGGACGTAGCGAGACAGTTGTTTGCCCAAAACGGTATTGCCAATACGACGATGAATGACATAGCAATTGCTTCGGGCAAAGGCCGGAGGACCCTTTACACCTATTTTAATCGGAAAGAAGATGTGTATTCGGCGGTCATAGAGTCTGAATTGGAGCGCCTGTCTGACAAGTTGGACGAGGTCGCAGCCATGAAGATGCGCCCGCAGGACAAGATCATCGAGCTGATCTATACGCATCTGAGCATGATCAGGGAGACAGTGGTCCGCAATGGGAATCTGCGTGCAGAGTTCTTCCGCAACATCTGGATGGTCGAGAAGGTACGCAAGAACTTTGATGAAGACGAGATCGAGCTTTTCCGGAAGGTCTATGCCGACGGCAAGGCAGATGGGGAATTCGACATCGAAGATGTTGACTTGGTTGCAGACATTACACATTATTGTATTAAAGGACTTGAAGTGCCATTCATCTACGGGCGTTTGGGACATGGGCTGACCGAAGAAACGAGCAAGCCGATTGTCGCCAAGGTCGTCTACGGCGCCTTAGGCAAAGCAATATCCAAGTCATGAAGAAGGATCAAAAAGGTATAAAGGAAATCAAATAAACAATTTAATTGAAACTACAAATGGGATTATTAACAGGTAAAACAGCACTCGTCACGGGTGCAGCACGTGGTATTGGCAAAGCGATTGCCTTGAAGTTTGCTTCAGAAGGTGCGAATATTGCATTCACGGATCTTTTCATTGACGAAGAGCATGGGGGCTTGGCCACGGAGCGCGAGATTGCTGCGTTGGGTGTGAAAGCCAAAGGATATGCGAGCAACGCCGCCGATTTTGCCCAGACCGAGAGTGTTGTGGCTGCCGTGAAAGAAGAGTTTGGCTCGATTGATATATTGGTCAACAACGCGGGCATCACGAAAGACGGTCTCATGCTGCGCATGACCGAGCAGCAGTGGGATGCTGTCATTGCAGTCAATCTGAAGAGTGCCTTCAACTTTATCCATGCCTGCATTCCCGTAATGATGCGCCAGCGCCAAGGAAGTATCATCAATATGGCCAGCGTCGTTGGTGTGCATGGAAATGCCGGTCAGGCCAACTATGCCGCTTCGAAGGCTGGTCTGATCGCATTGGCGAAGAGTGTAGCGCAGGAGATGGGCCCCAAGGGCATCCGTGCCAACGCCATCGCGCCGGGCTTCATTGATACAGCCATGACTCAGGCTCTGCCGGAGAACGTCCGTCAGGAGTGGGCTTCGAAGATTCCATTGCGCCGTGGAGGTACTGTGGAGGATATTGCCAACACGGCAGTCTATCTCGCTTCCGACCTGTCAAGCTATGTCACCGGACAGGTGATTCAGGTCGATGGCGGCATGAATATGTAATTGATTGGCAGGCAGCATGATTGTTGCCTGCCGCTCAAGTATTGGAAACGGAAATCCCGGCTACTGCGGAAGATCGGTTGGGGGCGAACATTTTCGCCTTTCATTGCGTGCTTCCATAGTCGCTGAGACAGCCGTTTCCAATGCTTTTCCTTTCAGTGTTGTTTTTTCAACCTTTTAGATACAGACTTCATTCTATCCATGCAGGTCATTTATGAAGATAACCATCTGATCGTCGTGTCGAAACATGCAGGCGAGATCGTACAAGGAGACAAGACCGGCGACACACCGTTGTCGGAAACGGTCAAGGCATATCTCAAGGAGGTGCATCAGAAACCCGGCAATGTCTTCTTGGGCGTGACCCACCGGCTCGACCGTCCCGTAGCGGGCTTGGTGGTCTTTGCCAAGACATCCAAAGCGCTGTCGCGGCTCAACGACATGTTCCGTACGGGCGACGTGCACAAGACTTACTGGGCCATCGTGAAAGACTGTCCGAAGGAGGAAGAAGGTCTCCTCACGCACTGGATTGTGCGCAACGAAAAGCAAAACAAGAGCTACGCTTACGACCATGAGGTGCCGGGAGCCAAGAAGGCGATGCTCCAATACCGTGTGATCGGACATTCTGACCATTACACCTTGGTCGAAGTCAACCTGCTGACGGGCCGTCATCACCAGATCCGATGCCAGCTGGCGGCCATGGGGTGTCCCATTCGGGGAGATCTCAAATACGGTGCCCGCCGCAGCAACCCCGATGGAAGCATTTCTTTGCTGGCGCGCCGGATAGACTTCATTCATCCTGTTTCTAAGCAGGAGATTCAGTTGGAAGCTCCAGTACCTGACGATCCGTTGTGGCGGTCGTTCAAGGTATAGCGCCTTCCATACAGTTCCCGATCCGCCAATCCCTGTCACCGATGCCTGCCTTTGTGCGCTTTTTTGCAGTCGGCTGACCAGTTTTCTGCCAGCTTTCCATGTCAACAGGCCGTCAGCCGATAACAAATGTTACCGCTTTTGGTCTCCATCGCCGATGGCATCCTTTTTGTCAGTAGATGTTTAGTGTCACATCCATAAACAACAGCAATATGAAAAAGTTTGAAAAAGGGATCGTCTTCAACCCCAATGAATTGATCGATTATGCAGAAGGCGGCGTCGTCAGCAAGGAGATCGTCCGTCAGGACGCAGGTACAGTAACGCTTTTCAGTTTCGATGCCGGGCAGGGCCTGTCCGAACATTCTGCACCTTTCGACGCGTTGGTTCAGGTCTTCGACGGCGAGATGGAACTGACGGTCGAGGATCATACATTTGTCATCACCGCCGGCGAGAGCTTCGTCATCCCAAGCGGCGCACGCCATCGGGTTCTGGCCGTCAAGCCTTTTAAGATGCTCATCACAATGATCAGAGGCGGCAAGTAAAGAATTTTCTCTTTCAACAGGCAGATTGCAGGCGGCCGTAACAGGGATGACGGTTGTAGGATCCTACCCAAGGGACGCTTCCCGTACGACAGACAGCGTCCCTTTTAAGTACCTGACGGTCAGGGCGTTTATGTCATTTTCAACACCTGCGGTCAAGATGCCGTTTCCGCACATCCTACAGGTGCCTTCCGCGGAGCTATGCTTTGGGCCGTCGACATGATAGCTCTGGACGCTCCAAAGCATAGCTCTTGGCCGCCCAAAGCATAGCTTTTGTCCGGCCGTATTTGCATGATTGTTTTTACGCAATATTTTTCCGTATTTTTCATACATCAAAAGCATGCTGGCTATTCCGTATTAACTGCATCCGTGAAACAATGCATTGATTGTAGCACTTTTGTAATGTCTGTTTGCGATAACAGGCTACAGACTGTCCAAGAGTTGTATTTTTTTCAATATAAAGTTTGCGAAATCAACGGAAAATTAGTAATTTTGCACGACTTTATAGAGAATTATTATCATTGAGACTTAATCAATTATGACTGAAAAAAGAATTTATTGCTTCGGCAACGGTCAAGCCGAAGGCAAGGCAGATATGCGTAACCTGCTCGGAGGAAAAGGTGCTAATCTGGCTGAAATGAATCTGATCGGAGTTCCCGTACCACCGGGATTCACGATCACCACTAATGTTTGCAACGAGTATTTCGAGAAAGGTAAAGAGGAAGTAGTGGCAGTTCTGAAGGACGAACTGGACCGCAGTGTGGCTCACATCGAGCATCTGATGAATTCTAAATTCGGCGATCCGACCAATCCCTTGTTGGTCAGCGTTCG
>JALFRV010000292.1 GCA_022778905.1 Prevotella sp. | reverse complement strand
TTTCCGGATCCTCCCACCGTGATATTGCCGACGGCTATGACCGGAATGCCGAATGCATGGGATTTGAGTATACCCATCTCATACAGCTGATTCCGCAGTCGCACCCCTAAGCTGTAGAGCCAACTCAAGGGGAGCAGCCATTCGTTAATCTTGATGAGATCGCCTTCGCTGCGCATGATCTGACTTTTATTTCACGTTGATGAAGAACGGGATGCGGGCCTGTATCGGATTGAGCTGATTCATCTGCTTGAGCAGGCAGAACGGTTCGTAATAGATGCCGAAGGCGTTCCGCATCTGCTCGTCCAAGTTATTGCCCCGGTTGGAGGCTTCCATGAACTGTGCCAGGAAGTCCTTCTGCTCCGGATAGGAAATGGTATAATATTCTTTCAGCTTGGCGATCTGGGCTGCTTTCGTGATGGCTGCGTCAAGCCCGCCTAACTGATCGACGAGCTTGATCTTCAGTGCGTCCTGTCCTAAGTAGACATGTCCCTGGGCCAGCGCTTCCACCTGGTCGGTCGTCATGCGTCGTCCGTCTGCAACTCTTTTGCGGAACAGGCTGTAGCCACGATCAATATAGGCCCTCAGATAAGACATTTCTTCTTCGTTCATTGGGCGTGCGGTGGTGCCGAAGGTGGCATTTCTGTTGGTCTTGACTTCATCAAACTTGACGCCCAACTTCTGTGTCAGGAGCTGGCTCATGTCTGGAAACATGCCGAAGATGCCTATGCTTCCGGTCAGCGTAGTGGGCTCGGCGACGATCCAGTTGGAGTTGCAGCTCATGTAATAGCCACCGGATGCGGCCATGCCACCCATGGAAATGACCACGGGTTTCTTCTGTTTGAGCATCTCGATCTGATGCCATATCTGCTCTGACGCATAGGCGCTGCCGCCTCCCGAGTTGACTCTGATCACGACAGCTTTCACGTCTTCGTCATCCATAAGGCGCTCCAAGTCCTTGACGACTTCCGTTGCTACGATCTGGTGATCACCCCCTAAGAGGCCGCCCGTGACGGGTGAGTCGACGATATCTCCATAAGCATAGTAGACCGCAATGGCCTCGCCTTTGCCTGACTTCTCCTTTACGTTGCCCATATCCGTGATATTCAGCTGGTTGATAGACTCGTCTTCCTTGAGCTTGAGCATTTTCTTGACTTCGGCTTTCACCTGATCCGCATAGAGGAGGGCATCCACGAATTTCGCCTTCACGAAATCTTTGGGATCGCCGAAAGTGACCATCTGGTCGGCGTACTGATTGAGCTGGCCGACGCTGATCTTGCGACTGTCTGACACGGCTTTCAGCACATTCTGCCACAGGCCATTGATATAGGCCTGCGTCTGCGCGCGGTTGGGATCGCTCATCTTGTCATCCGTGAACGTCTCTGTGGCACTCTTGTACTTGCCAACTTTCAAGACCTGCATCCGGACGCCGAATTTGGCCATCACGTCTTTGAGGAATACCGGTTGCGCACCAATGCCGTGCCAGTCGATCATGCCCTGCGGGTTGAGGTAAATCTTATTGGCTGCGGAGGCTAAATAGTAGGCTCCCTGAGAGTAGATGTCGCCGTAGGCAACGATCCATTTGCCGGACCGGCGGAAATCCTGCAGTGCGTCGCGCAACTCCTGCAGTTGCGCGTAGGAGGCGCCGAGTGCTCCTGCTTCTATGTAGATACCCTTGATCCGTTCGTTGTCTTTAGCTTTCTGGATGGCGGCAAGCGTCTGCTCGAGTCCAAGACCCTCCAAGGCGCCGCCCGTGAGCTGCCCGAAGATGTTGTCTTCCGTGCGTTCCTGCATCTGTCCGGACAGGTTGAGCACGAGCACCGAGTTGTCACTGACCGTCTTGGTCGCTTCTCCTGAGGCGATCATACCGACAATGCTCATGATGCCAATCAATCCTACAATAATGGTAAAGGCGATGAGTCCTACAACCGTAGCGCCCACATACTTAAAGAAGTCTTTCATTTTGTTTGAACAATAGTTTTGCATGCAAATATAGATATTTTATTTGTGAATCTGCTATATTTGAGAAAAATAATTATCTTTGCAATCATGAATCAGGCGATCATCATGGGTGCCTCGTCGGGTATCGGGCGCGAAGTGGCTTGCATCCTGCTGGCCGACGGTTGGCGCATCGGTGTGGCGGCCCGTCGGGAGGAAGCTTTGGAAGAGCTGAAACGGCTCTATCCAGATCAGGTGGAGACTGCCCGGATCGATGTCAATGCGACAGATGCTCCGGCGCTGCTCATGGCATTGATCCGTCGGGTGGGCGGCATGCAGCTCTATTTCCATGCTTCCGGCATCGGCAGACAGAATCCCGGATTGGACGAGCGCATCGAGATGGACACCGTAGAGACCAACGCCTTGGGCTTCACACGCATGATCGGGGCGGCTTTCCGCCATATGGCTGCGGGTGAAGGCGGCCGTATAGCCTGCATCAGTTCGATAGCCGGCGTCAAGGGATTGGGGCCGGCGCCCTCCTACAGTGCCACGAAAGCTTTCCAAAACACCTACATCCAGGCTTTGGAACAGTTGGCGACCAACCGCCGTTTGCCGATTTCGTTCACGGATATAAGGCCGGGTTTCGTCGACACCCCATTGTTGAAAGGCGGCCATTATCCGATGCTGCTGGATCCGAAGCAAGTGGCCCGGCAGATCGTGCGGGCCATCTGCGGGGGCCGTCGCGTGCAAGTGATCGACTGGCGATACCGCATTCTGACGGCCGTTTGGGGTCTTATTCCCAACCGCATTTGGCGTCATTTTCCACTACTGAAATAATACGCTCCGCACAGCGTTATCCTTCGGTCTGCGCAGAGCTATGCTTTGGGCGGTCAAGAGCTATGCTTTCGGGCGTCAAAAGCTATCATATGGACGGCCTAAAGCTGTCATATGTGCAACACATTGATATACAGTGTTTTTCACGCGTCATTCAAACGGGTCTGAAAGATATCGTGTGCGGAGCCTGAAAGGCGGATCTGCGCCAGTAAAGGATGATGCCCGAAAGTCGGAGAGACATATTTTCCATTTTGTCTTTTTCATGTTTGCATATTTCAATAATGTTTGGTATCTTTGCAGAAGATAGGCGGCACTCGGCCATTTGAGGGTAAGCTCTCATGGCGCTCGCCGGTACTGTCTTTGCTGCGTAAAAAACAAATGATTACTTGAAAACAATGAGAAAAAATGTCATTCTGATATTTTTGTGTGCCTTTTGTCTGATCTCCCATGCTGCAAAAACTGTGTGGCCCGACGGAACGCCGATTGATCCGAAAGTCAGGGATACGACCCGTGTAGACGTGAAAAGCCTCGGTCGTCAATATGTGATTACCGATTACGGCGTCGTCATCGACAGCAGTCGCGTGCAGACGGCAGCCATCCAGGCTGTCATCGACCGTGCAGCGGCCGAGGGTGGCGGTGTCGTCGTCCTGCCCGAAGGCACGTTCCTCTCCGGCGCCTTGTTCTTTAGGCCCGGGACCCACCTGCACCTCAGGCAGGGCGCCGTGCTGAAAGGCTCCGAGCGCATCGCCGATTTCCCGATCCGGGTGACGCGCATCGAGGGGCAGACCTGCAAGTATTTCACGGCCCTCATCAATGCCGACGGACTCGATGGGTTCACGATCACGGGACGGGGAACGGTCAACGGAAACGGCTATCACTACTGGAAGGAGTTCTGGATCAGGCGTGAGTGGAATCCGCAGTGTACGAACAAGGATGCCCAGCGCCCCCGCTTGGTCTATCTCTCCAACTGTAAGAATGTCACGGTGCAGGATGTCCGGTTGGTCAACAGTCCGTTCTGGACCAATCATCTCTATCGCTGCAGCTTCGTGCGTTACCTTAATGTATATATCTATTCGTCCACCACGGGCGTCAAGGGGCCCAGTACGGATGCCATCGACATCGACTTTTGCCATGACATCCTGGTCCACGGCTGCTACATGAACGTCAATGACGATGCCGTGGTGCTGAAAGGCGGCAAGGGCACCTGGGCCGACAAGGATCCCGACAACGGTCCCTGCAGCAATATCCTGATACAGCATTGCCACTACGGAACCGTCCATGGCTGCCTCACCTTGGGCTCTGAGTCGCTCCATGACCGCAATGTCATCCTTCGGGATTGTGTCTCCGACGATGCCAACCGTGTGCTCTGGCTGAAGATGAGGCCCGACACGCCGCAGCATTATGAGTTTGTGACAGTCGAAAACATGTCGGGTCGGTGCGGCAGCTTTCTCGTCATCCGCCCGTGGACACAGTTTTTCCAGCCCGAAAAGCGTGATGACATGCCGCTCTCGACATGCAACAACATTGTGATGAAGCATATACGGATGGACTGCCAGAACTTCTTCGATGTGGGCGCTTCGCCCAAATACGCGTTGCGAGACTTCACTTTCGAACAGGTTGACGTGCAGGATGTGAAGAACGCATTTGCGACGGATGTCATTCAGAACACCATTGTCAAGAATGTGAAGATCAACGGAAAAAAGTTCAAATGAGCCTATGAGACGGTTGCTGTTGGTGCTCTGTTGGGCGTGGAGCATGCTCCCACTCTTTGCTGTAGAGAATTATCCTTATCGTTCTGATTATCTATGGGTTACCGTTCCGGATCATCCGGACTGGATCTATCGTGTCGGCGAGCAGGCCAAGGTGGAAGTCTCCTTCTACAAGTATGGCATTCCGCGCGACGGTGTGGTGGAATATTCCATCGGAAACGACATGCTTCCGAGCGATGTCACCGGCAAGGTCAACCTCCGGAACGGTCGTGTCGTGATCCCGATGGGTACGGGCAAGACGCCCGGATTCCGTGACCTGCGCCTGAAAATGCGGTTGGACGGAACGACCTATGAGCATCATGTGAAGGTCGGTTTTTCCCCCGACCGCATCCGCCCCTATACGCAGGAGCCGGCAGACTTCATGAGCTACTGGCAGAAGGGCATCGCCGAGATGCGGCAGTTTCCGCTTTCCTACACCAGGGAGTATTCAAAGGAATATTCGACGGATAAGGTCGACTGCTACCTGATCAAGCTGCAACTCAATCGTGAAGGCCAGTCTGTCTATGGCTATCTGCTCTATCCGAAGCAGGCAAAAGCAGGCAGTTGCCCCGTCTGTCTGTGTCCACCGGGGGCCGGGATCAAGACGATCAAGCTGATGGACGTTCAACAGTATTATGCCGAACAAGGCATGATCCGTCTCGCCATTGAGATCCACGGCCTCGATCCGCGTCTTCCGGCTGCGACATTCGATGACATGAGCCGCGCCTTCAATGGTCAGGGAAACGGCTATCTGACGCATGGGATCGGAGATCGTGACACCTATTATATGAAGAGAGTCTATCTGGCACTCGTCCGCTGCATGGATCTGCTGACCTCACTGCCCGAGTGGGACGGCCGGAATGCAGCCATCCAGGGCGGCAGCCAGGGTGGGGCGCTGGCATTGGTAGGGGCCGGTCTCGATCCGAGGATCAATCTCTGCGTGGTCAATCACCCGGCTCTGAGTGACATGGCAGGCTATGTCGTGCCCGGAAGAACGGGCGGATACCCTCACTTCAACCGCATTCCCGGCTTCTTCACTGTGGCCAATCTGAAGACCATGCAATATTATGACGTGGTCAACTTTGCCCGTCACGTGCAGGCGAAGGTCTGTATGACATGGGGCTTTAACGACAATGTGTGTCCCCCGACGACAAGTTATGCCGTATGGAATGTGCTCAACGGGCCGAAGGAATCACTGATCACCCCGATCAATGAGCATTGGACGAGCGATGTGACCAACCGGGATCAGACCCACTGGATCATGAGTCATTTGAAATAAACCTATCATGAAGAGATTTCTGTTTACAGTCTTGGGACTGGCCGGCATGGTGAGTGCTTGGAGCCAGTCATTCGTTTTCGACATGACCAAGCCGCAGCCCGTCTATTCGGATGCTGCCGGTCATGGTTACGATGTGATCGCCCCGCCATCTGGGAAGACCGCTGCTTCCTTCTTTTTCTCGGTGAAAGTGCCCGACGGAAATTACCGGGTGACGGTCGTCTTAGGATCTAAGAAGAAGAAAGCTGCTACTGTCGTGCGGGCCGAAAACCGCAGGTTGTTTGTCGAGAACACGCCGACGCAGAAAGGAGAGTTTGTCACCTGCTGCTTCGTTGTCAACAAGCGCTCACCTTACATCAATGACAAGGAAAGCGTGTGGCTGAAACCTCGCGAGAACGATTACCTCAACTGGGACGACCGCTTGACCTTGGAGTTCAACGGTCCGGCTCCTGCGGTGAAGGAAATCCGCATAGACAGGGACGACAAAGTACCCACCTTGTTCCTCTGCGGGAATTCTACGGTGGTCGATCAGGCCAAGGAACCGTGGGCTTCGTGGGGGCAGATGATCCCCCGATGGTTTGATGACCGCGTCGCAGTGTCCAATCATGCCGAGAGCGGATTGACCGCAAGCAGCTTCATCGCACAGAATAGGTTGGACAAAATCATGTCCATGATCAAGCCCGGAGACTATGTGATCTGCGAGTTCGGACATAATGACCAGAAAGAAAAGGATCCCGGGGCCGGTGCCTATTACAACTTTTCCTTTGCCCTCAAGAAATTTATCGACCGCGTGCGTGCAGCCCAAGCCACGATCATCTTTGCCACTCCGACCCAGCGCCGCGCCTGGGACGAGGCCAACAAGCATATTGTCGAGACGCATCGTGACTATCCTGAAGCCATGAGAGCGGTTGCCCGGCGCGAGCAGGTGCCTGTGATCGAACTCCATGAGATGACACGAACCTTCTTTGAAACATTGGGATTCGAGGACAGCAAGAAAGCCTTGGTGCACTATCCGATGGGTTCTTTCAAGGGACAGACACAGGCTTTGGCCGACAATACACACTTCAATCCCTACGGGGCCTATGAAGTGGCGAAGATGGTTGTCATGGGCATGAAGCAGATTGGTCTCCCCTTGGTGGGCGATCTGCGTGCCGACTGGAAGGATTATTCACCTTCCCGGCCCGACGATTTCAACCTGTTCAAGTGGTATCCGTCTGTGATCAACGACTTTACGAAGCCTGATGGGAATTGAGTTCAATTGTTCTAAATGAGAGATATGATGAAAAGATTTTTATCGTTCGCAGTGTTTTTTTCATTCGCCTCGGTGCTCTGTGCGCAGACCCAGAGGCATTTTGTCTTGCCGAACTCTGCTGATGGAGAGTCCACGCTGACCTGCTTCCTGCCGGACAGACCATCCGGAAAAGCCGTGATCTGCTGCCCCGGAGGCGGTTATTCCCGTCTGGCGATGGAGCATGAGGGCACTGACTGGGCCGGATATTTCAATCGCATGGGCATTGCCTATTTCGTCTTGAAATACCGGATGCCCAAAGGCGACCGGACAATCCCTATGTCAGATGCCTTCCGGGCCATCAAGACGGTCCGGGACAGCGCTGACGCCTGGCAGGTGAATCCCTACGATGTCGGCATCATGGGCTTCTCGGCCGGCGGCCATCTGGCTTCTACGGTTTCGACGCATGCCGGGTATGCGTGCCGTCCAAACTTCTCCATCCTGTTCTATCCCGTCATTTCGATGGACGAACGGGTGTCACATCAGGGTTCGGTCCGCAATTTCTTGGGAGGGGAGAGCGCCAATCCCGAAGTGGTCAATGCTTTCTCCAACGAGAAGCAAGTGCGCCGCCATCTCACGCCCCCGTGCATTATCCTCACTGCCAACGACGACCGTGCCGTTCCCCCGGTAACCAATGGCGTTGCCTACTATGTCGCCATGCGCAATAAAGGGAATGATGCCGCCTTGTACGTTTATCCCACGGGCGGGCACGGCTTTGGATATAGACCGTCGTTTAAGTATCACGATCAGATGATCAATGACCTCACCACCTGGCTTCAGCTGCTGCCTTCACCGCGCCCGGGAGCCGTTCGCGTGGCCTGCATCGGTAACAGCATCACCGACGGTTCGGGCATTGACGTGGCGGAACATTTTGGCTATCCGGCCAAGCTGCAGCAGCTTTTGGGATCGGGATATGATGTGAAGAACTTCGGCGTCGGCGCCCGCACCATGCTCAATAAGGGTGATCATCCCTATATGCAGGAATTGGCTTGGAGGGATGCACTTGCCTTCAATCCCGACGTGGCGGTGATTAAGCTCGGCACCAATGACAGCAAAGATCTTAACTGGAAGTACGGCAAGGATTTTCAGCAGGACCTTCAGCAGATGGTGGACTCGCTGAAAGCACTTCCCGCAAAGCCGAAGATCTTCATCGCAACGCCTATTCCGGCCTTCAAACCATCATGGACGATCAACGACTCCGTGATCGCCCACGAAATCAATCCCATTATATATAAGGTGGCGAAAAAGAACAAGTGTGAGGTCATAGACCTGCATACGCTCTTCCGTCCTTATGGGAGTCTGATGCAGGGAGACGGCATTCATCCGACCGAGAAGGGTGCTGCGCAGATGGCAAAGTTTATTTTTGAAGCGATCGGACGCAAACCGAAGTCTTGAGGCAGGTGCCTTCTGTGTCATAGAGACTGCTCCTTTTCATCGTGAGAAGGAGCAGTTTTTATGAGCGACAGTCGCCATGCAGGATTCCCGGAATGATGGTTCTTTTCACTTTTTAACACATTTAGGAAGAGCCGTAGCATTGTTTTTATCAAAAAGAAGCGTATCTTTGCAATTACAAACTAATTCTTAAAACATGAAATCACTTAGACTCTTCCTTTTGCTGAGTTTGTTTCTATCTGTAGCAAACGCAAGTGCTATCCAACGGTCCAAATATAATTTCAACAGCGACTGGCTGCTTTTGGTCGGTGACCATCAAGGTGCCGATCAGGTCGGACATGACGATTCGCGATGGCAGAGACTGACACTGCCGCGGGCATTCAATGAGGATGAGGCGTTCAAAGTGCCCATCAACCGGTTGAGTGACACCATTATGTGGTATCGAAAACACTTCAAGTTGAATGAAGTGAAGGAGCGTAAGTTCTTCATAGAGTTTGAAGGAGTCCGGTTCGGAGCCGACTTCTATCTCAACGGGCATCATCTCGGGATCTCGGAAAATGGTGTGATGGCATGCGGTTTTGACCTGACGCCTTATGTCAAGGAGGGTGACAACGTGATGGCTGTGCGTGTGGATAACAGCTGGAGCTATCAGGAGCGAGCAACCGGAACCCAATTCCAGTGGAACAATAAGAATTTCAATGCCAACTACGGAGGTATCCCCAAGAACGTGTGGCTCTATGAAACCGGCCTGCTGTATCAGACCTTACCGCTCTACAGCAGTCTGCAAACGACGGGCGTATACATATACGGCAGCGATTACGATATTGCCGGACGGAAAGTGAAGGTGAATGCCGAGTCCCAGATACACAATGCGGACGTGCGGCCGAGAGCATTCACTTATCTGACACGGATCATTGATCTCGACGGTAAAGAGGTTGCCCGTTTCGGAGGTGAACGAAAGGTGTTGCAGCCCGGGGAGACCACAGTCGCGTGTGCGTCTGGCCTTTTGGAAGACGCTCATTTCTGGAGTTGGGGCTACGGATATCTCTATTGGGTGAAGACCATCCTGCAAGCGGAGGACGGATCGGTCATCGACGAAGCTGTCACACGTACCGGATTCCGCAAGACGAGATTTGCCGAGGGCAAGATATGGCTCAATGATCGGGTGCTCATGGTGCACGGCTATGCCCAGCGCACGTCCAATGAGTGGCCGGGTGCAGGCATGAGCGTGCCTGCCTGGATGAGCGACTATAGCAACCGTCTGCAGGTAGAGTCGGGCGGAAACGTCGTGCGTTGGATGCACGTAACACCCTGGAAGCAGGATATCGAGAGTTGCGACCGGGTCGGGCTGATACAAGCCATGCCGGCCGGAGATGCCGAGAAAGACTGCAAGGGCCGCCAATGGGAGCAGCGATGTGAGCTGATGCGCGATGCCATCATCTACAACCGCAACAACCCCAGCATCCTTTTCTATGAGGGAGGCAATGAAAGTATCTCGCGCGAACACATGCTCGATCTCAAGCGCATCCGTGATCAGTATGATCCGAATGGCGGCCGTGCGATCGGCTCACGTGAGATGTTGGACATCGATGAGGCTGAATATGGCGGCGAGATGCTCTATGTCAACAAGAGTGGAAAGCATCCTCTGTGGCAGATGGAATATAACCGCGACGAGGGCTTACGCAAATACTGGGACGAGCAGAGCTATCCCTATCACAAGGAAGGAGCCGGTCCGCTCTATCGCGGAGCACCCGCTCCGGCTTACAATCACAACATGGACGTGTTCGCGCGCGGCATGGTTGAGCGCTGGTATGAATACTTTGTCGACCGGCCGGGTACGGGGCGGCGCGTCAATTCGGGCGGTGTGAAGATCGTATTCTCCGATACCAACACCCACTATCGGGGGGAATCCAATTACCGCACCAGCGGCGTGACCGACGCTTTGCGCATCCCCAAGGATGCCTTCTACGTGCATCAGGTCATGTGGGATGGATGGGTGACGCCTGAAAAGGACCGCACGTATATCATCGGACACTGGAACTACGCCCCCGGGACACAGAAAACGGTCAGCGTGGTTTCATCGGGTGACGACGTCGAACTGTTCCTCAACGGCAAGCCTTTAGGCCACGGGAAGCAGCAATGGCGTTACCTTTACAACTTTGAAGGAATCAACTGGGAAGCCGGAAAGCTCGAGGCCGTCAGCTATAGGAATGGTCAGGAAGTCAGTCGGCATGCCGTTGAGACGGCCGGAGATCCCGATCACCTGAAGGTTACGGCCATCGAGAACCCCGAAGGGTTCAAGGCGGACGGCGCGGATATGGCCATCATTCAGTTTGAAGTGGTGGACAAGCTCGGCCGGAGATGTCCTCTGGATAATCGGAACGTTCACTTCAATCTCTGGGGAGAAGGCGAATGGCGCGGCGGTATCGCTACTCCGCGCAAGCTGCGTCACTTCGACCAGAACCCCGGGAAGGGTGGTACGGGCCGTGCAGGACTGCTTGACGGTCCGGCCAGTGAGTCCACGTTTGACAATTATATCCTGTCACAGGTCCTGCCTGTCGAATGCGGCGTCAATCGCGCCTTGGTGCGCAGCACGGTCAATGCTGGCGATATCGAGATCATGGCCGCGGCCGACGGGCTTAAGCCAGTGAAGCTGACACTCCGCACAAAGGCTGTCATCAACGAATGCGGGCTTGGCGATCACAGTCCGGCGATGACGCTGATGCCCAATCTCAGTCGTGGAGCGACGCCGCTGACCCCCTCCTACAGAGACTGCAAACGCCAGGTTGAGATAGCCAGTGCGGTGACTGCCAAGGGACAGCCTGATCCCCGTCAGAGCTATGATGACAACGAACTGAGTGAGTGGAAGAGTGACGGTGAGCAGGCGAATGCCTGGATCACCTATCGCCTGAAGGAGAAGGCCAAGGTCGACGAGATTGCGATCAAGCTGACAGGATGGCGCAACAAGGTCTATCCATTGGCCATTTACGAAGGCGGGAAGAAAGTGTGGGAAGGACTGACCTATGCTACGCTCGGATATGTGCATATCTCCATTCCCAAGGCGGTGAAGAGCAACGAGCTTACGATCAAGATGCTGGGACCCTCACGGAACAGTACCCGGTTTGATGAAGGCAAGGAGCTGGCGGGCGGACAGGCAGGAGAGTTAGACCGGTTCAAGGCAACCGGCAAGACCGAACTGCGCATTGTTGAAATTGATTTGTTACAGCAACTGAAATAAAACATGAAATCTACTATCATCACATTATGCCTTCTGGCACTCTCATCGGCCGTTTCAGCCAAGGATTATGATGTCCGTGCCTATGGCGCAAAAGGCAATGGCACCACGCTGGATCACCGTTCGATCGACGCAGCGATTGATGCCGCGTCCAAGGCAGGAGGCGGCCGGGTGGTCGTCCCGGCAGGTACGTATCTCTGTGGATCGATCCATCTGAAGAGCAACATCGAGCTCCATATAGAGGCCGGTGCCCGTATTCTGGCGACCTCGGACAAATCCGCCTATGATCCCAGCGAGGTATTCGGCGGCCCTGAATATCAGGACGGCGGGCATACCTACTTCCACAACTCCCTGATATGGGCTGAAGGGCAGCAGAACATTTCCATCACGGGACAGGGAATGATCGACGGAGAGGGGCTTACACGCATGGACACCGAGAAAGCCGGCAACGTGCAGGGCGGAAGTATCGGAACGGGTGACAAAGCCATCGCGCTGAAACGCTGCCGCGATGTGACCATCCGGGACATCACGATCTATCGCGGCGGCCATTTCGCCATCATCGTGACCGGGTGCGATCTTGTCACAATCGACAATGTGCTCATCGATACCAACCGTGACGGAATCGACATTGACTGCTGCAAGTATGTCACTGTGTCCAATTCGAAAGTCAACACTCCGCATGACGACGGCATCGTGCTCAAGGCCAGCTACGCGTTGAAGAAACCCGTGGCTTGCGAACATGTGGCCATCACAAACTGCAATGTGACCGGTTTCAAGCTTGGTACGCTGCTTGATGGGACATACGTTCCGGAGAAGGTAAACTGGGTTTGCGGGCGCATCAAGTTAGGTACGGAGAGCAATGGAGGCTATAAGAATATCGCCATCTCAAACTGTACGCTGATGTGGAGTTCGGGATTGGCCTTCGAGGAGGTTGATCAGGGACGCATGGAGAACATTGTTGTCACGAATATCACGATGAATCACGTGCATCATTATCCCATTTACATCACGACAGGCTGCCGTAACCGCGGTCCGAAGGAGGTGACCGAGCCTTCCTTTGGCGGCGACATCATGATCAGCAACATCATTGCGAACGACGTGGACTCGCTGGCCGGCATCATCGTGACGGGCATGCCCGGCGTTCCCTTGCGCAATATCCGCCTGTCGGACATCTTCGTACGCTATCGCGGAGGCGGCTCCCCCGACCTGAAGGACAAGCCTTACCGCGAGCAAAGCACCCACTATCCGGAGCCGAGATGGGCCGGTCCGACGCCTGCTTACGGTCTGTTTGCCCGCCATGTGGATGGTCTCTATGTCCGCAATGTCCATTTCGAGACCCTGCGTCCTGACTTCCGGCCCGGCGTGATCCTGGATGACGTCAAGAATGATGACCTTCAGGATGTCAAGGGACCGAACGAGAACGGCGTACCCTTCATGATCCGGCGATGAGCGGCAAGTGTCTTTCGATGATCCGCGGGCTTTGTGTCGTGCTCGCGCTGTGGGTGTCTGGAACGGCGGCAGGGCAGATCACCAAGCCCTCCCGCAGTTATGTGGACTGGATGGTGACGACCGATCACGCCGACCGGACCTACCATCAGGGCGAGCATCCGACCGTGACCGTCGAGGTGTATGCCGGCGGCCGGCCTTTCGAAGGCACCCTGTTCTATCGATGCGGTGACGAGATGTTCCTCCCGGAAGGCTATCAGCAGGCGACATTCCATGATGGAAAGGCGACCGTAGACCTCGGCACGATGCCGCAGCCCGGTTTTCGGGCG
>JALFRV010000261.1 GCA_022778905.1 Prevotella sp. | reverse complement strand
CGAATTGGAAAAAGGAAACTGGATTACGGGCATCAGCTTCTTGGATAATGCCCGCCTCGGAGACCAGAGCAAGCTGCCCGACGACTTGAAGGAGAATAAGGGACACAACGTCTTCTATTGTCTCCCATTGCTGCTCGGCCTGTTCGGAATGTTCTGGCAAGCCTTCCGCGGACGCCGCGGCATCCGTCAGTTCTGGGTGGTCTTCTTCCTCTTCTTCATGACCGGACTGGCCATTGTCATCTATCTTAACCAGACGCCCATGCAGCCGCGTGAGCGCGACTATGCCTATGCGGGATCGTTCTATGCCTTCGCCATCTGGTGCGGAATGGGCGTGGCGGCGATCATCGACAAGCTGAAGAAGCGGTTGAACATGGACAATGTCATCGTCACGGCGACCGTTTCCCTACTCTGTCTGCTGGTACCCGTGCAGATGGCATCACAGACATGGGACGACCATGACCGCAGCGGACGCTACACGTGTCGTGACTTCGGCCAGAACTACCTGATGACCCTGCAGGACAAGGGCAATCCTGTCATCTTCACGAACGGCGACAACGACACCTTCCCGCTATGGTACAACCAGGACGTAGAAGGCGTCCGGACCGACGCCCGTGTATGTAACCTGAGCTATCTGCAGACAGATTGGTACATTGATCAGATGAAACGGCCGGCCTATAAATCACCTTCACTCCCGATCAAGTGGCCGCGCTTAGACTACTGCTCGGGTACGAATGAGTACGTGGAAGTTAATCCGACCGTCAAAAAGCAGATCCTCGACTTCTACAAGCAGAATCCGAAAGCCGCCAAGGCTCAGTTCGGGGACGAGCCGTTCGAGTTGAAGAACATCATGAAATACTGGGTCCGGTCCAAGGATCCGGATATGCACTTCATCCCGACCGACACCGTCTACGTGACCATAGACAAGGATGCGGTCCGCAAGAGCGGCATGATGATGGCCTCGGACACGATCCCCGACAAGATGATCATCTCGCTCAGCGGCAAGAATGCACTGTATAAGGGCGACATGATGATGCTCGAAATGATCGCCAACAGCAACTGGACGCGCCCGATCTACGTAGCGCTTACCGTCGGACAGGAGAACTATATGAACCTCGGAGACAACTTCGTGCAGGAGGGTCTGGCCAACCGGATCACGCCATTCACGACCAACAAGCCCGGCGCAAGCAACTTCGACACGGAGAAGACCTATCGGAACCTCATGTACAGATACAAGTTCGGCGGGCTCGAGAAGAAAGGTCTCTATTTGGATGAGACTGTCATCCGGATGTGCTACACACACCGCCGCCTCTTCGCCCAGCTGGCTCTCAAGCTGATAGAAGAGCACAAGCGGGACAAGGCCATCAAGGTCTTGCAGAAGGCGAAGACCGTTATCCCCGAATATAACGTACCGGCCAACTATAACAGCGGCAGTCTCGATATAGCCAAGGCCTATGCCCTGTTGGGCATGAAGGCGGAAGCCTTGGATCAGATCGGCAAGGTCTGGAAGAACGCCAGCCAGTATATGACCTGGTATCTTGCCTTGGATAGCAACCACTTCCCGCAATACAACACCGAGTGCATGGGACAGTTGTACATCATGCGGCAGTCCATCGACATCACCGAGACGGTGGATCCGCAGTTAGCCGGCAAGCAGACGAAGTGGCTCAACAGCTTCTACGATCACTACAGGGCCAAGGGCGGCCTGTTCCCATCACAAACCGAACAAGAGTAACTGCATGTTTATTGAGCAGCCGGCAAAATGGATGCGGTGGTTGTATCCACACGCCATCTGGAGAATGGACAAGCATGACCATTCGGTCTATCTGACGTTTGACGACGGTCCGATCCCCGAGTCGACACCGTTCATCCTCAAGACGCTGGCCGAATACAATGCGAAGGCGACTTTCTTCATGGTCGGAGAGAACGTGCTGAGATACCACGATCTCTACAATCAGATCGTGGCCGAAGGGCACCAAGTGGGCAACCACACGTTCAACCACTTAGGTTCCTACAAGCACATGGCCATCACTTACGCCGCCAACACGCATAAGGCCAACGAGCTCATCCATGCCCACCTGTTCCGTCCGCCCCACGGACTGATGCGCAGAACGGTCTACTGGTGGATCAACCGCTATTACAAGATTATCATGTGGGACTTGGTGACGCGCGACTATTCGAAATGGATGACGGCGGATGACGTGTTCAACAACGTGAGGCGGTATGCCCGCAACGGGTCGATCATCACGTTCCACGACTCGCTGAAGAGCATCGACAAGCTGCGCGAGGCGTTGCCTAAGTGCCTGAAGTGGTTAAGGGATCAGGGGTATGAGTTCAAGATTTTCGATTGAGAACACCTTGAGTGCAAAGATAAAAACCGAGGCTTCAGCCCTCGGTTTTTTTGCTTGCGGCATCGCAAAGGCTGATGCTGTGGACCCTGCCACGGCCGGCCAGTTGCGCCAGTGGCTGCAGGCGGGCCGTCATGCCACCATGGACTACATGAGCAACTACACGGACAAGCGCCTCGACCCACGGCTGCTGATGGACGGACTGCGTTCGATCGTCTGTGTCGCTCTCAACTACGCGCCTCAACGCCAGATGGCTCCCGACGAATATCAGATCGCATCCTACGCCTACGGAAAAGACTACCACGACGTGGTGAAGGCGAAGCTCCGCCAGACAGCTGACCGGGCCGGACTGACCAACTACCGCGTCTTCTGTGACAGCGCGCCCGTTCTGGAGCGCTACTGGGCCGTTCAGGCAGGTCTCGGATGGATCGGGCGCAACCGCCAGCTCATCATTCCGCATGCCGGAAGCATGTTCTTCTTAGGCGAATTGTTCCTTGACGTCGAACTCGAATATGACCGGCCCATGAAGAGCCGGTGCGGCAACTGCCACCGCTGCATGGATGCCTGCCCTACGCAGGCACTGACCAATGGCGACACGCTGGATGCCAACCGCTGCCTCTCCTTTCAGACCATCGAGAACCGCGGGCAGCTCTCCCCTGCCGCCGTCCAAGCCATGGGCAACATGATCTACGGCTGTGACCGCTGTCAGGACGTATGCCCCTGGAACCGCTTCGCACAGCCCAACGACACGCCCGAGCTGCAACCGAGCGACGAACTCCTGCAGATGACGAAGGAGAAATGGCAGCAGCTGACCGAAGAAGACTATCGACGGCTCTTCAAAGGCAGTGCGGTCAAGCGGGTCAAATACAGCGGCCTCATGCGCAATATCAAAGCCGTCGAAGACCAGAATCCCTCATCATGAACCCTCAGAAAGCCCTCATCCCATGAGCAATACCACCCGCAAAAGCCGGTTGAAGACATCAGGCGTATATCAGTTTATGCAACGCGTGACCGTCTGGCTGGACAGATACTACTTAGACGCCATAGCCGGATTGATTCCCGGCGGCATCGGCGATGCCGCCGCAGCGCTGTTCTCGCTCGTCCATGTCTATTTCAGCCTTTTCCGACTCCATTCCATTCCCCTCACCTTAGCCATCCTGAACAATGTGCTGCGCGACATACTCTTGGGGCTGATCCCCTTCTATGTCGGCAACGTCATTGACTTCTTCCACCGGGCAAACAGCCGTAACATGGTGCTGATCGACGGTTTCATCAACGACGATGAAGTGCTCATCAAGGAGGTCAACCGCAAAGCGGCTCAGGCGGCAGCCGTCCTCGTCACCTCCTTCATAGCCATCCTGCTCATGCTGGCCTTGCTCGTGAAAATCGCGCAAGTCATCGGCACCGCGCTCTTCACATGACCCTGCCGGAGAGAGAGCTATCTTCCCCTCCGGCAAGAGCTATCCTCCGGGCTGCCAAGAGCTATGCTCCGGGGCGCCAAGAGCTATCCTTTTGACGGCCCAAAGCATAGCTTTCGTAACGCATTGATTATCAATCGCTCAAAAAAGAGAATTGATTCGTTGCAAACTTAAATATAAATGCTTATCTTTGTACCGTCACTCCGTGCCTGAAAGGAATGAGGAACAGAAATTGCAGATGATGCACGATGAATCGTGCGTTGTGAATGACGAATCAACAGAACCTATGGAACACCAATATGATTATCTGATTGTAGGCGCCGGACTCTTCGGGGCCACATTCGCCTGGCGGGCCCGTCAGGCCGGCAAGCGCTGTCTCGTGATCGACAGACGGCCGCAACTCGGCGGCAACCTTTACTGCGAGACCATCGAACGCATCCATGTGCACCAGTACGGTGCACATATCTTCCACACCTCGAGCCGCAAGATATGGGACTTCGTCAACGCCATCGTGCCGTTCAACCGTTATACAAATTCGCCCGTCGCCAACTGGCAGGGGCACTACTATAACCTGCCTTTCAACATGAATACCTTCAACGCCATCTTCGGCGTTCATACACCGGACGAAGCCCAGCGCGTGCTCGACGAGGAACGGCAGGAGATGCGCGCAAAGCTCGAAGCAGCAGGGGCCACGGAGCCGCGAAACCTTGAGGAACAGGCGCAGCTGCTGATCGGAAAGACTATCTACGAACGACTGATCAAAGGATACACCGAAAAGCAGTGGGGACGGAAATGCACCGACCTGCCGGCTTTCATCATCAAGCGGCTGCCCGTCAGGCTTGTCTATGACAACAACTACTTCAATGACGACTTCCAAGGCATCCCCATCGGCGGCTACAACAAGCTCATCGACGGGCTGCTCGACGGTGTAGAAACCATGACGGAGGTCGACTTCTTCGACCTGACACGCACGACGGACGCCCAAGGGCGCTTCCTGCTCACTTTCCCCGGATCGCTTCGGCAGGTCCGCGCCGGCAGGATCGTCTACACAGGCCCCATCGACCGCTACTTCAACGAGTCGCTCGGAGCGCTCAACTATCGCACGGTGCGCTTTGAGACAGAAGTGAAAGACACCCCCAACTATCAAGGCAACGCGGTCATCAACTATACGGACGCCGACGTGCCCTATACCCGCATCATCGAGCATAAGCACTTCGAGAGCTTCGGGCCGGCCGTATATGCCAATCCCAAGACGGTGATCAGCAGGGAGTACAGCACTGAATGGGAATCCGGACAGGAGCCTTACTATCCTGTCAACGACGAGACGAACAACCGGCTCGCCGAACAATACCGGGCGTTAGGAGACGCGGAAGCAAACGTGATCTTTGGCGGCCGGCTGGCCGAGTATCGCTATTACGACATGGCGCCGATCATCAAGAAGGTGTTCGACTTGGAAGTCTAAGCGCAGCTGCGGCACCATCCGGCCGGCCGGCAGAATGTCTCCGTCATGGCCGTATCACACACCCGGCCGGCTGAAACGGCACCCGCGGTCAAGCCGGAGGAACGCAGGAGGAACAAAAAAAGGGATTTATGACGATGCCTCAAAGCATCACTCATAAATCCCTTTTGCGTTTCTATAATCCGTGAAAGTCTATGCCGGCACCTGATTACTGCATGTCATAGACCACCTGCATGATCATCTTGCCCAAAGCGTCGGCCTCTTCCATCGTACCGGCCTCACTGTATACGCGGATGATCGGCTCCGTATTCGACTTGCGCAGATGGACCCACTTGGTCGGGAAATCAAGTTTCACGCCGTCGATATCCGTCACGCGGACATTCTTTTCGGCACCAAACTTCTCCTTTACCTTATTCAATATGGCGTCCACATCGGTCGAGGGCGTGAGATCTATACGGTTTTTGGCAATGGAATAATCGGGGAACGTGCGGCGCAGTTCGCTCACCTTGCAGCCCTTCTGGGCCAACGACGAGAGGAACAACGCGATGCCCACCAAGGCGTCACGCCCGTAGTGGCTCTCCGGATAGATCACACCGCCGTTGCCTTCACCTCCGATCACGGCATTGACAGCTTTCATCTTCGTGGTCACGTTGACCTCTCCGACGGCTGAAGCCGTGTAGGTGCCGCCATGCCTCTCGGTGATATCGCGCAGCGCGCGGGTAGAACTGAGATTGCTGACCGTATTGCCCGGCGTATGGGCAAGCACGTAATCGGCCACGCTGACGAGCGTGTATTCCTCGCCGAACATCTGACCATCCTCGCAGATAAAGGCCAGACGGTCCACGTCGGGATCGACTACGACGCCCAAGTCATAGCCCCCTCGCGCCATCTCACCCATGATGCCGCCAAGGTTCTTGGCCAAAGGCTCGGGGTTGTGGGCGAAGTCTCCGCTGGCTTCGGCATTCAGGAACGTGGTCTCCACGCCCAATGCCTCGAAGAGACCGGGCAGGATAATGCCGCCGACAGAATTGATCGAGTCGACGATAACCTTGAAATGGGCCTTGCGGATGGCATCAGCGTCGACGAGATTCAAGGCAAGCACACTGTCGATGTGCCGCCGGTCGAATGTATGGTCTTCACGATAGTGGCCCAAATGGTCAACATCTGCATATTCGAAATCTTCCTGCGCGGCAATCTCCAGTACGGCCTGGCCGTCTTCAGCCGTGAGGAATTCGCCCTCCTGGTTGAGCAGCTTCAACGCGTTCCAGTGACGCGGGTTGTGGCTGGCAGTGATGATAATGCCGCCTGCCGACTGTGTCATGCGCACCGCCAACTCCGTTGTCGGGGTCGTGGCAAGGCCGATGTTGATCACGTCATAGCCCATTCCCAAGAGCGTACCGCATACCACGTCCTTCACCATTTCACCGGATATGCGGGCGTCACGGCCGACAACGATGGTCCGGCTGTCACTCTTGCCGCTTCGGCAGATGAATGTAGCGTAGGCCGAAGTGAACTTCACGATGTCAAGAGGGTTCAGAGTGTCGCCTGCACGGCCACCGATCGTACCCCTGATTCCAGATATTGATTTAATAAGGGTCATAGGTTTGGATTTTAATGAAAGTTGATTTTCAGCATACGGAGCGTTTAGCGGCCTCGCTCAAACGTGATGTCATAGAGACATGGATATACGCTCTGTGACGCATAGGCCTGTCCTCTGGCCGCCGGAACAATCAGCCGCACCTTGGCAATCTCATCCCCCACCTTGGCCGGGCGACCTAAATTGATATAGGTGAACGGTACCAACCAGCCGGTTGGAACGGACGTGCTCCCATAGGCCAGGAACATCACGCTGGAGCCACTGATGAAAGATGCCGTGAACGTACCGGAGGTATTTCTGACGGTCATCTTGTCCACGTAGCTGGAATAGAACAGGACATTGTTGGACAGCTGGAGACTGTCTGTCTTCATGTTGCGCTCATTGAAACGGCAAAGTACCGTTGCCGTCTCCCCGTCCTTCAACGGTTCGCCGCAGCCCTTGCGTATGATCTGCATGTATACGCCATTGCTCGCAAAGAGCACAAACTCGTTCTTGGACACATCTGTGGTATATCCCTGGTCCGCAAACTGAGTCTCATTGATCACCGAAACGTTCGAGTCGGCTAAATACTGATTGATGATGGCATTCTCCTGTTTACGCAGATCGGCATAGGTTTGCTGATCATTACAGGCTATAAAGACAAACAAACCGATGAAAAGAAATACTATATAAGATAATTTCCTCATATTTCCCTGATTAATGGATGATGACGCAAAATTACGCAAATAATTCCACAAGACGCCCTATACACGGATAGATTTTCATTTTATTATGATTTCAGCAGATGACTGTAGGCAGCAATGGCCTGTCTGGTGATCTGCACAGCCTCGTCCAAAGTGCATTCGAGCTTGCCGCCACTGGCATTCAGGTGCCCTCCGCCGTTGAAGTATTCGGCAGCCATCTGGTTGCAGGGGAAGTCGTCGACGGAGCGCAGGCTGACCCAGACCAATTGATCCCGCCGGTCATCTTCACGCAACGCAACCGACAGCTTCAGTCCCTTGATGCGCAAAGGCTCATTGACAAGCCCCTCGGCATCACCTTTTATAAAATGAAAACTCTTCATCTCCTTCCGCGTCAGCGCATAGTAGGACGCGTGAAAGTCATCAAGCACGTTCAGCTTCTGATACATCATGTAGCCCCGCAGACGGATGGCCCAGGAACTGTAGTTATTGAACACGTTGCGATAAATCTTGTCCTTGTCGATGCCCTTGGTCAAAAGCTGGCAGATGATGAAGTATATCTCCGGACTGGAGCTGTTGAACGTGAAGCCGCCCGTGTCGGTCATCATGCCGCAATAGATTGCTGTAGCCCCGTTGAGGGTCATCTGCCCGAACGCCTGCAGCTGCCAGATGATCCGGAAGACAAGCTCGGAAGTCGACGTAGCTTCAGGATGCGAGACCGAGACAGCGCACGCGAGGTCGGGCTGCAGATGATGGTCAATCATCACCTTCGGGGCTTTTGCGCCGAGCAGCAGCGGTGTCATCTCATCCAATCGGATCGCACTGTTGAAGTCAAGACAGAAGATCAGATCGGCTTCTTCAATCTGCTTCGTGACCGATTCTTTCTGTTTGTCGTAACGGATAATATGTTCCGATCCCGGCAGCCAGTGCAGGAAGTCGGGAAAGGCATCGGGAACGATGATCGCAGGGGATTTGCCCACCGATCGAAGGAACTCCGCCCACCCTAAGCAGGCACCCAATGCGTCGCCGTCGGGAGATTTGTGACCGAGCAGGACAATATGAGAAGAAGCCGCTATCAACTCTCGGATGGCAGCGGCTTCCTTTTCATTCAGAATATCTAATTGCATCAAAATAACTTGTTAGGATAGACACCCGAATCGACCAGACTCTTGATCCGCTCCACCACGCCCTGCCGGTCGGCAGCGTAAGTCACGCCAAACCACTTGCTTGTAGTATCAAGCACTTTGACCGTCGCCGCGCCTTCGGTGATGAGTTTGTTGACCATCAGCGGGATGAAAAACTCCGACTTGAGATTGCTCATGTTCTTCGGATCATTCAAAAACGCCTTGAAATAGCTTTCGCTATAGTCAAAGTAATCGGGCGTGAAACCCCACACATTCATTGAAACAGGCGTATTATCATCCACTGCAACCCACGCACCCTGCTCGTCCTTATACTTGATGGCACCGTCGCGACGCTCAATTTCGGTACGCTCCACCACGGTGGTCAGCAGGTCCTGGGCATCTTTGGAACAGATGCCACGCGCCACCGTTCCGTTCTCGCTCAACGTATTCTGCAGCCGGAAGCCGACCATGGCGTAACGATTGGTGGATCCTTCAGGCAGTTCGGCAAGGAATTTGCCGATCGCCATGAAGCAATCGCGGTTGTAAAAGTCATCACAATTGATGACGCAGAAAGGCTCATGAATCACGTCCTTGGCCATCATCACGGCATGATTGGTGCCCCATGGCTTGACGCGACCATCCGGAACGGTGAACCCTTCGGGCAAAGAGTCCAAGCCCTGGAATACCAATTCGGCAGGAATATGTCCCTCATATTTCGAGAGAATCTTTTCCTTGAAGTCCTGTTCGAAGTCTTTCCGGATGACAAAAACGATCTTGCCGAACCCGGCCTGTATGGCATCATAGATCGAATAGTCCATGATGGTTTCACCATCAGGCCCCAGCCCGTCGAGCTGTTTCAATCCTCCATAACGGCTACCCATGCCCGCAGCCAAAAGCAATAATGTTGGTTTCATGATTCTTTATATGTTTATGAATGTTATGCTACATGCAAAAGTAACAAAAAAAGACCAGACGAAGAAAGAATTGGTCATTATCTTTCAATTAAAATGGATATCCTACGGCCAAGTGAATGCTCTGCCCGTCCTTGAACCGGGATATGTTATAGAACCCCCGCTTGCCGGTCTCGTAGGGGACATGCAGTCCCACTCCCCAATCGAGGCGGATCACGAAAAGGCCCATGTCATAACGTAAGCCCGCGCCGGTGCCTACGGCTAACTGCTGGGAAAAAGTCTTCAGGTCGAACTTGCTGCCCGGTCTGCCGACGTCATCATGCAAGGACCAGACATTTCCGGCATCCAAGAACAGTGCCCCGTAGAGATCTCCGGACAGACGGGAACGATATTCCAGATTAGCCAGAAACTTGATGTCGCCGACCTGTTCGATATAGGAGAGTTTCGAATTGCCGGGATAATACTTGCCCGGACCGATGCTCCGTACGTTGAACGCACGCACACTGTTGGCGCCTCCGACATAGAACTGCTCGTAATAAGGTGCCTGAAGGGCATTCCCATAGCTGTAGATAATGCCGGCGTTAAGATGTCCCACGATGGACGAATGTTCGGAGAGCCACCACGATTTCACAAAGTCGGACTCCACTTTCACGAACTGCGCATAGGGGTTTTTGAACATTTTCTTGTCGCGATCACTCCACTTTTGCCCGAACGCAGCATAGCCCAAGGACAGGATGTTCGCAGCTTCGCTGAAGGTGGTCGCCCAGGATATGGGACTCTTATATGTCACGGGACTTGTATATTCGTACGTGTAGCTCATCTTGGGGACAAACTGATCGCGCATCGAAACTTGCAGATAAGGATTGGAAGACAGCAGTTCTTTGAAGTCATCCGTCTGTCCATTCATGAACTCATACGACAAGGCCAAGGGCCTGAAGGTATGATGTGACTGCGCGGAAGTCCTGAAATCGTAGGTCAGTTCACCCGACACGACGTGGCGCTTGAAGTATCCGGCCCGGTTAAGGATATTGGACGAAGCCTTGATCGTGGTGGTCGGCGTCGTATAGTAACGGTATCTGCGCCGGCCGGAGGCGCTTCCCGGTCTGCGTTCGTTGTTGCCGAATGTTCGGAAAAGACTGCGGGGAGTCAGAATGCGGGGTATGACCAAGGCAACGTCACCACCATACTCGTAGGACTTGATGCCCGACGAACTGCCTTCAGCCTGATGGCCTGTCTGCCATTCATACGATCCATGCAGGTTGATGTCCAACTTCTCGCCTCCTCTGAAGGCATTGCGTTTGGCCAGTCCAAGCACCAACTCGGGCCCCACCCTGCCAGAAGTCTTACCCTTGGCGTTGGCCTCCACATAAAAGTCATAAGGCTTATCAAACACCAAGTCCAGCGTTAAGTCCAACGTGTCGCACGCTGCCGTCGAATCCCGAGGGGTGAACTGCATCGCGGAATAACTGAATAAGCCCATGTTATGGATATTCTTTGACGCTTCCAGCTCTAAGCTGTTGTCATACAACTGGCCTCTTCTGAATCGCATTCCGCGCATGAGTACGCTTCCCCTGAGCGGTGTCCGTTTGCCCGTGTAGTGTACATTCATGCTGCGGAAGCTGCGGACATTGGGCAAGGAATCCATGAACTGATGGCGCAGGTTGACATCTATGTTTCCGATATGCCATTTATGCATGACGCGCGGACCTAAGCTGTCGGCCAGCTGGAGACGCAAGTCGACTTTCCCTTTCGACTGCACCGTGTCGGCCAAATAGGAAGCATCGCTCGACCGGAAGTAATAATAGCCGTTGGTCCTGAACAGTTTCGCGATGCGCTGACGTTCGCCCTCGAGCTTGGGCACACTGAACGGGTCGCCCCGATGGATGAGCTGTTCGTTGACGTGGGCATGGATCAGGCTGTCCGCAACGGGTGAAAAGCGGGTATAACTGATCGAGTCAAGCGTCCAGAGAGGCCCCATGTCGACGGTATAGGAGATCTTTCCCTTTTTCCGATTGCCAAGCGTTATCTCTTCGTGACGCACCTTCCCGCTGAAGTATCCGTATTTTCTCAGTTGCGACTCTGCCACCTGCGCCCGCAACGCAGGATTCACTTCGCTCATGAGTCTGGGGCGTGAACCGAACGCTTTAGTCATCCATCGGGCGATGGGATTCGATGATTTGGAGAACGCATTCCATATCCATAGGCGAAACTGAAACGGCGTACGGTAATAGCTGCTGCCGAATAAGGCGCCGTTAGGTGCCGAAGCGAGGGCCGACTCCATTTCCATCTGTGTTTCCAAGGCATGGCTGTTTTTCTCGTAATTGACATACTCTATTTTCTTCAGCCCCGTGAACAGCTGTTCGCCCTCGGGCAATGCGCCGGTGGTGGAACAGCCTACTGCCACGAACAGAAACGACAGCAGGAACAGGGAGAGGATGCAGACAGGCTTACTTATTCTCATTTTTCACAGAGTCTTTTGCATTTGATCGGATGGGCGGAAGCATATCCTGGTCATTCCTGAAACGGAAGATGTCGCTGAAACGCTGCAACTTCCTGCGCCACATAAAGCCCACGCCGTATTCGCCGATGCGGCCTTCCAACCAGTCGTATGTATTGTTATTGTAGAACAGACGAAGATATTTGCTCGACTTCTGATCTATACGGTACTCCAATTCCATGTTGTTGAAGAACGCATTGTTGTCCCTTTCGTCAATTTCCTCACCCGTCGAGACTTTCCCGCCGACGATTACGCTCAGCCGGTTGTTCCACAATCGCTTCGCGAAACGGAAGTTATAATCGGTGTGCATGCCGCCGGTGGAGGTGACGGAGTTGTCTACGCTCATGCCCAGATCCAATCCCATGGACCGTAGGGCGGTACCCGTGACATTGTTGATTTCCGTCTGCAGGAACGAGCTGAGCGCGCTGTTCATCGAGAAGGAACTTGTATTGCCGTCGGCAAGATACATCCCCGACGCAAGCATAGTCACCGCCACCTTGCCCCGTCCTTCAACTGTCATCGTGTTGAGTTCGTCCTGAATGGACATGTCATTGGGTGCCTCGATGATGAACTCGACCCCCGGCTTGTTCAGTGTCTGCGTCAGTTTGACCCCGCAATTGAAGTCGACGGACCTGCCCGAGCCTGTTCCTTCGTTGACAGATGACTTCACCGACTCCGTTGCCGTGATGTTCAGCACCGGATCGAAAGGATCTCCCTGAAACTCAATGTAGCTTCCATCCTGAATGTTAAACGTCTTCAGCGGGATCACGGGCAATGAATACTTCATCTCGCCATTGTTGAGTGTATAGCGCCCGACAAGCTGGAGATTGTCCGTCGTGTTGTAACTCATGCGGAGATCTCCACCTCCCATGAGGTCAATATAATTGGTGTGGTCTGCATTGAGCATGCACAGGATATGTGCAGACTCATCGATATTCAGGCTCAGAGACATGTCGAAGCCCGCCAGGGGTGGCCGGTTGATCACGGTAGACGTCGTATCCCGGAAATCCGTAAACTTGACGAGGTCATTGAGTTGGGTGTCTGTCGCCAGTTCGGAGTCACGCATCACATATACCATATCCGTGTTTCCAAGCACGTTGACTCGTCCTCTCATCTGCAGATTGTTTACCGGTCCGCGCATCATACCGAAGAAGTCGACGAAAGCCTGACCATATGCCTCTGACCTTGGATTCTCCTTTGCGTCAATGATTTCAAAGTTGCGCGCCTGCATCTTCACATCCATCGTCATCCGATTGAGGTCTGAAAAATCGAAGAAACCGGACACATTGAGCGGGCTGTCGTTATTGGCAAACATCTCAAAGTTCTCAAACAGGAGGTGGCTACCTACAATCCGGACCGGGTCGTTGGCAAAGCGCATCTCCACGCCGTATGGTATGCTCACGAGATAAGCCGAATCCAAATAAGCCTCGCCATTGACCTGGGGTGTCGACAAGGGCCCTTTGATCTGCAGACTGCCTTCAGCTACACCACGAAAACCGATGATCTGGTCCGGGATAAAGCCATTGAGCATCGACAGAGGGAGGTGTTCCATGCCGATCTCTGCATCTATATAGCCGCTGCCCTTTGATCGATAGGTGCCCGTCAAGGTGGCAACCTGACGGTCGTTCTGTTTCAGGATTCCGTCGACATAATGCTGTCCGTCATCCTTAGGCATATACACTAACTCGACGCCGATATTGCCCATAGGGCTCTTCTCGTAATACATGTTCTTGATGCTCATGTCTGATGAGACCGAGAGGGCGTCAGTCGTCTTGATCAAGTGGAAGTCTCCGTCCATCACACCCGCAAGGTCCGGGGTGTAGGGGATCACGGAGAGCACTTTCTGAAGGTCAAACTTGTTGAGCGAAACGGTGATGTCCTGCAGGGCGTCATGATTCCCGTCGTCCGAATAGACCTGCACGCCCGTCCCGTCCTTGGCCAGCAGTTTCAGGTTGGCAGATATGCGCCGGTCATCTCCGAGGAATACATAGTTGCTGTCATTGACGGAAAACTGCTTGTATCCAAGTATCGGATCGCCGCCGAACATGCGCAGGCGGATGCCCCCGGGTTCCATTTCTCCGGAGACACCAAGGCGCACGCCCAACCTGTTTTGCTCATCATAGACCGCCGAAGTCATGAAAGCACCCCGCTCGTTCAGTCCGCCATCGAGGAGCGCATTGAACACATACTGCGGGTTCTGCCTGTTGTTGCGGATCTGGGCATGACAGGTTGTCCGCGTCGAATCAGACCTGATGTTCAGCCGGATCGTATCCAGAAGGACGTCGGAAACCGAAAGCGAGTCGATCATCAGCCGCCCGTTGAGTCCGGTCAGCGGCGACGAGTCCATGTCCATGAAGATGTTTGCCAACTCACAGTCATAGCGCTTGAGCAGCCGGCAGAAGAAGTTGTCCTTTCCACTTGTGAGATAGATCTTGGCCAAAGGCAGCCTTTCGCGCAGCCGGACCTGATCGATGTATCTGTCATTTTGCTGTTTCCGCACTTCCTTCCACAGCGCGGAGCCTTCCGAGAGCAGTCGCTCATAGCCCCCGCGGGCATTCATCCGCAGGCGGAAATCACCACAATCGATGACCGCATGTGTCGTATCCCGACGCGTGAACACATCCATCACGATGTCTTCAGGCCTGTAGGTCTGCACACTGTCCGTGAGTGTCACGTCGCTGACCCTGCCTTGCACCATGTAGAAGTCCTTCAGATTGCTCTTGACATCGACATGTCCGCACAGCGAAGCAACCATCGGCTGGTCCAGGAGACGCAGATGGTAGAGGTCAGCCTTGGCAAGATCGCAGACGATCGTTGCGTCGAGTTGACGCCGGGACATCAATGCGTCAAGACTGATCTGTCCCTGCAGGAGCCGGTTATGGCTGGTGATGTCTGCAAAGGCACGGCCATTGCGCAACGTGGCAACGGCATTCATGTGATCCAGTTGATAGTTGCCGTATTGGAATTCATGGATGTTGACCGTGGCGTTAAGCCTTGTCCGGGGTGACATCAGGTCCGTCCCCACCCCCTTGGCGACCACTTTGCCGGAGAAAGCATGCAGCCCCTGACCGGGCAGAAAATGCTGCAGTTGCAGACGGTCAGCCGCCAAATCGGCCTCATAGGCCATCCGGCCGGCATCCAACACAGCCCGGCCGCGAAGGCTCCCCTTCCCTTCCTGGGCGACAAAGTTGGCACCGTATCGGCTTCCGTCAATGTTGAGTCGTCCGCGCAGGGCCATCGGACTTGGGATGCGGACCTGCCGGCGGATATCCGGACTGAGCATGGCGGTCACGAACCCGAGCTGACAGGTGCGCGCATTCAGGTTGACATCGGCCTTCAGCCGTTTGGGATCGGTGAGGTGTTCGGCAAATCCGTCAGCCGACAAGCGGAAAGCTGTGGGGAGTGCGACATTCACGCCGGTGAAACGGACCTTTTCCATATTGCCCCTGACCACGCCATCCACGCGCAGCGGATAGTTGGGCCATTGGCGCCGGAAGCCCTCAGGCATGTCCGTGAAGAACCGAATCAGGTCCTGCTTACCGAAAGATCCGTGCAGCGTAGCTTTCATCTTGCCGGGCGACCGATCGGCAAAGGCGTTGAGATCCATGTCGAGTTCGGCCGAGAGTGACGACTCGGGGGTGGCCAATTGCATATCGGGAAGCCACATGCGCGCTGAGTCCATGCCGAACGCACCGGCGAGCCGGGTGACCTGAAAGCCGCTTCTCTCGCTGAACCGTCCCTCACGAATGCGGATGTCGAGACGCGAGTCGGCATAGCTGAAGGAGTCGGCAAGCAGCGTGAGATCCGTCAATGCGAGGTGGTTGAAGTCGATGGCGCCGTCCCGGAGACGGGCTGCAAAATTGTTATCGTAATTGACCTGCCCCTGCTTCCAGCCGACATGCCTGATCCGATAGCGGCCCTTGCCCAACTCGAGGTCAGCCTCCTGAGCCAAAGCTTCACCCATGCAGGCCCTCACCTGCAGTGTATCGCCGGGCATGTGAAGCACGAAACCGGTATTCCTGATGCGCATCCGGTCCACCCGCACCTTCCAGTTGCTTGCCGAC
>JALFRV010000255.1 GCA_022778905.1 Prevotella sp. | reverse complement strand
CAATGTGAACGAGAGATTCTGCGACATTCCCTGGAACCGACCAAACCTTCCGTAGCCCCACTCCGTGTGGTTGCCGACGTAAGGATTGCCGTTTTCGTCCAGCTCATAGGCGTATGTGGCGAACACGGCATTCATATTGAAGGTATAATTCTTCCACCATTTGAGGCGGATTCGCATGCTCAGGTCGCTCCATTTTTTCTGAGCGGCTGCCATGTTGTAGGACATTGACGCACCTAACTCGTCAATGATACTGATCTTCTTGAATCCTGTGGTGTCTTTATCCGACTTGATTTTCATCTCGATATTGTTCGAGATGTCCATGGTGATGCTTCCCGTCTTTCCCTTTCCGGGCACACTATAGAGCGCTCCTTCATAGGGGGAATACTCGACGAGCGACACATTGCCGTCCGCATCCGTGCGCTGATAGGTCTTGTAGTAGCCATACTGGCTGGCCCCGAAGTTAGGTGCGTAGCTGAAACTGACCTGCGGCGTGACTACGTGACGGATGGCCTGAATCTTGTCTCCGAAGAGTTTGCGGCTCGGAATCCAGAACCCATAGAGCTTCGTGGACGCGCTCACGCTCATGTTCCAGTTGTATACGTTGTAGAAGCCGTATGTGGTATCATTGACCGCAGTCTGCGTAGCCTCATCCCATGAGCGTTCTATCTTATGGGTGTACATGCGGTCGGTGAAGTTGAAAGCCGGATTGATGTTGATGTAGTTGAACAACGTGAAGCTCCCACTGACGGGGATCGTATGCTGCATGCCGTTCTTCCAGTCCTTGACGATGTTTGACTTGAGCAACTGACTTTCGGTCGTACTGATCGAGTTTGACAGCTGGCCGGTATAGCTCATGGCTATTTTCTCATACCAACGTTCCTTTCCTGCCATGTGCGCACGACGGAAGGGATAGAAGCGGGCGAGCGAAATGTTGAGGTCAGGGAGCGTCAGGTCGATGGTCTGCGTGCGCGTGTTCTGGGACAGGTTGGCCGTTGAGCTGAGCGTAAGTCCGATGCTCGAGAATCCCGTACTCCAGTTGACCGACGAGGTGCGGGTGCTTTGGGTGAGCGTCTGGGGATTGTACATGCTGTTCAGATTGTTCTTCTCGTAGCTCGACGTGGCGAAGTTGACGCTCGCGGAGAGCGAACTGAACGGATTGGCCTTGGCATCCTGACGGTGGCTCCACTGCAACTTGAAACTCTTCTGGCGGCTGTAGTCAGGCATCCCTTTATCCCCCGTCCGCGTGTCCTGAAAACTGAAGAGGAAGCTGCCGTTGTATCTGTAACGCTTGCGGTAGTTGCTTGCCAACGAGAAACCCCATGAACCCTTGGTATAGATCTCGCCCAGAACCTTCAGATCCATCATGTCGCTGATGGCAAAATAGTAGCCGCCGTCGCGCAGATAGAATCCTCTGTCCTGCTCGTCACCATAGGTCGGCATGATCAGACCCGACGAGAAGCTCTTCGTGAAGGGGAAGAAGCCATAGGGAACGGCCAGCGGAAGCGGCACGTCGGCTACCACGAGATAGGCCGGCCCGAACACGACGTCCTTGCCGGGGCGCACCTTCGCCCGCGAGAGGGAAATATAGAAGTCGGGATGGGGCTCGTCACAGGTGGTGTAACGTCCATGTTCCAAATAGACGTCTCCCTTGTCGTTGCGCTTGGATCGCTGGCTGGTCAGGAATCCGTCTTCCTGCTGCGTATAGACGTTATTGATCAGGCCTTTCTTCGATTTGAAGTTGAAGGACATCGTGTCGCTCTGGTATTCCGATTCGCCGAGCTTGAAGACGGGCTTGCCCTTGAAGCCTCCCTCCGCCGTGGAGTCTTTGGACCCGGTGGCGTGGATAAGGCTGCTGTCGAGGCTCATGTGGATCTTGTCGCTGGCCAAATCCATGTTCTCATACTGCACTTTGGCCGACCCGAAGAGGTGGGCGGTCTTTGTCGCGGCATCATAGACCAGCGAATCCTGGGCCGAATAGACCACGGGGGCGTCGATGCCGTTCTTTTTCTTGCGATTGAGGGAGTCAAGCCGGATCGAGTCGTCTATGACTTTGTTGTGCTTGTAGATAGCCAGCTGGAGCGAATCCATCTTCGTCGTGTCCGGTCCCTGGCTGATGGCCGGGTCCGTGAGCAGCTTTTCGCCCATAGCGACGCTGTCTTTCGGCGCGACCGTTTTTCTGCGCTTCCAGAATTGCATGTTGTTGTCGGCCATCACAAACAGGACGGCAAACAACAGCAGAGCTATGAGTGACTTCTTTCGCATGATCCGTGCAAAGTTACTGAATTAATGGGGAACGATGGCGTGATTTCCGATTTTTAACGTATTTATTCAAAATCCGCTGCCCACCGGCGGAAACGCTCCACCCCCTCCGAACCAAACTTGGCCAGACTGCGCTCCGCCTCCCCGATCGTCTTCTCACAGTCCAAGTGCGTCTTCGAGAAAAATTTGTCGGCGTAGCAGATCACCTGCTCCTCGATCGTCTCAGGCAGGAAGTCCTCGTGGGGCAACGGGAGATTCTGTCGGATTATTTCATCTTTCGACAGCCCCGCGCCCGTATGCCGTTCGCAGACCCGTGCATGCCTTGGAAAACCGGCCTCACGCAGCATCTCCGCACCTATGCGCCCGTGAAGGATGTAGGGTTCCGTGCCATGGCAACGGATGCCCGGCGCATGGCATTTAACGATCCCGATGTCGTGCAGCATGGCTGCTTCACGAAGGAAACCGACATCCAAACGGAGTTCCGGATGAGACGAAAAAATCTGCAATGCCTTACGCATCACAGACTGACTGTGCGTGACTAAAATATGCCGAAGGTCACTGTCGTCCAAATAGAATTGGTCAATTATTTTCCAATAATCCATTTATCGTGTTTCAAAAAGAAAATTCCCTTTTTTCCGAAGCATTTTTCTTCGTCGCCCATATGATAGCTCTCGGCCGTCGATATGATAGCTTTGGGCGGCCCATATGATAGCTCTCGGCGGCCCATATGATAGCTTTGCGCCGGCCGAATGAATGCCCTTCCCAGGCAGAACGGTATGTCGCTGATAATCAGACGATTACGGTTTCGGATCCAAAATCCTGCTCCGCCCGCTCCAGAAAACGGCTCCGGCTGCTCCGAAAGCATCCTCCGCGCCG
>JALFRV010000194.1 GCA_022778905.1 Prevotella sp. | reverse complement strand
TTATCTCAAATAAATCTATTTATCTGACGCCGCGATTGGACAATGTGACGTTCAGCAACATGACATACCTGCGGTACTGATAATCGCTGAGCACGGTCCGAAGACTCTTCAGATCCTTTGCGACCGCCTTGTCAAACAGGGCCTTACGCTCATCTGCGTTGGATGCAACTGCGGCATTCTTCAGTTCTGCATTGAAGGTCCGGTTGATGTCTTCCACTACATCCTGCTGATCAAAAGACAATCCTAATGCCTGTGCAAGGCTGTTCATATTGATGTTCATGTCATAAGCCTGAATGTAGTTTACGGCTTCCGTTTTCTCGTTTTCTGCCATTGCGGCGGTCATGCTCAGCAATGCAACCAATGTCAATACAATCTTTTTCATCTTTTTTCCTTTCTTTTCTAATACGCGGACCTTTCGTCAGGCCCGTCAATCATTTTATTATCCTTGTGTTATTTGACAGTGCAAAGATAAGCAGCAGACGCGGACCGAACAACTAAATCATAACATTGTTTGCGATAACAGATACTTTTGTTGACATAAATCAACACATATTGCAATAATTCATAAGAAATATGCTGCATCCGCTCCAATCCTCCGGAAAACGGGCAGGATGGCTCCGGCGCATAAATCTTTTCGCTTCGGAGGATGCTCGTTCGGCATATTTTTGTATCTTTGCAGCAATAAACCAATAAAGGAACAAGAGAATGGAAAATCAAGACAATAAAAGCATTGCAGTAGCTTACCAATTATACATCAGCGACAACGATCTTCCCGAGATGGTCGAGGAAGCCACCGAGGAACAGCCTTTCCGCTTCCTGAGCGGCTTGGGCGTCACGTTGGACGCCTTTGAGGATGCCGTCGTCGCGCTCGGAGCAGGCGATCCGTTTGACATCACGCTCACACCCGACCAGGCTTACGGCGACTATGAAGACGAGCGAGTGCTCGACTTGGACAAGGAGATGTTCTACGTCGACGGCCGGTTCGACCACGAACACATCTTCCAGGATGCCGTTGTCCCTCTGCAGAACGAGGACGGAAACCGCTTCATGGGACGCGTGCTCGAAATCTCGGACACGCATGTCAGGGTCGACCTGAATCATCCTTTGGCCGGCAAGACGCTCCGCTTCAAAGGCCATGTCATCGAATCGCGCGAGGCAGACAACCAGGAAATCCAGGACTTCATCAATCAGATGAGCGGCAACGGATGCGGTGGAGGATGCGGAAGCTGTGGAGACGGATGCGGCGGAGGGTGCCAAGGCGGGGGCTGCGGCTGCCATTGACGACGGCGGGAAACCACGAGAAAAGGTCAGACGTTTAAATAACAGCGATTATGAGAAATACTTTCGGACACGTCTTTACACTGACGACTTTCGGCGAAAGTCACGGTGAAGCCATCGGGGGAGTCATCGACGGATTTCCCGCAGGCATTGACCTCGACATGGATTTCATACAGAGCGAGTTGGACAGAAGGCGCCCCGGACAGAGCAAGATAACCACCAGCCGCAACGAGCCGGACGAAGTGAGGCTGCTCAGCGGTGTCTTTGAAGGCAGGTCGACGGGCACCCCGATCGGCTTCATGATCCTCAACACCGACCAAAGGCCCAAGGATTACAAGAGCATCAACAACCTCTACCGCCCCTCGCATGCTGACTTCACCTACACGCAGAAGTACGGCATCAGGGACTACCGTGGCGGGGGACGCTCCTCGGCACGCATTACGATCAGCCGATGCGTGGGCGGCGCGTTGGCCAAGCTCGCCCTCCGGCAGCACGGCATCAGCGTCCAAGCCTACGTGTCACAGGTGGGCGACATCGCCTTGGACAAGGACTATCGCCGCTACGACCTGTCGAAGACGGAGACGAACATCGTCCGTTGTCCGGACGAAGCAAAGGCCTCGGAAATTGAGGAACTGATCAAGAAGGTGAAAGACCGGGGCGATACGATCGGCGGAGTCATCACCGGCGTGGTCAAGGGGTGTCCAGTGGGGCTCGGGGAGCCTGAATTTGACAAGCTCCATGCGCAGCTCGGCGCAGCCATGCTCAGCATCAACGCGGTCAAGGGATTTGAATACGGCGACGGATTCGACTTTGCCACGGAGCGCGGAAGCCAGGTCAACGATGTCTTCATCAACGATGATGGCCGCATATCCACCAGAACCAACCACAGCGGAGGCATCCAAGGCGGCATCAGCAACGGACAGGACATCTACTTCCGCGTGGCTTTCAAGCCCGTGGCAACGATTCTGACCAAGCAGGAGACCGTCGATCTCGACGGCAATCCCACCACCATGGTAGCCCACGGACGCCACGACGCCTGCGTGCTGCCCAGAGCAGTGCCCATCGTGGAGTCAATGGCCGCCATGGTCATATTGGACAATTTGCTGCTCAAGACGTCAGCGAGGCCATAAAATTATGGCATAAATTGAAAATATTAAGATATCCTTACAAAGAATCAAAAATAATATTGTATATTTGCAAATGACAATGTCAGGGTTTGTGAAAATCCTGTATTCGTCTAGTTAAGTCTAGTTTAGTTTTTGTGTTGGTGGGGCAACTTAACAGTTGCCCCAATTTTTTGGCCCTTTTGAAGGAATATTCCAGAATTTATGTTTATCTTCGCAGGCATAAATGAAATCACGAACCCGGATTCCCAAACATAACCCCCGACTGTGGCTGTCGGCCCTACTGCAGGCGGCAGTGACGGCATGGCTCGTCTTCGAATGCTGGCCGCCCTCTCAGCGCACGCTGACCAAGGCCGCGGCAGTGGTCAAGCGCAGCAGCACCTACGAGCTCCGGTCAGGCAGCCGGACGCTCCTCACGCTCGCGACGGATTCGGCCTATTCGGCAGCCTGCTGGGTCAACCGCTGGGCCTTGATACCCTCTTGCGGAGGCCGGCTCATCACCGCCGTCCCCGACGGACAGGACACGCTCTCGACGCTCACGAATGGGCAGATCCGCCGAATGGTCAGGAAACGCGCCCGCGAAACGGACTCGCTGATCAGAGGGAAGAAGATGGAGCTGGCCGAAGCACGCTACTATCTGCGCGTGCATGGCGTGCAGGACGAGGGCTACGACATGATCGCGAAGATGGCGCAACAGCTCAAGCGCGAACTCGAAGCGATGAGAGCCACGGCCGGAAAACTGCATGCGGCCGACTCGCTGCAGCATCTCCGGATCGGGAAAACAGTGACCTACACCGTACGCTACCGGGCAGGCGCAGGCCCGGTGACCACCTCCGCCTGCACCATCAGTAAGGTCAGCGGCCAGCGCATGATCCTGCGCACGGCCAACAGGAAACTGCCGGAAGGGGCAAAGGCTGTCAGCATCTACCCCTGGAAGACGCCGATCCCCGACCATATCTACATAGCGCGCTACGGAGAGGAGGGCTATCAGGCCGTCAGACGGCAAGGAGTCACCCGCCGACTGCCCATCCGACGCGACTGTATCACCGATACGCTCGACGGACAGGGGACGATCGTCCGTGGCAAACTGTGCTACAAAGGCAGACTGAAGGCAGGCCGATACGACGGATACGGCATCCTGACCGCTGCCGACAGCATCCGCTACCGGGGACAATGGAAAGCCGGGAAGCGGCAGGGAGTGGGCTATGTCACCGACGCACAGGGCCGCAGCATCCGCGGCATGTTCGCCGCCGACACGCTCTACTATGCCGTCCGGCACGACTCGGCAGGCGTATACGAGGGACAGACCAATCGTCTCGGCATCGCCGAAGGCCACGGGCTCTACCGCTATGCCAACGGCCGGTACTACGAAGGAAAATGGCAGGACGACCGCCGCGACGGTTTCGGATTCGACATCGCCCCTTTCAGCGTGCTCCGTGCCGGAGAATGGCACGCCGACCGCTATCGGGGCGAACGGATGGTCTACACCTCCGAGCGTATCTATGGTATCGACATCTCCAAACACCAGCACGAGGTAGGCCGCCGGAAATATCCCATCCGCTGGGACCGACTGCGCATCACGCACCTCGGCACGCTCAGTCGGAAGCGCATCAGCGGCACGGTCAGCTATCCGGTTTCGTTCGTCTACATCAAGTCGACGGAAGGTTCGACGGTCCGGAACCGCTACTATGCCGGCGACTACAGGCAGGCCCGGAGCCGCGGCATCCACGTCGGCGCCTACCACTTCTTCTCAACGACCTCGCCGGCAGCCGCACAAGCCCGCCACTTCATCCGCAACACGCACTTCCAGAAGGGTGATCTGCCGCCCGTGCTCGACCTCGAGCCGTTTCCGAGCCAGATCGCCAAGATGGGCGGAACGGCCGTCATGTGGAGCCACGTGCGCACTTGGCTGAACATCGTCAGGGCACATACGGGTGTCCGCCCGGTGCTCTACATCAGCCAGACCTTTGTCAACAGATACCTGTCCGAGGCCCCCGACATCAAGAAAAGCTACCCCGTATGGATTGCCCGCTATGGGGAATACAAGCCGGATGTGAAACTTGTCTATTGGCAATTAAGTCCTGACGGGCGCGTCGAGGGCATCAGGAGCACCGTTGACATCAATGTTTTCAACGGCTATCAGAACGTCTTCAACGAATACATCAAGCATTCCACGATCCGATAGGTCCGCCGCCCTAAACCGCCGACATGAGGCTCCGGCATCCACAGCACCGCTCCGCATGCGGCAAAACACCGCCCTCCTGCCCGCCCCGCATTGCCTCGCATGCAGGTCAGCATACGCCCGATGCCGCTTTCCTATACCTTATTAATATGGATAGGGCAACGCAGCAGTAAGATTATGGCACCTTTAGTATAAGGAAAGCAAAAATCTGCAGCCGCCTGCCTTCACCTTATTTATATGAACAGGCCTGCACGGCAGCTGACTTCCCATACTGCTATTATTAGGAAAGGCAAAATCTGCATCCCCATACCATTGCCTCTCTCGGAACGAAAAAAGGGCACGCCCAACCCGGAAC
>JALFRV010000129.1 GCA_022778905.1 Prevotella sp. | reverse complement strand
GTTTCGACCGACATGCTTACAAGAGCAAGCAAGTGAACGCACAGGTCGAAGGCTTTGCCAAAGGCAGCCTTGCCATAGGCTCCTACGGCACGGAGCAACATGATGAAGTAGCCTTTCTGCACTTGGACAGGCTCAAGTGGGGCGACTTGTCGTTCAACGACGTGCGCGCGGTCACCACCCAAGGGACATCACGCATTGGAGCCAGGATACTGAGATACGGCAACCTGATCATCGATCCGTTCCGGCGGCAGATCATCTTCCAGCCACATAATGACAGCAGCAGCGTGACCGTAGCCAACCGGCAGTTTGGCGTGGCCTTCATCCCGCGTGAAGGCAAACCCGTCGTGGGCCTCATTTTTCCCAAATGTGAGGCTTATTTGAACGGCATGCGCCAGGGCGACACCATTATCCGCATTGACAATCAGCCGATCAATAATTTTCGGCAGTTTGTCAATTTTCCTTTCGCAGAAGGACGCCGCTACACATTTTTCCTCATCAGTGCAGACGGACAAGAGAAACAGGTAAGCGTGGAGCGATAATGACAGCAGAGCTGAATCCGCTCTGGATCATGGTCTGAAAAGCATGGTTCATATTCACCTCAGTTCATGATACGGATGGGCAAATGGTTCTCCTGAGCCTCTCGACACATCCTCCATATCCTGTTCCCTTATTTATCCTTCTTTGTCATCTGCAGACGTGACGCCCTCTGAGCGGGCAAGATCCTCATAGGCTTGGTTCATCTCATTGATCAACGTCTCATAATGAGCCGCTTCCCGACACACACGACGGTAAATCCCATCCAGGCCGATTGTTTCTGCGTCTGCCCACACATCGAGCGGCTGATCGTGCAGCAGCGTAGACATTCCGCTGACCATCAGTCGCAACACCGTAGCCTGGCGCAGTGAGCTCTTGTTCGTCCCGGCTGCCTTGACTCCTATGGCATAACTGTGCATCAAAGCCCTGACAACAGCCCGAATGGCCGACGCGGTTTCGACGTCCGTCAGGTCTGTTCCTGCTTTACGAGTAGCTATATGCTCCTCCTGCCGTTGGATACGTCCCGACAGGACGGAAGTCATCTGCCGCTTATATTCTTCCATCATCGACTCATAGAGGCTTTTGCTCTTGCAGGCATAACGAAGGAGGAGCCTCACCGGCGTTTCCTCAGAGAAATGCCGGCGCTTCATGTCTGCCGACACGCCATCGTAGCTCTCATAATTGAGTACGATCAGCAGGGGAAACATCACGTGGAAGAATGGTCCTGCGACTTCTCCATATTGCTCTGCCGCTAAGGCCTTGATCGTCTGCACGTCCACCTGCACGGCCCGTCCGTCTGCCAACCCCGAGAAATAACCCTCAAAGAAGCTCCGCACCATCGAGGCTACCACCTGATATCTGTTGATTCTGTCCATTGTGATTGATCTGTATGCTGACGCCAGATGACCGCCATCGTGGCACCATATATTAGATGCAAAGATAGTAAAAAGACGCTTATGTCAGAAGGAAAACGATGAAAATGTTAAATGTAGTGGTCTTGTTGGGCTGACAAACAATTTTCCATAAATAATCAAAAAAAAGACTGGCTATTTCAAAGAAAACAGTTACTTTTGCAATGGCCGTCAATGGTCAGTTTTCAAAGAAACATATACGATGAAAAAAGCATTTTTATGGGCAAGCCGTATCCTCATCGTCTCCATGCTGGTGACGGCGTTTCCCTACACCATTTCAGGCCAGCAGAAAGAGAAGAAGCCGCAGGACAGACTGTTACATGTCAAACTCTTCCTCCACAAAGACTCCGTTGTTGAGGGCTACTTGATGAACTTTGTCAACCACGGAGGGATGTACAACAAGAGCCAAATCAACACCAACGACTCACTGATCAGGCTCAAACCGCTTGACGCGAAACTCTTTGCCAAGGACCAGCGTTACAATTTCAGGGACATAGACAGCATCTACACATGGTTCGAGACCATGCCGGACGCATGCCTGAAATGGGTTCCGATGCGAACCAACATGGCCTATGGTCACGAGGACCCTATGATTCCAGACCACCTTGTGATGCTGGCACAGGTCTTTCAAGGGCGTCATGTGGTCGGATACATGGGCCTTGATGAGGTCTTGGGCAAACGCATCTACTATCGGACCAAGGACATGGACCACGCCAAAGCCATTCACCGAGCCTCCGGAAAACTCACCGAGAAGCGCAAGGGAACGCTCCGCGAAGAATTCAGCAACCTTCCGGAAATGGTGAATTATATCGACAGCTTGGGCAAGGTTGATTTGAATGAGACACCCCTCGACATCTTAAAGAAATTGGACAGCGTGCTCGACGGGAAGCCATAGGTCATCTGCCAGGGGGGCAGGCCAAAGGAATTAAGCGTTTCTATTCAGATGGTTGCCAATACCCACACGTTCTTGTTTGTAGTCATTAGATCCATATTGTCCTGACTGTTCAAATGAATGCGCTGTCTTTCGTAGAAGTGTTTCAGGATTGTTATCTGTGGCTGGCTGTTTCAGTTCATGAAATGTCAGCAAGACTCACATCATCGAATCAACACCATTTGTTTTGAGAAACGCTTATGCAGGATTCTGTCGGGCTGGCATACACTGGAAAGTGTGAATCAAGGCAGACAAAGCTTTCTACTGTAGGATGTTTTTACCGGAAGTGAGAGTCAACACGTCTCTGCAATAGGCACCAGCCTGCCGACGTGAAGTCATAACGCAGTCGGAGCATGACTGCTATACAGATTCATGCCCCGATTCGCATTCAGACTCATTTCTTGGTTTTTATCTTTACCACCTTATTGCCGTCAGCCTTCTTTTCAATTTGTATCGCCTCGATCTTGTCAGGCTTTAGCTGTGCGTCAACCTGCTCACGTGACTTCTGAACGCCATCGACCTCATAAGTGGCCTTGTCGGCCGGTGCTGCTACGGCCGGTTTATCCATCACTTTCTTCACTGTCACTGTGACGTCGTCCAATCCTTGAAGGGCTGCAAAACGAGCGGTCTCAAAACCGACATACATGACTTCGAGCGAAGCGGATAATGGCAGATCCTCCATGACAAATCTGCCGTCGAGGCCTGTTACGGTACCAACCTGTGTTCCGGATTGCTTGACAATGGCTCCGACAACGATCTTTCCGTCTCCGTCTACCACCTTTCCCCTCACCTTTACCTTCGGTGCTTTGCTTTCATCGAAGTCATTCGTTATGACAGAGACCGTGGTTTTATGGTCACCGACATTTTTGAACACATCCATGGACTTGATGTCGTCCGGTTTGAGTGCCTTCACCTGCTCGTCATTCTTCTGCCTGACGCCGTTGAGAAAATATACGGCTGTGTTCAACTTGTCATTTTTTGCAAGGTCTACAGCAGTCTTACCTTGCTGCCCTACGGGTGCCATAGCCTTCACGCCAACTTTCTTTCGGGATGCCGCAACTGGTTTGTCAGTCTGACGTTCAGGCGTATATTGGTAGTCTGTGACGGTTTTTGCATTGACAACAACTGCCAATGCGGCGACAGGAATGACAAAAAGTGCCTTCCACGAATGCGCACGGGGGGATTTTGATTGTAACATCATGGTAATTCTATTTTTTAGGGTACTATGGTTAAAACCATTCACGACAGAGTACCCGCCATCGCCAATGGATTTTCTAATTAACAGATATTGGTATTCACGCGCATCAATCCCGCTGCGGATCACAGCCTTATCGGCTTCATACTCGTGAATGGCGCGCAGGTCGGCACGCAACACCCACACCGCCGGATTGAACCATTGCATCGCTGTCATGACAGCTGTAAAAAGCACATCCCACGAATGCCGGGCTGCCACATGTCCCCGCTCATGAGCCAGTACGGCCGCATCAAGCCGCTCATAGTCGGCGCGAGAAAGCAGGATGTAGCGCATCCAACTTGATGGCGCCATCACTCGCTCCGTGACAACGATCACGGTTCCGTCCGCCTGAGGATGTTGTTCCCCGGTCGAGACCATCCGGACGACATGCCATAAAGATAACAATGTGTGACCGAGGGTGACTGCAACACCAGTCCAGAAGACGACCACGGCGACCGTCTGCCAAAGAGACATAGATGCCGAAGCTGCTGCCACGCCATCGCTGATACGGATCATAGGCGACTCAACGGAAACCGGTACAGCCACCGTACGATGCAGCGTGACAACGCAGAGGGGAAGAATAAAGGAAAGGGCCGCCGTCCCTAAAAGCACCACACGGTTAAGACGGTGCAACGTCTCACGTGACAGAAGCAGTCGATAGCACATGTAAAATGCGGCGATCAGTGCCCCCACTTTGAGTTGATAGACGAGTATCTCCATGTCATTTGTCTTCTTTCCCTGCCTGCGCCCGGTCTATTTGGGCGATCAGATTCTTCAGCTCCTCTACGGAGATCTTCTCTTCCTTGACAAAAGAGGAAACCGCACTGAGATAGGAATCATTGAAACAGCTCTTGATGATACCAGCCAAGCTCGACCGACCGTATTCTTTCGCGCTCACCAATGGATAATACTGGTAGGTGTTGCCATACTGACGGTGGCTGAGAAAGCCATGTTTCTCCAAGATCCGGACCATCGTCGAGAGTGTATTAAAGTGTGGTTTCGGATCCTCATAGCGGTCCCGAAGTTCACGCACGAACATAGGTCCGGCGCTCCAGTAATGATCCATGATCTCGCGTTCTTTTTGAGTTAGTTTTTTCATCCGATAGTCAATGATTGAATGCAACGATCTTTCGTTTTCTACGACAAAGTTAGATATAAATCCAGAAAGAACAACTAAACCTTTTAGTTATTATAATATTTTAATTAGTTACTCTGCGTTTTTAACCTTCATTAGCGGTTTCTGAACTTCAGATTCAAAAGCTGGGGCCTGCCGGAAGGAGGATTATTCAAACGATAAAAAAAAGATTTGGGCATTGTATCGGTCCATTCAACAAGGGACGAAGCCACCATATATATAATGTACGAGATTGAGGATCTACATAGACAGAGCAGTTGCGAACCGCAGACAGCACACATACCTCAGATATTGTCCATACATCTTCATCTGTCTTGCCTACGCCATCTGCTGTAAAAGAAATGCCATTATGGGTTAATGTTGCATCTTCTTCTGTCATCCACAAAATTCATTTGCTTCAGCGGGACCTTTTCTGCCCGCTTTGCAACATCACCTTCGCCTTACGGATCATCTCTTTCAGATCAGCATTAGGATCCTTTGCCGCCGATGCCAAATCAATGAATCGTGTCAGACAGCGCGCCGCCTGCTGCCGGTTGGACTGCATGTGACAGGAGGCCCCGAGATAAAACCACGTAGTGAGCGAATATGGATTGTAGCTGACGGCATCAGTCCATGCATGGATGGCTTGTGCCCTGTCGTTCTGCAAGAGGTAGCCATCTCCAAGATTACGGTGCACGATAAAGAGTACCGAACTGTCGGGCTGGAGTATCTGCAAGGCCTTCTGCAGGCACCGTATTGCCTCCGCACCTCTGCCGAGCGTCACATATACGCTTCCCTGATGATAGAGCGGACCGGCCTTGGTCGAGTCAGTGAGCGCTATGGCTTTGCTGAACGCCGCCCGCGCTTCCTCCGGCTTCTTCAACTGCTCGCAGCACATTCCAAGCGAATAGAAGCAGTTGAACGTTGAGTCGCCAAGCGCCAGCAGATGCAGGTAGGAATCTCTTGCGAGCACATAGCTTTTAAGCAGGAAGCACGCATCGGCAAACTGCCGCTCCACCATGATGTTAGTCGAGTCCACATGCATATATTTCAGCGTGAGCATCATGGCGTTCTGCGGCTGGTCGTTCATCGTATAAGCCTGCGCCAGATCGGCGATGATTTCTGCATCCATCGGATGCCGGCGCAGGATCTGCCGGCCCCAGTAGATCTGGGCCTGCGGTTCCGAGAGCCGTTTCTCTGCATAGAAGAGCTGCCGCATCAGTTCATGGCTGAGGGAATCGTCAGGAATGGGGCGTATGATGGCGAGCATCCGCCGATATTCGGCACGCCTGTAGTAGCACTCGGCCAACCGTTTACGCACGGCGTATGTATCCTTTGCCCGGAATGCCTGCATGTAGAGCGTGAGCGCTCCATGGAGATCATACTGCGTCATGCATGAATCTCCCCGACTGATCAAATCCCGGTTGCCTGCTCGCACATGGAGGCAGGCTACCAGGAATGATAAGAATAGGATTTTTCTTATCATACTTTTAGAAAGAGCGTTTTATTTGACAGTGATCAGAATGACGCCGTTCTTGCCCTTTTCACCATAGATTTTGGTGGCGGCTTCCCCTTTGAGGATATTCATCGACTTGATGTCTTCAGGCTTTACCTCATTGATATCCTTCACTTCCTTTCCATCTACAATGATCAGAATGTTGCCTGCCTGTGCCGTCGAAATTTTCGTTTCGACCTTGCTCTTATTCATTCCGAAAGCTACCGGGACATTGTATTTCACCCTCACAGCCTTGCCGTTCTTGAGTCCCGGCTCCCATGCGGGCATGGCATTGATGGCCCGCAGTGCCTCCGCATCCAATGTCTCCTCCACGGAACGGACCACTTTGGCATCAGATATAGTTCCGTTTTGGTTAACGACAAACTGGACGATGACACGCCCGGCAATGCCTTTCTGCCGCGCCTCATCGGGATAACTGAGGTTCGATTTGAAAAATTCCATCATTTTAGCCGTGCCACCCGGAAACTGCGGCATCTTTTCCACAACATTATATACGACATCAGCCTGATCTTCTTCCTTGACAGGTACGGGAGCGGCGACATTCTTCCGGACCGCAGTGTCGACAGCAACAACCGTCTCCTTCATGGCTTCCATTGGTTTCATAATGTCTTGCGCCGATGCCACAACAGGTGTCTGGAGCGCTGCCGAGGCCCGTTCGGCCACCCGCGAGATGACGGGCACCTCGGTCCGCAGCGTCCTCGCCACAGTCTCGATGTTACTGACTACAGCCAAAACGGCTGCCAATGGGATGAGGAGAAGATACTTCCCCTTGCCTATTTCACGTGTTCTACGTTTGTTCATCATAGCAATTCTTTTTTTAAGAGGTAATACATTAAAGTTATTTGCCAACTGTCCGCCTTTCATGTTCGAACAGGCCAGACCGAGCAGGTGATACTGATAGGATTTGCGCGCGTTGCCTTCAGCAAGCACATGCTCATCGGCAAGATATTCCAAATTGATCCTCACTTCAGTCTTCAGCAGCCACACGAAAGGGTTGAACCAGCATATGACGGCCACCACTTCGCTCAGCAGCACATCCGCCGAGTGCAGCTGCCTGACATGGGTGCCTTCATGGGAGAGCACTTCCGGCAACTGTTCGTCAGTCAGTGACGACGGATCGAAGAAGATCCAACCGAAGAAGGAGAACGGACTGCTTCCCTTTGCCAACACATGGACATCCTGTCCACCAATCCGCTGCACACGGGTCGACAAGGCCAACCGCCAGATCGAAGCTACTTGCCATACAAACCGGAGACTCAGCAACGCCATCCCCAACAGCCATATCCATCGGATGACATCGGCCAAAGTCACTTCTGCCGGAGCCGGATAGACCACCATGGCCGGCATTACGGTCTCGGCGTAGGCGCTGGCCATACTGACAGTAGCCTGATGAGACGTCACCCAAGACTCTATATGAATCATCGGCAGCAACAAGGCGACCATATAGATCGACCAGAGCATCCACCTGCGCCAGCCGAAGAAAGTATCCCGCCCCACCATCAGCCGATAGAAACCGTAGAGCAGCATGAGAATGACATTGACTTTGAGGAGATAGGTCATGGCTGTTTTTCAATTTCGTTGATGATGTCCTGTAAGTCTTCCGGTGAGATCTCTTCGTTCCGCGCGAAGAAAGTGACCATGTCCTTATAGGAGTCACTGAAATAGTCATGCACGAACCACGCCATCATGCGCCGCTTGTAGTCGCTCTGGCGGATGGCAGGCGTATAGACATAAGTGTTGCCCTCTCGCTGCTGGTTCACGTAATGCTTGCGCTTGAGATTGTTGAAAACCGAAGCGACGGTGGTGTATGGGGGCTGCGGTTCAGGCATCAGCGTGAGCACGTCTTTCACCGTGCAACTTTCGGTCTGCCAGATGAACTGCATCACTTCTTCCTCTTGTTTGGTCAGTTTTTCCATAAGCTTATATTGAACTGCAGCAAATCTACGAAACTTTCGTAGAATCTACAACAAACAAACCGTTAATAAACAATAAATACGCTAACTTTTAACCATTTACGAGTTTTTCGTACATATTCTCATCGTGCGATATCCGCGCTCTCCGAGCTTCATGGCCGTAAACTCTGATCACGCTGAAACGGGATTGAGAAGGAGCCATCCCCACCCTCTCCGACAGGAAGGATGTTTATCCCGAATGGGCGGATCGACAACCCGCAATCAATGGTTCCTATACGCCTCGCCCCCATGCCTACCATAGGGGCGAATCTGCGTATCCGCCCGCAGGGAGCAAAAAATCCATCGCCAATCATTGATCCATTTACATCGCAATTCCATTTCAACCGTAGGGGCGGATCTGCGTATCCGCCCGTAAGGGACGAAAGCAGCCCCTCCGAGTGGCGGGGAGCCTATCCATGACAAATGGAAATTCGATATTCGGCCTCTCCCCCCCCTGTAGGGAGGGAAGCTTGTACCAACATCCCTGATGCTTTGCGTGATCTGGTTCCATTTCAACATAGCTGCTCTGACCCGTTCAGACGCGGTCTTTACTCCGTTCAAGGCTTTCTGGAGTTCCTTCGCGTTGAAACTCGAAGTGACAAGCTGTTCCTTTCCGTCAACACTTAGCTTTATGTTGAATTTTATGATCTTTGACATTATTTTCTGGCTGATTTACATGATATGTCGTTTTTATATGTATCTTTGCAAAAGAATGATATATACTAAATAATGAGACGAAAAACAATATTTT
>JALFRV010000070.1 GCA_022778905.1 Prevotella sp. | reverse complement strand
AATGAGATCTGCGGTTTCGCTGTAATCGAATATGTTTCTGTGCCCGTTACACCTTACACCGTTTCTTATAGCTATTGTCACATTGACGAATTCGGTGTGGACGAAGCTCATCGGCGCAAAGGAATTGCCGCGTGTATGATCGAGTTCATCAAAGAAGAAGCGGGAAAACGCGGCTTACAGCGAATTGATCTTGATGTTTGGGATTTTAATAAAGGTGCAGTAGACTTTTATGAAAATGCGGGTTTTTCGGCATATAAAAGGTCTATGGAAATATCAATAGATTAAAATAGAAGCATAACCGATAGTGGAAGCTTACGACAAAACAAAAAATTCTACGAAAAGGATTTTTTGTTGTCCTTTTGGACAAAAATGTGGTATGCTGAAAAAACAAAACAAAAGGCTGTGTAATTATGAGCGTCACAATAACGGATATTTTGAAACTCCCTTCATTACAGGGGGCAAAGGTGCTGGCCGGTCACTCAAATCTTGACTGCATTATTTCTTCCATTAGTGTTTTAGAGTCTGCAGACGGAATGGAGGCTGTCCCGGGGTATGCAAGACACTATGGTCAGGAGATATTGCTGACGGCTTTTGTTGCTTATAAGGATGATGTTGATAAGCAGTGTAACGCCATCCGGCTTGTACATGATGAAGGCGAGGTTGGAATAATACTGTTCTATGTGGGTAGCGTTCTTCCAAAGGTCGATCAGAGAGTGATTGATCTGTCCGACGAATTAGGTATGCCACTTATTGTAATGCCGGAAAATCATCTCGAGCTCAGATACAGCGATGTAATCTGTGAAGTTATGGAGGCGGTCATTGACGACCGAAGAAAGAATTCATATTTTGCTACGGATGTTATAGAGCAGATCTCCCATACCACAAATACGCAGAGGTCTATAAGCAGTGTGCTGGCAATTATCCGCGACAGAACACAATGCTCCGTTTTTCTGTTTGACGAGCTCGGGAGGATGCTCAACATGGCTGAGTGGCCAAACGGAAGAAACCTTCCTATCGTAGATATAATTGCAAAGTATAACCATACTGACAAGGAAAGCGGTAAAGCGGTAGAAATTGTGTTAGACAAAAAACCATACTATGTAATAAGGGAAAGCCTTCAGAATGCCGATACAAAGATCGAAATGCTTATCGTGAAGGAAAAAGATGACCTTACTGTAGAAAGCAGCAAGCAAATAAAGTACGTTGTTAAGACATATTTGAATTTGTGGACTGAAAATTATGCGCAGGTCGATACCAAGCAACTGGTCAGTGCAATAATAAATAACGAGCCGGAAAAAATGCGCAGAATTGCAGATATACTGAAAATAAGTGTTGAACGTATGGAGTGCGTGTATTTTTTCTACAGCGATACTTTCAGTCATAATTACTATGAATTGACAAAAGCAAAAATGATGATACAGGACTATGTTTCGGCGTATAAAAACAATTTTCTGGTTGATATTTTTGACGAAACAGTTGTGGTAATGGCTGACAGAAAGCTTGAATTATCCGATGAAGACCTCCAGGAGCTTTTGAATGAGCTTGAGGAAAATGCTCTTAAAGCAAGAGTGGTAATTTATAATCCGACAACTACTACAAAAAAAGTGCAGGAGGCTTACCGGCAGCTTCAAAGTTTCAAAAAGTATGTTCCCATAGTTTTCCCCAAAAAAAGTGTTATTACGGGCGGCGAGATCGCTTTTGTAGGTCAGGCAAAAGAACTTTTTGACACCCAGAGCTATTCAAGCACCTTGGAAGATATAATGAAGCTTCAATTATTCACAGATAAAAGACAGGCGGATCTTCTCGAAACAATGGAGGTATTTCTCCTGGATGGGAATATGAGCGTAGCAAAAACGGCAGAACTCATGTTTACTCACAAGAATACAATACAGTATAGGATCAAAAGTCTGGAGGGAATTCTCGGACATAAGCTGACAAGAATACCGGAGGTTTATAATCTTTATACATTAGCCGCCATAAACAGGCTTAACAAGGCAATTTAGCAAATCTAAGCACACAAATTTTATAAAAAATGTACAAAACGGCATTATTTTTTGTCTCAAAGGACAAAAAATAATGCCGTTTTTCGTCTGTGATTTGGTTTTTTGAAATAAAAAGAGATGATAGAATAATATCAAGCTTAGGGTAGTTTACCCGAAAAAACAAAAAACATGGAGGTCATTATAATGAAAAGACTTTACGAGCAAGACATTCTTGAGATCCTGTACGGCGCAACTCTGCTTGGCGCAGGTGGCGGCGGCCCCCTGAAGTTCGGTATCGACATGCTCAACCGCGCAAAGGAAGAGGGCAACGAGATTGCCGTTGACCTTATTGACATTGAGGAAGTCGGCGAAGACGATTACTGCGCAATGGTCGCAGCGCTCGGTTCTCCTGTCGCAATGCTCGACACGAGCCTGCCTATGTTCGGACCTGACGCTGTTTACGCATTCAAGGCATTCCAGAAGGCATCTCTCGCAGAGGGCAAGAAGGTTAAGTACCTTTACTCCGGCGAAATGGGCGGTATGAATACCTTCGTTCCCATCCTTGTTGCCATCCTTTCCGACAAGGACGTTGACAAGAGAATCAAGCTGGTTGACGCAGACAGCAACGGCCGTGCAGTTCCCGAGCTGAACACCACCCTTAACAGCTTCTACGGTCATCCCCCCACGCCCATGGGCCTCGGCAGCGTAAACGGTGATGAGATCGCTGTATATCCCGTAAGCGACCATGCCGGCGAGCAGATCGCACGCCAGATGTGCATGCTCTATGATATGAGAATCGGCTTCTCCACCTGGGGTATGAGCAAGGCTGAGATCAAGGAAGCACTGGCACTCGGCTGCATCTCCAAGGCACAGCAGATCGGCAAGGCCATCTTTGCTGCAAAGGCAAACGGCACCGATGTTATGGAAGAGCTGAAGAAGGTAATGGAGATCCGCGAATTCTGCCGCGGCACTCTTGAAAAGCTCGATCTCCGTCAGGAGGGCGGCTTTGACTTTGGTACGACCGTTGTTAAGGGCGAGGACGGCAAGAAGTACTATATTGACTTCAAGAATGAGAACCTCATTCTCCGCGACGAGGACGGCAAGGCACTGCTGACTGCTCCCGAAGGCATCGGCACCATCGATCTCGACACCCTCACTCCTCTGACCAATGCAGATACCAAGGAAGGACAGCATCTGCTTGTTACCATGACTCCTGCACATCCCAACTGGTGGGACGAGGATCACAAGGCATACACCTGCTGGCTGCCTGAGCTGAGAAAGGTCGGACTCGAGGGCGATCAGGTCCGTTACTAATTTGTTCCCGAAGGGAGTTGCGTATTTCGCGTAACTCCCTACGTGTACATCATAACAACTAAATAAATAATATAATAGAAGGAGAAATACAATGGAAGAGAACAAAAGCGGGCTTATTTCCTATGAGCCTGTTGCTCCGGGCGAAAAACGCTCCTGGGGCTCCATAACATTTATTTGGATAGGCAGTGCAATTTGCGTTCCCGCTCTGATGGTGGGCGGCATGATCGGTGTCGGTCTTCCCATCGGCAAAGCTATTCTGGCAATGATTCTGGGCTTCCTCCTTGTCTGCGCCTACATGATCCTTATCGGCATTCAGGGCTCCGACCTTGGATTACCCACCACCGCGATCCTCACTCGCGCATTTGGTGAGCGCGGCTCAACAATAGCAAGCGGCCTTGTAATAGCAATCAGCTGCATTGGCTGGTTCGGACTTAATACGGTTGTTTGCGGCAGTTCCTTCTGCTCGATCTTCAACATGGCAACGGGAGCAGAATTCCCCCTGTGGCTTTCAAACACCATTTGGGGTATCGCGATGCTGCTGACTGCGGTGTTCGGTATCAATGCACTTGATATTCTTAATAAGATCGCTGTACCTGCACTTCTCATCATGCTGGTATGGGGCCTCATTCATGCATTATCTGGAGGCGGCGCAGCTTATGTAGGAAGCTATGTACCCTCTGAGCCTATTTCCTTTATCGCCGGTCTTACTCTTGCTGTTTCCGGCTTCGCTGTCGGTGCAGTTCTTGCAAGTGACTATACCCGCTATGCAAAGTGCCGCAAGGATACTGCATGGTCGTGCTTCCTCGGCATCTTCCCCGCATCCATCCTCGTTCTTGCCATCGGCGGCATTCTCGCTGTTACCACCAACAGCTACGACCTGACCCTCATGTTTGCCAATATGGGTCTGCCTGTTATCGGACTTCTCTGCCTTATCCTCGCAACCTGGACCACCAACGTCGGCAACGCATATTCCGGTGGTATTGCAACGGTTGGCATTTTCAAGATCTCCGACAAAAAGCGTCCTCTTGTAACCTTCATTGTAGGCGCTCTCGGAATTATTCTTGCTCTTGTCGGAATCATGGATCACTTCTCCTCTTTCCTCAGCCTGCTTGCTGCATTTGTTCCTCCCATGGCCGGTGTTGTCATTGCCGACTACTGGATTCTCGGTAAGGGCAAAGCCGCAGAGTGGAAGCCCTTTAAGGGTGTCAACTGGCTTGGCCTGATTTCCTGGGCATGCGGTACCGCATTTGCAATGATATTCACCTTCTTCATTCCCACCATCAACGGAATCATTGTTTCCATGCTTGTTTACTTTATTCTTTGCAAAGTTGTAAAGAGCCCCAAAGCCAACCCCTTTGCAAAAGCAGCAGAATAATAGGAGAATAATATGAAGATCCTTAATGTAGTTCCTGTTAACTCTGACGTTTATACACCGGAAATTGATAACTATGTACGCATGTATCTGGGTGAAGACACTGTTTTAGATACTGTGCGCATACATAACGGTTCTCCGTCAATTGAGTGCGAGTTTGATGAGATGACCAATTCGCCCTATGTTGTTGATCTCGTGATCAAGGGTGAAAAGGAAGGTTACGATGCAGCGTTTGTAAACTGCTTTGGTGATCCCGGTGTTGCTGCTGCACGTGAATGTGTGGACATTCCTGTGTTCGGAGGCTTTGAACCCGCAATGTTGATCGCAATGGGTCTTGCTGACCGTATAGGCGTAGTTACAGTGCTCCCCAATGTAATTCCTATGCTTCAGCGCCATTCCTCATCGCATCATCTTGACAAGAGGCTTGTTTCCATTCGAGATGTCGGGATACCCGTACTTGCGCTCGATAACCATGAGAAGCTCTGCAAGGCACTGATTGATGAATCTGTCAAAGCCATAAAAGAGGACGGCGTACAGGCGATCGTGCTTGGATGCACGGGCATGGTAGATGTTGCGGAGGATGTTAAGTCCGGGCTTTATGATCTTGGCTATGATGTCCCCATCGTCGAGGCTGCGCATTCAGCGGTCATGATGCTCGAAATGTATGCAAAAATGGGACTCAAGCACAGCAGACTTACATACCTTAAGCCTACAGAAAAATAATCAGTCATTTTTAACGCGGGAGGTTACTCTCCCGCGTTACACTAAAAGTCGAAAGGATAATTATGATTAGGATTCTTAATGTCATTCCGTGCAACTCAGACGTGTTTACTCCCGACATGGCTGCATATACCGGTAAATACTTAGATGAGCATACCGTTGTCGATTCGGTACGCCTTCGGGAAGGCACACCGTCTATCGAAGGAGCCTTAGACGAACTGCTGAATTCTCCTCATGCCGTTGAGCTCGCAATTAAAGGAGAACAGGATGGATATGATGCCGTGTTTATTAACTGCTTCGGAGATCCCGGAGTTGCGGCTGCACGTGAATGTGTAGATATCCCGGTATTCGGTGGCTTTGAGCCTGCCGTGTTAATTGCGATGGGTCTGGCGGACAAAATAGGGATTATTACCGTAGTCCCTAATGTTGTGCCGGTTATTAAAAGGCATATTGCCGCTGAACACTTAGACGGAAGAGTGGTTTCGGTAAGAGACATCGGAATTGCGGTTCTTGAGCTCTGCAATCATGAACGTCTCTGCAATGCAGTATTAAACGAAAGCCTCAAGGCGGTAAAGGAAGACGGTGTCCAGGCAATCGTGCTTGGATGCACAGGTATGGTAGACGTTACGGAAACTGTCCGGGCAGGCTTAAAAGATCTCGGCTACGACATTCCGGTCATAGAAGCAGCCCACTCGGCTCTTAATATGCTTGAAATGTATGCGAAAATGGGTCTGAGACACAGCCGCCTTACCTATCTCAAACCAACTTCCAAGTAAGCGAATCGTTCAGCGTACATTAAATAGTAATATCTTATTTGAAGGGAATATAAAAATGGGTGCTTTAACAAATTGCAATCCTAAAAATGTCTTTAAGTATTTTGAAGAAATATGCTCTATTCCTCATGGCTCCGGCAATACCGATGCCATTGCAGCATACCTCGTGAAGTTCGCAGATGATCACGGCTTCAAGAGCTACCGTGACGCTGCAAACAACGTGGTGATCTGGAAACCCGCAAGCGCCGGTTATGAGAATGCAGATACCATTATCCTTCAGGGCCATCATGATATGGTTTGCGAGAAGGATGAAGGCCTTGAGTTCAACTTTGAAACCGATCCCATTGTTCCTGTTGTTGACGGCGACTGGATACGTACCAACGGAACTACTCTGGGCGGAGACAACGGCATTGCTGTTGCAATGATCCTCGCTATCCTTGACGATGATACTTTAGCTCATCCTCCCATTGAGGCATTTATTACTGCAGACGAAGAAGCCGGCCTTATCGGCGCATTCGCTTTTGACTGCAGCAAGCTCACCGGACATAAGTTCATCAATCTCGATTCGGAGTATGAAGGTGTTCTTATGTGCAGCTGCGCAGGCGGCGTAAACGCACACAGCACCATTCCCGTAGAGCGCGAGGCTGTTACGGGCACTGTCATCGATGTTAAGATTGCAGGTCTCTGCTCCGGCCACTCCGGCGTAGAAATTGACAAGGGCCGTGCAAACTCCAATGTTCTCGTTGGCAGAATTCTCAATGCGCTTTCCGCAATCGATTATAACATCGTTGCTATGGAAGGTGGCACACGTGAGACCGCAATTGCAGCAGTTGCATCTCTGAAGATTGCTGTTGAGGCAGCAAAGGCTACTGAGGCAAAGGCACTTATCGAGGCTGCTGCAGCAGTATTCAAGAAGGAGTACGCAACCACCGAGCCCAACATGGCTATTGATGTTGTTGTCGGCGCTGCGGAGACTGTTAAGGCGCTTACACTCAAGTGCAGCAAGCTCGTTGCAAATGTTATCCTTGCACTTCCCGACAGCGTTCAGGAAATGAGCATTGATATGCCCGGTCTTGTTCAGACCTCCAGCAACTTCGGCATTCTCAAGCTCAATGAGAATGAGCTTTACATTTCCAACACCGTTCGTAGCTCCATGACTACGCAGAAGGAATGGATAGTATCTCAGATAAACGCTATTGTCACTCTTGCCGGCGGCAAGTGCGAGACGCAGGGCAATTATCCCGGCTGGGCATACAATCCCAATTCCGTTGTTAAGGATACTATTCTCGCCTGCTGGGAAAAGCTCACCGGCAACAAGGCAACGGTTGAAGCCGTTCATGCCGGTATTGAGTGCGGTCTTTTCGCAGACAGCATCCCCAACCTCGACTGCGTATCCATTGGACCGACCATGGCGGATGTCCACACACCGCGCGAGCATCTGAGCATTGCCTCCACTGAGAGAACCTACGAGCTTCTCAAGATGGTTCTTGCTGAGAGCAAATAATAATAAACGGGCTCCGCTTAGCTTATTAAGCGGAGTCCATGTGAGGCATAAATATGAAAGAAATAATAGCAAGTGAAAACGCACCCGCCGCGATTGGCCCTTATTCTCAGGCAATCAAGGTCGGAGGTCTGCTGTTTGTCTCGGGTCAGCTCCCCATCGATATGGCTACAGGAGTATTCCCCGCAGACATCAAGGAGCAGACAAAGGCATCCCTGACGAATGCCGGCACAATTCTCGAAAAGGCAGGCAGCAGCCTTCAGAAGGCTGTAAAGACCACCGTGTTTCTCTCTGATATGAACAATTTCGGGGCGATGAACGAGGTCTATGCGTCCTTTTTCCCCAACGGCGGCTATCCCGCAAGAAGCGCAGTACAGGTCGCCCGCCTGCCAAAGGATGCACTCGTGGAAATCGAAGTCATCGCAGAGGCATAAGTTAGTAAGATAGGTACTGTCCGCTAATCATGGCATAGCTGTGACAACCGGAGTATCCTCTTAAATATTTTAGGTGCAAAGCACCGAATTTTTATGGAGGAAATAATAATGAAAGAGTATCCCCTGAACGTCCCCGCACCCCATCATTCTACATTCGCAGTTCGCGACATTCCCGAAGTAACCGTGGAGCAGCGCGAGCGTGCATTGAAGGCAACCCACTACAATGAGTTTGCATTCCCCGCCGGAATGCTCACCGTAGATATGCTGTCTGACTCTGGCACCACCGCTATGACCAACCAGCAGTGGGCATCCCTCTTCCTCGGCGACGAGGCATACGGACGCAACACAGGCTATTATGTGCTTCTCGACACCTTCCGCGATATCTTCGAGCGCGGCGGCGAGAAGAACTGGAAGAAGTCCATCGACCTAGTGCGCACCGATTGCCGGGACGTTGAGAAGATGATGGACGAGTTGTACCTCTGCGAGTACGAGGGCGGCCTGTTCAACGGCGGTGCAGCACAGATGGAGCGCCCCAACACCTTCATCATCCAGCAGGGCAGAGCGGCAGAGTCCGTTCTCATGGAGATCGTAAAGAAGATCCTTGCACAGCGTCATCCCGGCAAGGTATTCACCATCCCCTCCAACGGCCACTTCGACACCACCGAGGGAAACATTAAGCAGATGGGCAGCGTTCCCCGTAATCTCTACAACAAGAAGCTTCTCTATGAAGTTCCCGAAGGCGGCAAGTATGCCAAGAACCCCTTCAAGGGCAACATGGACACCGAGAAGCTCGTACAGCTTATTGAAGCAGTGGGTGCTGAGAATGTTCCCCTTATCTTCACCTGCATCACCAATAACCCCGTTTGCGGCCAGGCAGTTTCCATGGCAAACCTCAGAGCAGTCAGCGAGATTGCACACAGCTACAATATCCCCTACATCTTCGACGCAGCACGCTGGGCAGAAAATGCGTACTACATCAAGATGAACGAGGAAGGCTACGCAGATAAGTCCATCGCTGAGATTGCAACCGAGATGTTCCGGTACTGCGACGGCTTCACCATGTCCGCAAAGAAGGACGGCCACGCAAACATGGGCGGTATGCTTGCATTCCGCGACAAGGGCCTGTTCTGGAAGAACTTCTCGGACTTTAACGAAGACGGCACCGTCAAGACCGACGTTGGCGTGCTTCTCAAGGTAAAGCAGATCTCCTGCTACGGCAATGACTCCTACGGCGGCATGTCCGGCCGTGATATCATGGCGCTGGCAGTTGGTCTCTACGAGAGCTGCGACTTCCACTACATGAACGAGCGCGTAAAGCAGTGCGACTACCTCGCAGAGGGCTTCTACAAAGCAGGTGTTAAGGGCGTTGTCCTTCCCGCGGGCGGTCATGCAGTGTATATCAATATGGATGAGTTCTTTGACGGGAAACGTGGTCATGAGACTTTTGCCGGACAGGGCTTCAGCATTGAGCTGATCCGTCGTTACGGTATCCGTACTTCGGAGCTCGGTGATTATTCTATGGAATATGACCTTAAGACTCCCGAGCAGCAGGCTGAGGTTGCGAACGTCGTTCGCTTCGCAATTGACCGCAGTCGTTTGACGCAGGAGCATCTTGACTATGTCATTGCGGCAGTCAAGGCTCTGTATGAAGACCGTGAAAACATACCCAACATTCGCATCGTCTGGGGACACAATCTTCCCATGCGTCATTTCCACGCATTCCTCGAGCCGTATCCCAACGAGGGTTAATTGATGTAATATGGTGTGAAATAATGCTTTTTGAAAAATCATCTTATTTTTCACCATACAATACCTTTTTTCCATTCTCTCTCAATATCGCGATTTAACAACCAGTACAAAAAAGCTAATCAAGTGTCCATTACTTCTCCGCTTTATGAACTTATAACGCTTTAGATGAACGATAACAAAAAGCATTTTTCACACCATTTCCGTTCTCAATCTGATTTTTGATCATCAAAAATCATGTTTGTGTTTAGCGGCAAATTATCCGAGAGCGGGATAATTTGCCGCTTTTTAATTCAGCTCTTTAACCCCTAAAAGAATTAAAGGAGAATACAATGAAATATCTTTTATCAGGCAATGAAGCAATCGCCCGGGGCGTTTATGAGGCCGGTGTTAAGGTCTGCGCTGCATATCCGGGAACTCCCAGCACGGAAATATTTGAAACGCTTCCCAAGTATAGTGACAGCCTTTACTGTGAATGGGCTCCGAATGAAAAGGTAGCCGTTGAGATGGCATACGGTGCAAGCATTGCAGGAGCGCGAAGCTTTTCGGCTATGAAGCATGTCGGTTTGAATGTGGCGGCAGACCCTGTGTTCACGGCAGCCTACAACGGTGTCGGCGGCGGCTTTGTTATTGTTACGGCAGATGATCCGAGCCTTCATTCTTCCCAGAACGAGCAGGATAATCGCTGGTATGCACTTCATGCAAAGGTACCCTGCATTGAGCCGTCGGATTCTCAGGAATGCAAAGACTTCGTTAAGGAAGCTTTTGCAATTTCGGAAAAATTCGATATGCCTGTACTTCTGAGAACAACCACCAGAGTATCGCATTCCAAGAGCCTTGTTGAGCTCGGTGAACGCGTAGAAACCGAAGTGCCCGCCTATCAGAGAAATGCAGCAAAGTTTACAAGCACACCGGCAAACGCATACAGGAACAGAACAAAGTTGGAAAACAATATGCGGCTTTTGGAAGAATACAGTAACGAAAGCCCGTTACAAAAGGTGGAAATCAAGGGCAGCAAGGTCGGCGTAATTGCCGCTTCAATCGCTTACGAATACGCTAAAGACGTATTCCCCGAGGATACATCCTTCCTCAAGATAGGCCTTTCCTACCCTCTGCCCATGAAGCTGATAAGCGATTTCGCGGCAAAGGTCGAAAAGCTTTATGTTGTTGAAGAACTTGACGGTTTTATGGAAGCACAGATCAAAGCTGCCGGAATAGACTGTGTGGGCAAAGACCTCGTAAGCAATATGTATGAGCTCAATCCTCAGCTCCTGAAAGAACAGCTGTTCGGCATTAAACCGGAAACCGTTGACGTAGGTGTAAAGCCTGTCCCCAGACCGCCTGCACTTTGCCCCGGCTGCCCGCACAGAGGCTTCTTCTATACCATGTCAAAGAACAAAAACTATGTTATTGCAGGTGATATCGGGTGCTATACCCTCGGAGGTGCAGCTCCTCTGTCTGCCTGTGATTCCGTAGTATGCATGGGCGGTGGCTTTTCTGTCGGTGCCGGTCTTGCAAAAGCTCTGGAGCTTTCCGGCCAAAAGGAAAAGAAAGTGTTCGGCGTTGTCGGTGACTCCACGTTTTTCCACAGTGGAATGACCGGTGCAGTAGAGATCATTTACAACAATGCCAATATGATACCGGTCGTGTTGGATAACCATATTACGGGTATGACCGGACATCAGGATAACCCCGGAAGCGGCTACACTCTCAAGGGTGAAGTCGCAAATGCCATTAAAATCGAGGATGTACTCAAGGCATACGGATATAAGAAGGTCATTATCGTCGATCCTCAGGATCTTACCGCTATGCAGCAGGCTGTTGACGAGGCTGTTGCCAGCGAGGAACGTGCGGCAATTGTATGCCGTCGCCCTTGCCTTCTCATAAAGCGCATAAAACATGATAAGGGCCTTTGCGTTGTCGATACCGCAAAGTGCATCGGATGTAAGAAATGCCTCAAGGTCGGCTGCCCGGCGGTCATGGTGAAAGACGGCAAGTCCTGCATTGATGCCAACCAGTGTGTCGGCTGCACTGTTTGCGCACAGGTATGCCCTGTAAAGGCAATCAGCAGAAAGGAGAACTGAAATGAATAATAAAAGTGTCATTCTCTGCGGCGTAGGCGGTCAGGGTGCCATTCTTACGGCGAAAATACTTGTAAACGGTCTTATTTCCGCAGGCTACGATGTAAAAATGAGCGAAGTTCACGGAATGAGCCAGCGCGGCGGAAGTGTTTCCACGCAGGTGCATTTCGGTGAAAAAGTATATTCCCCGGTCATCGGCAAGGGAGCCGCAGACATACTTGTGGCATTTGAAAAAATGGAAGCCGTGCGCTATTCCGATTATCTTAAGCCTGATGGTATCGCCATCATAAACGATTTTGCCATGGAGTCTGCTACCACGGCTGCAGGCCTTGCGGAATATCCCGAGGGATGCCTTGAGGCTATGAAATCAAAATTCAACTGCTTTGCCATCAATGCTGCCGGAATAGCGGAAAAGCTCGGCAATACAAAGTGCATGAATGTCGTGCTGTTCGGCGCTATGTCCAAATATCTCGGAATGGATGATATTGACTGGGTTAAGGTAATACGCGAAACGGTGCCGGCAAAGTTTGTTGAGATGAACCTTGCTGCTTATGAAGCAGGAAAAAATGCAGTTTGATATGCAGTACAAAGAAGAGTACAAATCAAAACTGACTACTCCCGACGAAGCGGTTAAGCTTGTGAAATCGGGAGACTGGGTAGACTACGGCTCGAACAATTCCATGCCGATCTCGCTGGACAGTGCGCTTGCATTGAGAAAAAATGAATTGCACGGCGTTAAGATCAGAGGCAATCTTCTGCCCGGACCTATTCAGATCATTGAGTGCGATCCGGAAATGGAACACTTCGTCTACAACACATGGCATTGCGGTGCTTACGAAAGAAAAATGTGCGATGCAGGAAGAGCATTTTTCATTCCAATGCTGTTCAGAAACCTTGATGCATATTACCGCTATTACCTTGACGTTGATGTAGCTATGCTGTCTGTTTCTCCGATGGATGATGAAGGGTACTTCAGCCTGGGCGGCGCACTCGGTGCAGCCAGTCCCTCCCTTATCCATGCAAAAAAGATCATTCTTGAGGTCAATGAAGCGATACCCTACATAGTGGGAGGCCCGGAAACAAAAATTCACGTTTCCAAAGTCGATGCAATAGTTGAGGTCGGGAACAGAAAGCTATGGGAAATGTCTTCACCAAAGCCAACGGAAACAGATATCCGCATTGCAAATCATATTTTCCCGTACATTCCAAACGGCGCGACCATACAGCTTGGAATAGGCGGCATGCCGAATGCCCTGGGAGAAATAATAGCTCAATCCGATCTCAAGGATCTTGGCATGCACACCGAGCTCTGCTCAGACGGCTACTATGCCTTGTTTAAAGCCGGTAAGCTGACAAACGCAAAAAAGAGCATTCATAAGGGCAAAGGAATTCTGGGTCTTGCCATTGGCTCAAGAGAGCTGTATGACTGGATCTCAAACAATGACGATGTCGTTGGTTACCCTCTGAACTACGTCAATGATCCGGCGGTTATTGCGTCCATGGATAATTTCATATCCATTAACGGATGCTTGAACGTCGATCTCTACGGTCAGGTTTGCTCTGAAAGCTCCGGAACAAGACAAATAAGCGGCACAGGAGGCCAGCTGGACTTCGTGACCGGGAGCAGTGATTCAAACGGCGGAAAATCGTTTCTTTGCATGAGTTCAACATATACAGACAGGAAAGGTGTTGTTCACTCAAGAATTCTTCCGAAGTTTGAAAACGGAGATATCATCACAACACCGCGAGCGCAGACATTATATGTCGCAACAGAATACGGTGTTGTAAATCTCGCAGGAAGAAGCACATGGGAACGCGCAGAAGCCCTTATTTCAATCGCAGACCCAAAATTTCAAGATGAGCTTATTGCGGCAGCGAATGCTCAAAAAATATGGCTGCCGTCAAACAAAAGATAACATCAGGAGTCACAGATCATGATAAATCAAGAATTCTATAAACTCGGAAGTGCGCCTTCTGTAATCCGACAGCTTTTTGCATACGGCTATGAGAAGGCAAAAGAAGTCGGAGCCGAAAATGTTTTCGACTATTCGATCGGCAATCCGAGCATTCCGGCACCTGCAAAGGTCAACGAATCCATAAAAGCAATCGTTGATGAAGTGGACTCTATTAAGGTTCACGGCTATTCCATGGCCGCAGGCTTTGACGAAACCAGAGCGGCTATTGCAGAAGACCTCTCGCAGAGGTTTGACATTAACGTCAAATCGGGTGAGATATTTATCACTTGCGGCGCAGCACCTGCCCTTATTTCGGTTATCAAAGCGCTGACAGTAAGCCAGGATACCGAAATAATGATCGTTGCTCCGTTCTTCCCCGAATACAAGCCGTTTATCAATTCAAACGGTGCGAAAGCGGTCGTCATTCCGGCCGATACTCAGGCATTTCAAATTGACTTGAGGAAGGTCGAGAATGCAATCAATGAGAACACACAGGCAATAATCATCAACTCTCCGAACAATCCCTCCGGTGTGGTTTATACAGTCGAGACCTTGACAGGCCTTGCCGAAATACTCAGGGAAAAAGGGAAAAAATACGGACACCCGATCTACATTATTGCCGATGAACCGTACCGCGAGTTGGTATACGGAGACACAAAAGTGCCGTTTATTCCCTGCATATACAACAACACCATCGTCTGCTATTCGTACTCAAAATCATTATCTCTTCCGGGCGAAAGAATCGGATATGTTTATGTCCCCGAAGCAGCAGAGGACGGGAAAGCGCTTTTCGCCGCTGTTGCCGGTGCCGCAAGAATAGGAGGCCATGTGTGCCCGCCTACTCTGATCCAAATGGCTATAGAGCGTTGCGCGAAAGAACGTCCGGACCTTGCAGCGTATGATGAAAACAGACTGCTGCTGTACAATAGCCTCACAGAAATGGGATATGAATGTGCAAAGCCGGACGGAGCGTTCTATTTGTTCGTTAAGGCACCTAACGGCGATGCCGTAGCATTTTCCGAAACGGCTAAACTGGAGCACAATCTCCTTGTTGTTCCCGGCGATGGCTTCGGCTGCCCCGGATATTTCCGACTGAGCTATTGCGTATCGAACGATATGATCAAGCGCAGCTTAGGCTCATTTAAGGCGCTTATAGAGAAATTCTCAAAATAAGGGATGTTTTTCAATGAGAGGAATGGAAACCGGTAAGACGGAAATCCGACACAGAGTTTTTACCGAAATTGCAAGACTTGCTTATGAAGGCGGAGATTACGCTGAGGCTCTTGAAGAACTTACATATAAGATCCGCCCCGGCGATCCGGACGAAGCAGGCAGCTACAGGGGCAGTGTGCTCCATGAAAGAGCTGTAATAGGCGAACGCCTTCGCCTTGCAATGGGATTGCCTATGCGTAAAATGGGTGTTCATAATAATATCCGCGATGGCGTGGATGCGTCTGTCATCGCTGAAAAGTACTATGAACTGCCTCTGATCAACGTAATTAAGTTTGCATGCAATAAGTGTCCTGATAATACCGTCGTTGTCACAAATCTGTGCCAAGGCTGCTTGGAAAGACCGTGCATGTCTGTTTGCCCTAAACATGCGATTTCAAGGGTAAAAGGGCAAGCATATATTGACCCAAGTATTTGCATTCGCTGCGGCAAATGCATGGAAGCTTGCTCTTTTAAGGCAATCACCCGTTTGGAGCGTCCTTGCAAAAAAGCATGCGGAGTAAATGCGATTTCCTCCGATGACCACGGAAGAGCGGAAATTGACTACTCAAAATGCACTTCCTGCGGTCAATGTCTTGTAAATTGCCCGTTTGGTGCGATATCTGATAAATCTCAGATCTTCCAGACCATCATGGCAATAAAGAGCGGAACCCCTGTATATGCAATCCTTGCACCGGCTTTCGTAGGACAATGGGGACCTGATGCCATACCGGAAAAAATGCACGCTGCATTCTCCCGACTCGGTTTTGCAGATGTGTATGAGGCTGCTACCGGCGCGGATTTATGTGTCATAGAAGAAGCTGCAGACTTTTTGGAAGAGGTTCCTTCTAATCATTCATTCATGGTTACATCTTGCTGCCCTTCGTGGTCAGATCTCGTCAAAAAAATGTTCCCGGAAATGAAGGGTAACATATCTGTCGCAATGACTCCTATGGTTTTAACTGCCCGTTTTGTTAAAAAGCAGCACCCGGGCTGTAAGGTCGTTTTTGTCGGACCCTGTGACGCAAAGAAGCTGGAAGCGAGCAGACGAACTGTTCGAAGCGATGTTGACTTTGTTCTTACATTTGAAGAAGTGCTGGGTATGTTTGCGGCAAAAGGCGTTGATAAGGAATGCATACCGATGGAAGAAGCAAGACCTTTGACGCAGGCCGGTGCAGATGCCAGAATGTTTTCGGTGTCAGGCGGAGTAGCTCAGGCAGTTGTAAATGCAATAAAATCAATTGACCCGGATAGAGAAGTCATGGTGGCAAAGGCAACAGGACTGGATGAGTGCCGCAAAATGCTGCTCATGGCTAAAGCAGGGAAGTACGACGGTTACTTGCTGGAAGGAATGGCCTGCCCTGGCGGATGCGTAGCAGGAGCCGGAACTTTGCAGCCGGTAGAGAAGTCGAAGAAAGAGGTTTCGGGCTTCTCTGCTCGTGCTGAATATAGTTGCGCTTATGATACGGAATACAAGGAGTATCTGCCGCTTATAGAAGAAAAAGAATAACAAATTACAGACGATCTGTTTCGCAGATGAAAAAGAGGTGAGATAGTATGTTTGCCGTTAAAAACCGAATATGCGATCCACCTGATCCGCCGGATCGACGAAGGAGCCCCCGATTTGAAATCAAAATCAAATCGGGGGCTTTACATTTTCGCTATCGACATATTTCAAGTAAATATCACAGCAAGACTTTCTTGCTGACAATTTCGGACAGCGTTTTCTGTACGTGATAAGGCATAATAAATTGCGCAAATTTAGATAGCAAAAAAGAGAGACATAGTTTGCAGACTCTGGTAGAATGAAGTCACCACACAGCATTCTGAAAGGAGAAAGCAAACTATGTCCGAGAAGATTGTACAACTGAACTAGGAAGTAATCAAGGGGCAACTGAAAGAATTGGTTCGCGGTAGCGTGGAAGAAACACTGAATGAACTGCTGGAGCAGGAGGCCGAGCAGTTGACTCAGGCTGCCCGCTATGAGCGCAGCGAGGCCCGTCGGGGCTACCGCAGCGGCCACTACGACCGGAAACTCACCACCACATCAGGAAACGTCACACTTCATGTACCACGCCTTAAAGGTGTTCCCTTTGAGACAGCCATCATTGAGCGGTATCGCCGCCGGGAGAGCAGCGTAGAGGAAGCTCTCATTGAAATGTACCTTGCCGGTGTTTCTGTGCGCCGCGTGGAGGACATCACCGAAGATCTTTGGGGCACCAAGGTGTCTCCCTCCACCATCAGTGAGCTGAACAAAAAGGCCTATGTTCACATAGAGGATTGGCGCAACCGTCCCTTACAGGGCGGCAAATATCCGTATGTTTATGTGGATGGTATTTATCTGCGCCGAAACTGGGGTGGAGAGTATGAAAATGTGGCCATTCTGGTAGCAATTGCAGTAAATGAGGACGGCTACCGGGAGGTCCTGGGGGCCGCCGAGGGCATGAAAGAGGACAAGGCCAGTTGGGTCAGCTTCTTTCAATGGCTCAAGAGCCGCGGCCTGAACGGCGTGAAACTCATTGTTGGAGATAAGTGCCTGGGTATGCTGGAAGCTGTGGGAGAGGTATTCCCTGATGCCAAATACCAGCGCTGCACCGTTCATTTCTACCGGAATGTGTTTTCTGTTGTTCCTCGCTCCAAGGTAAAGCTGGTAGCCAAGATGCTCAAGGCGATCCACGCCCAGGAGAGCAAGAAGGCTGCCCGGGAAAAGGCTAAAGCTGTTGTCGCTGAATTGAAAGACATGAAGCTGAAAGAGGCTGCCAAAAAGGTGGAGGATGGTATTGAGGAAACGCTGACCTACTGCGACTTTCCCTCTGAGCATTGGACACGGATCCGTACCAACAATGTGATCGAGCGACTGAACCGGGAGATCCGCCGCAGGACAAGGGTGGTCGGCTGCTTCCCGGACGGCAATTCAGCTCTGATGCTGGTCTGTGCCCGGCTGCGCCATGTGGCTGGCACACAGTTGGGCAACAAAAAATACATGAACATGAAGCACTTAGAGACGGCTCTGGAAGACGCCTCTATTGCAGGCTGACCTCACTCAGCCAGAGTCTGCAAATTAAATTTGCGCATAACTCTTGACACTACCAGGATTATCTATGATTTATCCCGCAATATCCACCTGTTCTGATATGGTTTTTGTCTGCCTGCCTCCTTTTTCGCGCTGGATATTGTGGCCGTTCTCCGGCTTAATAGCTTTTACAAAAAGGAAGCGGAGGGCAACTGAAATGAAAGAATACGAAATCCACACTACAGTAACCCACTCAACGGACGGCGGGACTACAGAAGGCAGCTACTTCGTGGAATATGCCACGGCGAAAAACATGGCAGAAGCAAAGCGGGTCCTGCGGGCCGAGCTGAAGACCGTCGGGTACAAGAACATCAAGCTGGATGTCATCGAAGCATAAGAAAACAGCATGCAGCAAAGAAGTGCTGCATGCTGTTTTATCTTTATACATCAATGTCAAACATGGCGAGAAGGCGCTTGAAGGTGTCCTGACCGTCAAGACAGGTATCGATCAGATAGCCTTTTTCGTTCTCCCATTCGGCAAGGCCGCGGTAGTAAAACGCCTTTTTAGCATCTTCTATGATGAACGGTACAATGCCATAGTGCAGGCATTCCTTCAACGCGATCAGACGCCCGACTCTACCATTGCCGTCTTGAAACGGATGGATGGTCTCAAATTCGTGGTGAAAAGCGATGATGTCCTCAACAGATTTGGGATCATAGGCAGCCAGCAGTGCCTTCATACGCGCCGGCACATCCTTCGGCTTCGCGGTTTCCCGACCGCCGACCACATTGGCCCGTTTTTTATAATCACCAACCGCAAACCATGACAGCGAGGCATCCGCTGTGCCCTGCTTCAGAATGCGGTGCAACTCCTTGATGATCTCCTCCGTCAGCTCATCCTCGGCTACGTCGATCACATAGTCAATAGCCCGGAAATGATTGACCGTTTCGATAATATCATCGACGGGAACACCGCCCGTGGCATTGATCGTCCGCGTTTCAAAGATCAGGCGCGTCTGATCCTCACTGAGCTTGCTGCCCTCAATGTGATTGGAGTTATACGTCATGCGCACTTGCAGCTCGTGATACAGGCCGCCGGAGATCTTCGCATCCTTTTCGTCCCGAAGAGTTTGCAGAAGCAAATTGTTGGTTTTTTCGGCGCAAAGCTCCGTAACGCTGCAGGAAAAATAATCGGCAATTCTTTTCAGCACATGGTCGGCGATCTTTTCGCCGCGGGACATCTTAGCCATCGTCTTGGATGAAATGCCGAGCTCCGCTGCAAGCGAGGTCTTCGTCATGCCTTTGGCTGAAAGGAACCATTCAAGCCCATCGTAAGAGTAGTACATTTGCATCGCCTCCTTTACTTATTATACTCAAATTTATGGAAAAGTAAAGCTGTATATGCCGACAAGTAAAGGAAATATGTACGATGGACGTAGATTGCTTCGTAGTCCTATACAGAAATGAAAGCTGTTCTTTGGTCGATCTGTATCATAGCTAGACAGAATTTCTCCCACGGTGACAATGTTGTCAGTGACGGGTC
>JALFRV010000035.1 GCA_022778905.1 Prevotella sp. | reverse complement strand
TCTTAGTTACTGAATTGGTTTACATGTTTTTTACTGTGTTCCTGAAAAGCTTTACACTACCGGTTACCCCCGGATCGGTCATCAGCGTCCGAACTGATTTTGTCCGATGGCAGGGCAGAATGCCTGCCGGGTGTCCGAAGGCATAGCGGCCTGCGTCAGGGAAGCCCGGCCGGAAAGATGTCCTGCAAGCAGACGAAAGCAGTCGGAAAGCAGGAAATGACAAGAATAAATGTGCTCCAGCGGTCTAATGGCCGATCCGGGTTAAATTCCACTATGATTACCGCAGAATAGTTACCGCTTTTTCGGTCGGTATGTATCCTTACGACTGGTCCATGAAGCGGTCTGTGCAAAGCTGTCCTTTGGGCGCTCCATGCGTATCCTTCGGGTTGCCCGAATGACAGCTCTGGGGCGTCCGGAGGATAGCTCTGCACAGCGGGGAGCTGCCATATCGGATCGAAAGGGAATCACAGGGGGGTATGAGATGCATGCTGACGGACGGGAAGTGGCTGTCGGCAGATCGGTGAGAAGCGGTCAGACGTGCTTCTCCAGCAAGGTCTTGCGGAACACTTTCAGGCTCGACGAGAGGTAGTTCTTGACGGTCTGCTGAGACAAGTGGAGCATGCCGGCGATGTCTTTGACCGTCATGTGCTCCTCCCGGCTCATCTCAAAGATCTCGCACTCGCGGCGTGACAGCTGCTGTTTCGACTGCTGCAGCCGGTCGAGGAACTCGTCATAGTAGAGCTGTTCCTCAACAGTGGAGGCAGTGTCCTTCTTTTCACAGTATTCGAGATATTTCTCGAAGCTGACCTCTGCGACCTGTTTCCTGAACGTGTCAATGATGGCGTTGCGGGCGATGGTGAACAGAAGCGATTGGACATTCTTTGTCGGATCGAGCGACGCTCTGTTCTTCCATAGCAGCATGAAGGTCTCCTGAACGATGTCTTGTGCGGCAGTCCGGTTTTTCGTTTGCTTGATGGCGAAACTGAAAATTCGGTCCGCATACTTGCCGTATAGTGCAGCGAAAGCGTCATGCGACCCTCCCTTTAAGGCTGAAACATATATAGGCTCGTGAATATTCATCGCTTTTATATACAGGATTTGTTGCAAAGATAGCAGAAGAAAGCCAAATTGCCAAGTGCCAATTGTAATTTTTACGACATTGTCACATTGCAAGGAGGCCGGATATTAATGCCCTTGCTCAGTTGCTGCAGGCTTTTCGGCCTTTTCCGCCTGTATCACGGTCTACGGCCGCTCAATGGGAATGAATAGTGTTTTTTGTTTTTTCCGTCGGCCTCTGCGCATTCCACCTCGAGCTGATTGCCCTTCGTCCGGCAAAGCATATAGGCTGAATTGCTGTTGATCAGATTCGGGAAGCGGATCAGGTTGTCGGGCTCCACTAACTTGTGGCTGTGCGTATGGCCGGAGAACATCACGGTCGGGTTCATCTCGTTCACCTCTGGAAGCAGTGTTTCCTGCAGGTGATAGGGGCCGTGCCAGGTGCCCGTCGTGGGCGGAACGTGGCAGAATACGATGAGCGGGTGCCTGCCCACCTGACCCGTGGTGCGCAGTGACCTGAGCCAGCGGGCCTCCTGGCGGCGGTAGTCATCGTAGGCTCCAAGGCCTCCATACTCGATGTCCGAGTCGGGCTTGTCTTCCCCCGAGTCGAGGATCAGGAAGTCTATGCCGGCGATATGTTTCAGCTGATAGTAGGTGCCGGAGGCCGTCGGGAAGTAGCGGTAGAGATAATCGGCATACTTGCCGCGCGTCTCATGGTTGCCGCGGGCCATCATCATCGGCACCGAAGTGGCGAAGAGATAGACGCAGGTGTCAATGTATGCCTTGAAGATATGCTGCGGATCCTCGATCATGTTGGACATGTCGCCGTTGAGCATGACGAAGTCTATCTTGCCGAAGTCGATGTCCTTGAGCAGCTTCTTCAGGTAAGAGCTGCGCTCGTGGATGTCGTTGACGATCAGGAATGACACTTCGCGGCGCCCGGTGGGATAGGTCTTGAACGAGTAAGGCTCCTGCTTGTAGACCGACGAAGCTGCCACTTGCCCGAACGTGGTGTAATCGCTCCAGGTCCATCCGGTCAGCTCCTGCGTGAAGATGCGATAGCGATAGCGTGTGTCGGGCGTAAGTCCTTCCACCCGCACCTGATGCACACTGTCCTTTACCATCTTGCGTCCGTGCAGCACCTGATAGTATTTCGCGCGTTCCTTTCCGTAGAAGTGGCGCCCGTCTTCCGGAGCGATCTCCACCCAGGACATGCCGGGTTTGTCCGTTACCCACATGATGGTGGCCGAAGTCGAGTCAAGATCGCAGAGGTAAGGGCCATGCGTAATCTTGATCGCCCATGCAGGAAGGGCCAGAAACAGCAGCCAAAGAAGTAGTGTTTTTTTCATTGGTGAGAAAGATAGATAAATAGTCTATTTGGTATATACGTGAAAAGCGGGAAACGGTACTGCTGTTTCTCGCTCTTTTTTTGCAATCGGCTGTATTTTTCTCTTGTCTGAGGTGGTTTTCTGGTTTTTGGCCTCCGGCCTTTACCCGACAGTTTTCAGTCATCAATGCTTGCGGAATGCGAACTGGCGGATGCTGTCCAGTGCGCTGTCCATGCGCCTGACGACGCGGCGATAGAGGGTGTCTTCGGCGCGGTTGCGGTTCTCGTCCGGATCGACGGCGTGGTCGAAGAGCATGCGGTGCCCGCTTCGTTCCCAGCGCGCATAGTGATAATGGCCGCGCAGCAGATCGTCGCCGCCTTCCCACTGGATGTAGGCGCCGTCCTTCACGCTGGCTTTCGGATCGGTCAGGACAGGCACGAGACTCTTGCCGTCGAGCTGGCCTTCGGGCTGCCCGATGCCGCAGAGTTCGCAGATCGTGGGATAGAGGTCGACGAGCTCGGCAAATGATGCGGTGTGGCCGCAGGCCATTCCCGGAACATGGATCAGCAGCGGCACGCGGGTTGTCACACGCATGAGGTTGTGCTTGCCGATCATCTGATGCTCGCCCAAATCCCATCCGTGGTCGCCGAAGAGGATGATGACGGTATTGTCGGAAAGCCCCAGTGCGTCGACGGCATCAAGGAGTTGGCCGAACAACGCGTCCACATAGCTCACGCAGGCGTAATATCCGCGCTTGACGGTCTGCAGGAATTGACGGTCGTCAGGTGTCGAGACGCTCGCATAGGCGTTGATTTCAGTCGAATTGCGCACCTCTTCCGGCAGTCCCGCGGGGTGGAACCGATTGGCCGGAAGGGGCACTTCGGGATACAGGTCCCAGTATTTTTTCGGCGCGCAGAACGGCAGGTGGGGCTTCCAGAAACCGCAGGCGAGAAAGAAAGGCTGATGACGGTCGCGCAGCGTTTGCAGGTCCCGGATGGTCTTCTGCAGCACATGGCCGTCGTCATAGGCGCTGTCAGGCACGTCGGCCGACTCGCAGAAAGGGCCCCGCATCGTGCGTGGATTGATATGACGGGCCGACTCCGAGTTGAGCCAAAGCTCCCACTTGTTGTACTCGGCCCAGTATACGTCGTAGCCATCAGGATGGTATCGCCAGGGTTCTTCGCTCCATGACGCCGCGTGATCATCAATATGGTGCATGATCTTGCCGTTGGAGACCGTGTGGTAGCCATGGTCCTTGAGCCATTGGGAAATGGGGACGGCCTGCGGCGCGTCTGCACTGGCCCGGCAAGTGTAGCTCACGAACCGGTCGGGATAGTTGGGATACATGCCTGTCAGGAGGCTGGCACGGGAGGCGCCGCTGACGGGCGCGTTGCAGAAAGCGTTGTCGAAGCGCACCGACCGGGCGGCAAAGTGGTCGATATTAGGCGTGTGGATGGCTCCGACGCCATAGCAGCCCAACTCCGGGCGCAGGTCATCGGCCATGACGAAGAGCACGTTCAGCTTTCGTCCCGGCATGTTCCCGGCTGTGGAGGATGTGGCTCCGGCGGTCTCTAAGGCGAATCCTGCCAATGACAAATAGATGTATCTGTAGTCGATCATGATCGTTCCGTCTGTCTGTCCCTATGTGGGCAGCGGTCCCGTTCGGTGTTGATTCAAGGTCTTCACGACTGCAAACTTACGCATTTTTTTGTGATTTCCCGCTGTCTACGGGAGAAAAAATGCTTGGCGGAAGCGAAATCCTATCCAACCGGATGATTATTGTGCTAAAAATGAAGAGCTGTACTAAAACATACAAGTTTTGTACGAATGTGGCATATGCATGTTGTAAGGATTATGTATTTTTGCATTGGACAACATCAACACATTTTCTGTCAAATCTCTTATTGATCAGATAATATTTCTTAAATGTAGTACTAATTACCTTAAATTGGCGTGTATGGAAAAGTTTAAACGCAGTTTGTTTATCAGGACAGCTTGTATTGGGGCTGCTTTCTTGATCGTTTCTCCTATTGTGGCTTCACGTGCCATGACCAAGGGTGATATCGCCTCGGCAGCTCCGACGCAGGCTCCGGTGAAGCATAACATCAGTGGAACCGTAGTCGATCGCGAGGGTCCGATGATTGGAGTCACCGTACTCGAGAAAGGTACAGGCAACGGGACCGTGACCGATTTGAATGGTCACTTCTCCCTGCAGGTTTCTTCTGAGAATGCCGTCCTTGTGATTTCAAGCATCGGATACGCTTCTCAGGAAGTCAAGATCGGCGGTCGGAAGCAGGTCAATGTGGAGCTTGAAGCTGATGATCATTCCTTGAATGAGGTGGTCGTAGTTGGTTATGGCATTCAGAAGAAGGTTGACATGACCGGTTCGGTTTCTGCCATCAATGTGAACGAACTTGCTGAGAGCCGCCCTGTTAATAATGTGTCGCAGGCATTAGCAGGACTTGCAGCCGGTGTCTCGGTGACTTCCAATAACAACCAGCCCGGTAATGACAATGCTTCGATTCTCGTCCGCGGTCAGGGAACGCTCAATTCTTCGGCTCCGCTCATTATCATTGACGGCGTGGAACAGGGTATCAATACGGTAAACCCGCAGGATATCGAGACCATCTCTATCCTGAAAGACGCAGCGTCGTCTGCCATCTACGGATCGCGTGCTGCTAATGGCGTCATCCTCATAACAACTAAAAAGGGAAAGGCGGGATCCATCAAAATGAATTATAACGGATATGTCTCGTTTGAATCCATACGCAAGACGCTCACGCCGATATCCAACTATGCTGATTACATGGAGCTGATCAATGAGGGGCTGACCAACAGCGGACTGGGCACAGTCTTCTCACAGGAACGCATCGATGAATGGCGCAACGGCAACGACCCGCTCAAATATCCCAACACGGATTGGGTGGACGAAACGTTCAAGAATTCGGTTTCGACGAACCATGTAGTCTCCATGAGCGGTGGAACTGATAAGATCCACTTCTACGGGTCATTGGGCTATAATGACAATCCTGGGGTCATGTATAACTCAGGATACAAGAAGTACAACGGCAGACTGAACCTTGACGCCGATGTGAAGCCATGGCTCAACCTCGGAATGCAGCTGAGCGGTTACGTGGCAGACAGAGAACCGGGATACCAGGAGATCGACAACGTGTTTATCTTTACGTCGGCCACGACACCTGGCATGGTCTTCCGTGCTCCGGATGGACGCTTCGGCGCGATGAATAACTCGGAAGATGATGCGCAGAGCGCTAACAACAATCCTTTGATCAGAGCCTATAAATGGACAGGAAACAATCGAAGCAACAATATCAGACCACGGTTCACCGCGACCCTGAAGCCGTTTAAAGGCTTTACGCTTACCGGAAGTTACAGTTACGAAATGACTGATCAGGAAATCTCACGGAGGCCTGTTGTGCTTGAAGGATGGAACTTCCTCACGGATCAGAAGACTTATACCAACAAAGCAAAGACTTCAATATACAATTATGATGGTAAGGTGGAGCGATATTTCAATGATCTTGTGGCTCATTATGATGGTAAGGTTTTCGCTGACAAATTGAGTTTCTCAGTCATGGCGGGTACCAGCAACGAGCTCTATCGAAGCAAGAATTTCAGCGCCACAAAGTACGATCTGATTGACCTCTCGTTAGATGTGATCAACGGAGCAACGGGCACCGCAAACGCCAATGGAAGCAAAACGGAATGGGCCATGCAATCTTTCTTCGGTCGACTGAACCTGAACTGGATGGAGAAATATCTGTTTGAATTCAACCTCCGTGCAGACGGGTCTTCCCGGTTCAACAGTAACAAGCGCTGGGGATATTTCCCCTCCGCGTCTGCCGCGTGGCGTATTGATCAGGAAAAGTTTATGGAAGGTGCCTTCAATCATCAGCTCAGCAACCTGAAAGTACGTGTCTCCTACGGAGCTCTCGGTAATAATTCAGTAGGGAATTATGACGCTCAGGCGCTCTATACAAGCAACAACAGTGCCTACAATTACGTTCTGGGCAACACAATGGTGACGGGAATGGCTCAGGCTGCCATCGCCAACAGTGCGTTGACATGGGAGTCGACCAAGGTGTTTGATGTCGGCGTGGACTTTGGATTCCTGAATAACCGCCTGACGGGAACAATTGATTACTTCAATAAGCGTACGACCAATATCCTCATTGACTTGCCTGCGCCCGACGTGCATGGAACTGCGTCGATCCCGAAAGTAAACAGTGCAACGGTTACAAATAGCGGATTGGAGCTCACTATGGGGTGGCAGGATCAGGTGGGAGACTTCCACTACAGTGTAAATGGTAATTTCACGTATGTCACTAATAAGGTGAACAAGTTCAAGGGAACGGATAAGGGCGGAATGTCCATCAACGGTGCCAACCTGATATGGG
>JALFRV010000010.1 GCA_022778905.1 Prevotella sp. | reverse complement strand
CGCTGACCTGCAGTTCTTCGGCCACCTCCTTGTACTTCCGCTGGTGCAGGTAGCACTGCTCGAGGATATGCCGATTGTAAGGCGTCAGCTTCTCCATGCCGTCGCGTATTTGTGCCACGCGCTGCCCGATCTCCGTGTGATCGTCCTCCTCAAGATAGGTCTCGTTGAGATGGGTGACATATCTGATATAATTGTCGTGGATGTCCAGCCTGCGCAGATGATCGATGCATTTGCGCCTGACGGTTGCGGCGAGATAGCCTCTGGCCGACTGCTCGTCGACCTGCTCATAGTGCTGCCAGAACGATTCGAATGTTTCGCTGACGATGTCCTTGCACACTTCCTCGTCCTTGACATAATGGTAGGCGATATAGAAGAAAGGAACATACCATTCTTTAAACATGCGATCGAAATCTTTCCTGTTCTTCATGAATCGTCAGCGGTTGCTTTTAGGTGATGGTGATGAGCGTCCTTTGTCGGTCAGTATCTGTCCCTGATGGCTCTGTCCCTGTCTCTTTCAGGGTCCGCAGCCGTGCCGGACAGCGGCGGACGAGGGCTTGTCTCCGACGCTCCCACGGTGATAGCGACTGCTCCGAAAAGCCTTCAGCGGCTGGGATGAAGGCAAAAGCCGGATGCAAATATAAACAAAATGATCCACAGGCACAATCTTCGGGCATGATATTTTATCCATGTGTTACCGAAGTAGTTCGTTTTTTCTCCTTTTTTTCGTTTACTTTCATTAATTAATTAAAATTCTCCGGAAGAGAAGCAATTATTGTATTTATTTTACTATCTTTGCATAATTGATATCTTATAATACCATTAATAATCATGATGTTTGCAGCACAAAGAAGAGAAAAGATCCTTGAACTCATCCGAGAGGATGGCCATGCGAAAGTGCAGGAGCTAAGCCGCCTGTTCAAGGTGACGGAAGTGACGATCCGACAGGATCTTGAGAAGCTCGAAGAGCAAGGACTGATCAAGCGCGAACACGGAGGGGCCATCCTCAGCGATGCAGGTACGAACGTCAGGAACTTCTCATTGGCCAATCAGACTAATATCGATGCCAAGCGCGCCATTGCACGCGAGGCAGTCAAGTTCATCAGCGACGGCGATACCATTATCCTCGATTCCGGATCGACGACGACAGAACTTGCACGCCTTATCACGGGCTTTCACAATCTCACGGTCATCACCAACGCGCTCAATATCGCCATGATACTCGGGTCGGATGCGAGCATCAATCTCAACGTGACGGGCGGGGAGTTCAAGCCGCCTACGCTTTCGCTCACCGGAATGAAGGCCGCCAACTATTTCACGAACATCCATGCCGACAAGGTCTTTCTTGCTACGGCAGGCATCAATCTCAAGACCGGACTGACCTATCCGAGCATCTCCGACCTCGTGGTGAAGAAAGCGATGATCGAAGCCTCGGACACTGTCTATCTCGTAGCTGACTCCTCGAAGATCGGGACCAGCTCTTTTGCCAGCCTTGGAGCCCTCTCACTCGTTGATCACATCATCACCGACTCAAAGATATCGACCGAAGACGAGAAGCTCTTCCAGAAATTCGACGTCCGATACACCGTGAGCCAGCTCTGATCAACGGCGATCCGGCAGGCCGGCCGAAACGCTTTCAGACAGCCGTTTCATGACCGCCGGTCGGACGGACCGGCAGGCCGGTTTTGCGGGAGTTGTCATGTCCTCCGCGCGGAGCTATCCTTTCGGCGCCCCGGAGGATAGCTTTGGGCGGCGTGTTTCGTAGCGCTGTTCCAGACGGAGCAATGATCCGGCCTCGGGACGTGTTATAGCAGACTGATATATAGCTGTTTACAGCGCGTTATGCAATGCCCGTCAGCGATCCTCGGAACGATCGGCCGTCGCTTCCGGATGGGCACGGAAAAAAGCCTTCACAACCCTTTCGGCTGTGAAGGCTTTTTCGTTTCCGTTTCCCGCAGCATGCTGTCGGGCTTTCGGCGGGATCATGCTCCGGAGCGCATCTGCCGCTTCCGGCTCACGCGGGGAAGCGTTCAGGCTTCCTCGTCCTTGTCGTTATGCACGTACAGATCCCAGCCCAAGTAGTTCTCGATGGCATCCTTGAGCACGCCGGCGACCTCTCCCCGCACGAGCGCAACGTGATGTTCAAACCCGTTGCGGCAGATATGCTTCATCAATCGCTGCAGTTTGTCCACGTGCGTGACGGCGATACAGCCGTCCATGCCATAGGGCTGGTCGGTGATGGTGCCTTCCCCGAGATAGGCGCGGATCTTGCCCGCAGGGTCGTCGGTGGAGATGCGGAAGAAGGTGAAGTTGCCTGCGCTGACCTTGGCATCGATGGCTCCGAACGTCCGGACTTTGCCCAACGTGCGGCCGAGCACGCCTAACGGGGTCAGCTTTAGGTCATCATTGCCGATGAAAGACTTGGGGAAGTTGCCGCAGTGGGTGCATACGCAGGTGTTGCGGTCATCGGCAAAGTTGTTGTTCCAGTCTGCCAAGGCAGGCGCATTGGATGAGGCCAGCCGCAGCGCGAGCATGCTCACCGCACCGGTGATGTCCGTTTCGCAGGCGCAGGGGATGCCCATATCGCCCAGCATGGCCATCGTGATGCAGGGCGCCGCGCCATAGTTCTTCTCTAAAGAGTCCCAGCATTGCAGGGCCACGGCGTCCACCTGATTCTCGCGCACCCAGTTTTCGACGGCTACGCCGAACTTGGCTTGCGTGCGCAGTTTGTCCTCGTAGGTAGCCGGCACCTTTGCATAGGCGTGGATATCCTGCAGCTTCCGGATGAGCGCCGGATCGTTGTCGTCGATCTCCTGAGCTGCAAAGATCAGCTCGCTCAGGTCGGCCGGCACCACCGTGATGCCGCTCCGCTGCAGCAGCTTCTCGCTTCCGCGGCAGGTGTTGAAGCCCAACGGGCGCGTCCCGATCTGTCCGATGCGGCAGTGGCGCAGCGTTCCGACCACGGCGCAGACACCGGCAAAGCGGCGCAGGTCTTTCATCAAGTCCTCGCTATATATGGAATAGGTGTGCAGAGAAGTCAGGCTATAGGGGATCCCATACTGATAGAGGTTGTTGCAGACGGATATTTTGCCGCAGAAAGCGTCACGCCTGCTGTCCAAGTCAACTTTGTCATTGTCGTCGTCGCAGGCCTGGACGAGCACCGGAACGTGAAGTTCCGCGCGGCTGATCGCATTGATAATGCCGATCTCATAGCCAAAGTTGGGCAGGCTGACGATGATTCCGTCGATCTCGTCACGATGCTCCCTGAACAGGCGGGCGCACTTCACGCCGTCCTCCAAGGTCTCTATCGAACTTGAACCCGTAGGTGTCGCGTCTTCCGGAAGGATCACATATTCGTAGCCCAACTCGCTGATGACCTTCAGGAGTTGTGTCTTCACGTCGCGCGCCAGTTCACTGTTGAAGTAAGCGCGTGTTCCTATGATCACGCCGAAACATTGTTTTCCGTTCTTCATATTGCTTATCTGTTTTGATGATTGTTTGGTTGTCGATGGATGATGGTTCAGCTTTGTTCTGCTGATTGTGCTGCTGTCGACGGCGGATCGTCCAGCTCTGTCTTGCGGATTGTCCGGTGATGGCTGTCCGATTTTCCCGTTTCCGATTGCCCGTCGTTCAGTTTCGTTTGAGCAGGAGGTTGACGGCCTCGTGCCAGCCGGCATAGGTTGCGGCCATGTCTGCCTCGCTCCGCAGCGGCCGGATGGGTGTGTCGGCTGTGCGGATGGCTGCGGCTTCCTCGAACGAAGACCATTTTCCGAGGGCGAATCCGTTCATGACGAGCGCGCCGAATGCCGAGGCATCCTCCACCTCAGACCGCACGATCGGAGCCTGGAGCAGGTCCGACTGGAACTGCATGAGGAACTTGTCGCGCGTCGGACCACCGTCCACCCGGATCTCCTTCAGTGGGATCCCGGCCCTGTCCGTCATCGTTCGCACGAGGTCCGTCACCTGATAGGCGATCGACTCCTCTGCCGCGCGGCACACATGAGCCTTCGTCGAGTTGAGCGTAAGCCCGCAGACGATGGCCTTCGCACGGTCATTCCACCACGGAGCACCCAATCCCGAGAAAGCCGGAACAAGGTAGACGCCGCCGTTGTCGGCCACCGAGGTCGCCAAGGCTTCGATCTCCCGTGCCGAGTCGATCAGCTTCAGCTGGTTCTTCAGCCATTGGATCGTGGCGCCGGTGCAATGGATATTGCCTTCGAAAGCATAGCGCACTTTTCCCAAGGCGGCAAATCCGACCGACGTGACCAATCCTTCCGGCGCGGCCGCAGCCTGCTCGCCGATGTTCACCATGACCGATGAGCCGGTCCCGTAGGTGGCTTTTCCATAGCCTTCCGAGAAGCACATCTGGCCCGTGAGGGCGCCATGCGAGTCGCCGAGCATGCCGGCTATCGGGATCGGATGCGCAAAAAGCCCCCCCACCGTGGTCTCTCCGAAACGCGCGTCGCAGGGTTTCGCCTCCGGCATCATGCTGCGGGGGATGGTCAACAGGCGCAGCAAGTCGTCGTCCCAGTCCAACTGATGGATGTTGAAAAGCATCGTCCGAGAGGCGTTCGTGTAGTCGGTCACGTGCTCACGGCCGTCGGTCAGCTTGAAGACAAGCCACGAGTCGACGGTCCCGAAGCACAGTTCGCCGCGCCCGGCGGCGTCCCGCGCCCCGTCCACATGATCCAAGATCCACTTCGCCCCGCTGCCCGAGAAGTAGGGATCGACGAGCAGTCCGCTCTTCTGACGCACCGTCTCGGTGCAGCCCGAGGCCTTGAGTGCGTTGCAGATGTCTGCTCCGCGCATGTCTTGCCATACAACCGCGTTGGCTACAGGCTTCCCCGAGCGGCGGTTCCAGATCACGACGGTCTCCCGTTGATTGGTGATGGCGAGCGAAAAGGCGTCTTCCGGTCTGCGGACAGGGGCCACCAGGTCGGCGATGACCTGCAGTGTGTTCGCGTAAATCTCTTCAGGATCGTGCTCCACCCAACCCGCCTGCGGGTAGTACTGACGGTGATCCTTCGACGCGGAGCTGACCAACCGGCTCTGCTCGTCAAAGAGCAGGGCTTTCGTGGCAGATGTGCTCTGGTCGACAGCGATGGTATATCTCATGGTCGTTTACAGTCTGTGGTTGATCAATCGTTGCATTCGCTCAGCCCCGCACCTGCTCCAAGAGCTCGAGGGCTGCGGCATGGATGCCTTCGAAATCGAAGCCGTAGTGGCGGAACACCTCGTCATGCGAGCCGTGGAAGACATTCTCATCCGGCACGCCGAGTATCTTCATCCGCACCGGGCACGCCTGTGCGGTCACTTCGGCGACGGCAGCTCCGAGGCCGCCGAAGATGCTGTGCTCCTCGGCCGTGACGATGCAGCCGGTCTCGCGGGCCGCCTTCAGCACGGCCTCACGGTCGAAGGGCTTGATCGAGAACATGTCGATGACGCGGGCGGAGATGCCCTTTTGCCTCAGCATGCGGCCGGCTTCAAGACAGTGGGCTACGGTCTCGCCGGTGCCGATGAGTGTGATGTCGCTGCCATCCATGACGGTCGTCGCCTTCCCAAGCTCAAAGGGGAAGTCGTCGCTGTCATAGACGTCGGGCACGGCACTGCGCCCCACGCGGACGTAAGCCGGCTTGTCGCGGTCGATGAGAGCCTGGCAGAGGCGCCGGGTCTGGCGCACATCGCACGGCAGATAGACCTCCATGCCGGGGAAGGCGCGCAGCACGGCGATGTCGTGCAGGCTGTGATGCGTCGCGCCAAGCTGACTGTAGGCCACGCCGCCGCTCACTCCGCAGATCTTGACCGGCATCTGGCTGTAGGCCATGTCGACCTTCACCTGTTCCAAGGCGCGTGCTACGTAGAAGCAGGCCGGGCCGAATATGAACGGCTTCTTGCCCGAAGAGGCAAGCCCCGCGGATATTCCGACGGCGTCCATCTCGGCAATTCCGACCTCTACAAACTGTTCGGGCAGTGCCTGGGCGAATTCTCCCAGCGTGGCGGAGCCGGTGGCATCCGACGTCACTGCGATGATGTCTCTGTCTTTCCGGGCCTCTTCGAGGAGCGTTCCCGTGAAAGATTTGCGGCATGGTATCTTGTTCTTCTCTAACATGATGCTGTATTTCTGCTTAGTATGATTCTTCTATGGCCTTGAGGCGGGCCTCAATATCGCCGACCGCCTGCACGTACTGCTCCTCCGAGGGAACGCCATGGTGCCACTTGGCCACATTCTCCATGAACGACACACCTAACCCCTTGGTGCTCCGCGAGATCAGGAGGTGGGGCCGGCGGATGTGGTAGTCGATGCCCTGGATGGTGTCCACGATGCTGTCAATGTCGTCGCCGCACATCTCTTTGACGTCCCAGCCGAAGGCGGACCAGCGCTCGCTGACCGGCTCCAATGGCATCACGTCTTCCGTCGAACCCGATATCTGCAGTCCGTTGCGGTCGATCACGGCCACGAGGTGGTCCAGCTCGAACTTGTTGGCGGCCATGGCGGCCTCGTAGATCGATCCTTCCGCCTGCTCGCCGTCGCCCATGACGACGAATGTCCGGCAGTCTTTGCCGTCCATCTTGGCGGCCAATGCCATGCCGACACCGACCGACAGACCGTGGCCGAGGGCGCCGGAGCTGATCTCGACGCCACGGATCGACATGTCGGGATGGCCGCCCAAGTGGGCATACTCCTTACCGTAGGCTTCCATATCCGTATCGTCTATGAAGCCCTTGTCATTCAGTACACAGTAAAGCGCTTCGGCGCAGTGCCCCTTGCTGAGCACAAAGCGGTCGCGGTCAGCCCACTTCGGGTTGGCCGGATCGACGCGGAGCACCTTGTTGTAGAGCACTGTCAGCACGTTGAGTACCGACAGATCGCCGCCCGTGTGGCCTGTGCCGGCTTCGTGAATGAGCCTGATCAGTCGGAGTCTCAACTGTTCTGCTTTTACTTTCAGATCTCTATTTCTCATAGTTATGTCTTAAATTGGAATGATTCCGATGCGATATTGTTGCTGCAAATATAGTAAATCGAAACTGAAAACGAAAGTAAACGAAATATAATTAGCACAAATTAACGCTTTGAGATCTTATGAGTGGCTTTTTTGTCTCATTTGTCCGCATGCCCGACTTTTGATGACTGCTTGTGGCGGAGTTTTGCAGCCGGATGTCCGCGGTGCTGTTCCGGCAAGGCCGGATACGGTAGGCGGTGTGTCCGGAGATAGCCTTTGTTTTATTTTCAGATGGTTTCTGTTTTGCTTTCTGATATTTTCCGGGCCGGCGGGATGCCTGTTGCGGGCCGGCGGGCACAGGGATGCGGTCAGAAGTGGAGATCGATGCCGCCCATGAAGGTGGCACGTGGCATGGGGTAGCCAGCATGGACTTCGTAGTGCTCGGCAAGCAGATTCTCGCCGCTCACGTAGAGGGTCAGCCAGCTGTTGGCGCGATAGGTGCCCCGCGCATTCCACAGCACGTAGCTCTGCGTGGCCTTCGGGGCGGTCTGGGTCGTGAGATGGCTGATCCACAGCAGTCCCGTGGCGAGTGTCCAGCGCCCTGCCCTGTAGTCGGCGCCGGCATAGGTCTTGTGCTCCGGAGTGGCCGCCACGTCGTAGCGGGTGTGTATGTAGCTGTAGTTGGCATGGAGGTCCAGTCGGTCCGAGGCCTGCCAGCGGCCCTCGCATTCGATGCCCCAGTTTTCCACGGGACCGGTGTTCTGATACTTCCCCTGTACGACCTGGATCATGTTGTCACCTTTTATGTAATAGGCATTGACGCCCCATTGGAGGCGCGCATCCGTGAGGTGATGGCTGAAGGCGATCTCATAGTTCCACAGGCGTTCGGCCTTCAGGCCGGCATTCTGTGGCTTGAACATGAACAGCTCGCGCAGCGTGGGATTGCGGAAGCCCTTGCTCACGGTGCCCTTGAGCTGCATCTCGCGCGGCAGCCGGGCCACGATGCCAAACTGTGGGATCCATTCCGCACCGGCCTGCGAGTGATAGTCCCACCGCACGCCGATATCTACGGTCAGGACGCGGAAAAGGTCCTGGCGGAAGTCGGCATAGCCGGCCACCTCGCAGGCGGTCGTGTCGATGGTCTCGATGGTGCCGCCTGCCAGCAGCTCGTTCCATGCATGGCCGCCGATGTCCATATAGTCGAAGCCCACGGTGGTGCGGTTGCCCTCCATCAGGCGGAAGCTCTGGTAGGCGTTGACGCCCCAGAGGCGGTCGGTGCTGCGGAAGTAATAGTCGCGCGGACGATTGTTGTTGCTCTGTGGTCCGTAGCCGTCGTTGATCTTGTGACGGCCCCAGTTGTAGAACGCCTTCACTGCTCCCGACGTCCATCCGTAATCGTCCTCGACCCCTGCAGACGTCACGCCGCGCGTGATCTTCTGGTCATTGTCGGTCATGGGTGCGCTGACCGTGCCCGGGTTGGAGGCGTTGAAGCGGGTCAGGCTCAGGTCTCCCGTCGCCGTCCAGCTGTCGGTCAGGCGACAGTTGAGCTTCACGAAGCCGCTGCTTTGGTCGAATGCGGTGTTGGCGCGATGGCCGTCCGTGCGGTTGTAGGATGCCGAGGCGATGCTCGAGAAGCGTCCGAAGCGGGTCATGTTGGCCGCCTCCGTGGTCACCGTACCGTAGGAACCGGCGCCGATGCGTGCGTGCGTGCGCACGCCGTCCTCCACGTCCTGACGCGTCACGATGTTGACCACGCCGCCCATGGCGTTTGATCCGTAGAGCACGGAAGCCGGTCCCCGCAGCACCTCCACGCGCTCGGCGAGGAAGCTCTGGTAGGCATCGGCGATCGGATGCCCCATCAGTCCCATATACTGTGGATGCCCGTCGATGAGCACCATCATGCCTGTCGTAGGCGTTCCGCCGATGCCTCGGATCGACATGCCACCCGCGGCGCCTGTAGAGACGCCGTAGCCGAGCACGCCGCGTGCGGTCGAGAAGTAGCCCGGAACCTGCTCGTTGATCACCGTGAGCAGTGATGGCGTCAGTCGGGACGAGATCTGTTGGCGGTCGATACGGCTCACCGTGAACGGCAGGTGGCGCGTGTCCACCTTGTTGCGTGATCCTGTGACGATCACATTGTCGAGTTGCATGTTCCGGTAGACGGCCGTGTCGCGTGTCTCGGCGTATGCGGTGCAGCAGCTGCACGCCGCAAGCAGCAGGGAAGGAATAGTCTTGTACATGTAGATCATGTGTTTGTTTTGAGCAACAAAAGTAATCAATTCTTTCCACACCCACAAGCAATCCGTCGCAATTCCATGATGTCAAGGTCATCCGCATGGTATTTTATGCAAGGCCCGCCCCGGCATTCCGTCAATACATATTCTATCAGACATTCCCTTCCATGGCGTGCCTGCCGCTCCCGTTTCAACTTTCCAATGCTTCCGGCCCGGCAGTCCATTGAGGATATTTCACGAAAGTGCGGCGGCTCGTTCGACACGCCCCGTTGCCCGCTTCGCATTCATTAACCCCCGATCGGTCATCAGCGTCCGAACTGATTTTGTCTGATGGCAGGGCAGATGGCCTGCCGGGGATCCGAAGGCATAGCGGGCTACGTCATGGAAGTCCGGCAGACGAGATGTCCTGCAGGCGGACGAAGGCAGTCGGAAAGCATGAAATGACAAGAATAAATGTGCCCCGGAGGCCTGATGGCTGATTTGGGTTAAATGTCCGCCCCGTTCTCCGGCATCTTCGCCCGCCATCCTCCCGATGAGGCGGATTTCGCATTTTCACGCGCCGGCATCCTCATTTGTAGGTATCGGCCGGTTGGTATGAATGTCACGAAAAGATCATGTTTTCCGGCCGGGCGATATCTCTGAACGGGGTGGAAACCACCTCTTTTCGGTCCGAAAACAGGCTTCGGAATGGCCGCAATCAGCTTCCGTCGTGCCCGGAGCTATCCTTTCGGGCCTCCGGAGCATACCTTTAGGTTCGTGAAAGCTATCCTCCGGATGCCCCGGATGATACATTCGGGCCCCCTTGACATATCTTCTTTCACGCCCGATTTGTATATGGAGAGCCTTAACTTGCTCGCAATCAGATCGTTGTGAAAATCCTCCGGATTCCCGATTTTTCGTCCCTGTGACCGGCAGATAGTCGGTGCGGCAATTCTGAAAGCCCGTTTGTCCGCCTTTTTCTCATTCCTCTGTAGGTAGGGCATGCCAGTCTTGGATTTTAAAATACCTACTTTTAGGTATCACTTAGATTTCCTTATCTCAGATTTTGGCCTTATTTTTGCATGTCCTTACATTGTATATTTTAGAACTCAATATATTATATATTATTAGAATTATGAAGATTGAAAAAGTTCATGCACGGGAGATCCTCGATTCAAGAGGCAATCCTACAGTAGAGGTAGAAGTAACGTTGGATAACGGTGTGTTGGGACGCGCAAGCGTGCCGTCCGGCGCATCCACCGGTGAGAACGAAGCATTGGAACTGCGCGACGGAGACAAGGCTCGTTACGGTGGCAAGGGCGTACAGCAGGCTGTTGACAACGTCAACAACGTCATCGCTCCTGCATTGAAAGGCGACTGCGTACTGAATCAGCGCGCCATCGACTACAAGATGTTGGCCCTCGACGGGACACCTACGAAGAGCAAGCTCGGCGCAAACGCCATCCTCGGAGTGAGCCTCGCCGTTGCACATACTGCTGCCAAGGCACTGAACATGCCGTTGTATCGCTATATCGGAGGGGCAAACACCTACGTCCTCCCCGTGCCGATGATGAACATCATCAATGGTGGAGCGCACTCGGATGCACCGATCGCATTCCAGGAATTCATGATCCGTCCGGTCGGCGCCAAGAATGAGCGCGAGTCAATCCGCATGGGAGCTGAAGTCTTCCACGCCCTCCAGAAGAACCTCAAGAAGCGTGGACTCTCCACAGCCGTAGGGGATGAAGGCGGCTTCGCACCCAAGCTCGACGGCATCGAGGATGCACTCGACAGCATCATTCAGGCCATCAAGGACGCAGGATACGAGCCGGGCAAGGACGTCAAGATCGCTATGGACTGCGCTGCCAGCGAGTTTGCTGTATGTGAAAACGGTCAGTGGTTCTACGACTATCGCCAGCTGAAGAGCGGTATGCCTAAAGATCCGAACGGCAAGAAGCTCACCGCAGACGAGCAGATCGACTATCTCGAGCAGCTGATCACCAAATATCCGATCGACTCCATTGAGGACGGACTCGACGAGAACGACTGGGACAACTGGGTGAAGCTCACCGCCCGCATCGGCGACCGTTGCCAGTTGGTAGGCGACGACTTGTTCGTGACCAACGTGAAGTTCCTCGAAAAGGGTATCAAAATGGGCGCAGGCAACTCCATCCTCATCAAAGTCAACCAGATTGGTTCGCTCACTGAGACCCTCGAAGCAATCGAGATGGCACACCGCCACGGCTATACCACAGTGACATCTCACCGCAGCGGCGAGACCGAAGACACCACCATCGCCGACATCGCTGTAGCTACAAACTCAGGACAGATCAAGACCGGTTCGCTCAGCCGTACCGACCGCATGGCCAAGTACAACCAGCTCATCCGCATTGAGGAGGAGCTCGGTGGCGTCGCACGCTATGGCTATGCCAAACTGAAATAATGTTTTCGTACGATAACCGCTTCCTCCCGTAACGGAGGAAGTATAAGAAAGTCCCGGCCAATCAGGCCCGGGACTTTTTCATCCCATCCCTCCTCCTTCATCATCCCATGCTCTTCCATCCCCTCCACACCGATGTCCGCCCGCCGGAACAATTCAACAATCCCTTTGCCTACGACCCGCATCCGCTCTGCATGCAGGCTGCGGCCGAACTGCAGCAGCGACTCGGATTCTGCAAGGAAGGCAAGATGTTCGGCGTCCTCATCGTTGAGCACCGCGGACAGATCGGCTACCTGCAGGCCTACAGCGGTCAGATCGAAGGCCATTACAATTGGCCGGACTTCGTTCCGCCGGTCTTCGACTATACCGTGCCATACGGATGGTTCCGTCAGGAGGAAGCGCGGATCGTCCGGATGAATGATCTGATTCAGGAAAAAGAAAGAGCTGACGAATACGAAGCGTTGAAGCGGGCAGTCCGGACAATCGAGGCGGAGGCCGCGGAAGCCATCTACCGTCGGACCGAAGACCTCCGCCGCGCCAAGCAGAAGCGTGATCAGCGCCGGCAGCAAGGCCCTGTCGGCGAGGCGGAACAGGCGTCCATGATTCGCGAAAGCCAGTTCCTCAAAGCCGAGCTCCATCGTCTGAAACGGGCGTATGCGGCCCGCGTCGGTGCCGAACGCGCTCGCCTGACCGGCTATGAGAATCATATCGCACGCCTGAAGCACGACCGCCGGCAGGCCAGCGATGCGCTCCAGCGGTGGCTCTTCGGCCAGTTCCGCATGCTGAACGCATGTGGCGCGCAGCGCGATCTGCTGCGGATCTTTGCCGACTATGACCGTGAGGCGCATCCGGATCAGGCCGCCCGTAGGGCCATACCTCCGTCGGGCGCCGGCGAGTGCTGCGAACCGAAGCTGCTGCAATATGCCTTTGGCCACGACATGCGGCCCCTTTGCATGGCCATGTTCTGGTGGGGGCCGAGCCCGAAGGATGAGATCCGCCATCAGGGATACTACTATCCCGCCTGCCGGAGCAAGTGTCTGCCCATCCTGCACTGGATGCTTCGCGGGCTCAAAGTGGCCCCGGACCCGTTGGAGAGCGACGCGCACCGGCAGTTGGAGATCGTCTATGAAGACGCCGATCTTATCGTGGTCAACAAGCCCGAGGGCATGCTGAGCGTCCCGGGAAAAAGCTCCCGCGAGTCCGTCTTCAGCATCCTGCGCGCCCGCAGTCCCCATTCGGATCCCCCGATGATGGTCCATCGGCTCGACATGTCAACGAGCGGACTGCTCGTCGTGGCCAAGAACAAGCGCTGTCACATTGATCTGCAGCGGCAATTCAAAAACCATGAGGTGCGGAAAAGATATCTCTGTCTCACCGATCCCGTGCCCGCGGCCGCACCGTCCGTCGCGTCCGGCCCGTCCAAAAGCAGCTTGCAGATCGACCGAGAGGCTGAAACGGGCGGACAAGATGCCGCTTCCGGTCGGACTGAAAGCAGCTTGCTGAGCGACCGAGAGGATGAAACGGGTCGACTGAAGATGCGGGGCGTGATCTCCTTACCGCTCGTCCCCGATCTCGAGGACAGGCCCCGGCAGCGGGTGGACCGGGTGCATGGCAAGGAGGCAGTGACCGTGTATGAGATCTTGGAGGGTGAGGCGGGACGGCTGCGGATCGCCTTGGAGCCTCGCACGGGACGCACCCACCAGTTGCGCGTGCATTGTGCCCATCCCGAAGGGCTGCATCATCCCATCCGCGGTGACGCGCTCTATGGCCGCAAGGCCGACCGGCTGTACCTGCAAGCGGTACGGCTCACATTCCGCCATCCGGGCACGGGGCGCCTGATGACGTTTGCTGTCGATCCGGAATTCTGATGGTCTGCAACGACTGCCGCATGTCTTCTGCCGGGCCGGAGACCGTTTCCGCCGGCGCCTCAGAGGAAGGCCACGATGAGCATCTGGGCGATGACGACGCGCAGGAACATGCCAAGGGGATAGACGGATGCGTAGGACACCGATGCCGTATCGCCGTTCAGCGTGTCGTTCGCATAGCCTAAAGCCATCGGATTGGCCATCGCACCGCATAGGATCCCGCATACTGTGGGGAAGTCAAGTTTGCGTGTTTTGAGCGCGATAAGACCGAAGAGGAGGATCGGAACGATCGTCAGAATGGCGCCGAGGCCGATCCACAGCAGGCCCTCGGGACGCACGAGCGTGGAAAAGAAATCTTTTCCGGCATCGAGACCGAGGCAGGCTAAATAGAGCGAAAGACCCAACCGGCGCAGCATGAGCGACACGGAGGTGGTGGAATAGGAGATGAGATGAAGGTGGGGACCTATGGCGCCGATGAGGATGCCCATGATGATGGGACCGCCAGCGATGCCGAGCCGGACCGGCGCACTCATGCCGGGGATCGTCAAGGGGATCATGCCGAGGGCGAGACCGAGCATGATGCCGACCATGATGCTGCCTAAGTTGGGCTCGTCAAGACGCTTGCTGGCGTTGCCGAAGAGCTTCTCCACCTGGTCTAAATGCTTCGCTTCGCCGACCACGGTGACAAAGTCGCCGTACTGAAGGATCAGGTCATCGGTGCCGAGAAACTGGATGTCGCCGCGCCTGACACGGCTCACGTTGACGCCGTAGATGCGCCGCAGCTGCAGATGACCGAGCTTCTTGCCGTTGATGACGCTCTGCGTGACGACGATGACACGGCTCTCCACCTTCGAGTCAAGATGGTTCCAGTCGATCTTCTCGCGGTTCCAGTCGGTCTCAACATGCTCTCCGAAGAGGATCTCCATCATCCCCACGTCGTCCTTGTGGGACACTACGAGTAGGTTATCGTATAGGTGCAGCTGTGTCTGGGCAAGCGGGATGATGACCTGTTCGCCACGCCAGATGCGCGAGATGATGAACTTCGCGTGTGTCATCTGCGAGATCTCGACGAGCGACTTGTCGGCTACGCCCGGATTGGTCACCACGAACTGGCCCACGTAAGTATGGTCTTCCTCCTCCTGCTTGACGTTTTCCAAATCTTCTTCCTTCACAAACAGCTTGCGCAGCAGCACCATCACGAGGATCACGCCCAATACGCCGAGCGGATAGGAGACGGCTGTTCCCAAGGCCATAGCGCCTCCGGAGCGCCCCAGGTGCTCCATTGCCTGCTGCGCGGCACCCAATGCCGGCGTGTTCGTAGTGGCCCCGCAGAGGATGCCGACCATGTTTGGCAGGCTGACGCCGGTCAGCTTTCCGAGCACCACAGTCATGATCGTGCCGAGGAAGATGATGCCCAAGCTCCACAGGTTGAGGTTGAATCCGTCGTGCTGCAGTGAACTGAAGAACGTCGGACCGACGCGTAAGCCGAGCATATAGATGAAGATCACCAATCCGAAAGTCTCCGTGTAGGCGATCACTTTGGCATCTACGGCCAGTCCGAAGTGGCCGGCCACGATGCCGATGAAGAAGACGAAGGCGACGCCGAGCGATATGCCGAATAGCCTGATCTTGCCCAATGCAAGTCCAAGCGCGCAGATCCCGGCCAGAATGACGACTGATTGGATCGAGGATTGTGTGACGAATAGTCCGTTCAGCCAGTCCATTTACAAGATGCTTAGATATTTTTCAAGCGGTATGCCGCGGTTCTTATCCGCGTTGTCCTTATTCAGGTCGATGAGCTTCCACACTGCATCCATTGCCTGGCGGGTGCTCGCTCCGAGCGGCTCGTCATGGAGCAGATGGCCGATGAGCACCGCAGAGAAGATGTCGCCCGTACCGGGAAAGTGGACCGGAATCTCGGTGTAGGGCAGCGAGAAGTATTCGTCCGTCAGGTGATTGTAGCCTGCCACCGACGGCTGACCGTCGATGCGGATGCTCGTGATCATGACGGAGCGGGGCCCGATCTTGCGAAGATGGTCGAGCAGATGACGCGTCTCGGCGCTGCTTACGCCCTCGGGGCGGTACTGGAAGCTTGTCAGGTAGCAGGCTTCCGTATAGTTCGGGTAGCAGAGATGGGCCACGCTGAGCATCTCGCGCATGCTTTTGATCGTGGCGGATGTGACACCATTGTAGAGCTTACCTTCGTCACCCATGATCGGGTCGACAAAGATGGTGGTACCCAAGGCCGCCTGTTCCTGGCAGTAACGGCTGACGATGCCGGCCTGGCGCTCACTTGCGATGAATCCGGTAGCGATGGCATTGAACGAGAAACCAAGACGCTTCCAAACGGGGAAGACGCCCTTGATATAGTCGGTCGTATCGAGTATGTTGAACTCGCCATAGTCGAGCGTGTTCGAAACGAGCGCCGTCGGGAGGTTATACGTGGAATGCCCCATATAGGAAAGGATGGGGAGCATGGCTGCCGTGGCCACTTTCCCGTAGCCGGCCATATCGTTGATCAGGAGGATTTGCTTGTTGCTCATCAGCTGAATGGTTTCTGACGGCAAAGTTAATGTAACTTGGGCGAACGGCAAAGAAAAAAGATGTTTTTCTTTGTCATCGCGTCTTTTACGGCCGTTTGCATCCTACGGAAACACGATCTGCCGCCCCCGGAAATGCAATCAGCCGTCTCTCGAAATAATAAGCACGGTCTCCGGATATGCAATTCGTAGTCTATGGAACCGTCAACTCATGTCAATTGAACCGACAACCAATATTAATGGAACCTACATCTTATAGCTGTAGGGCCTACGTTTTGTTTCTATAGAACTTACACTTTGTTTCTATAGAACTTACATTTTATATCAATTGAACCGACATCATTTGCCTCACGAATCACAGTCTGAAGCCTCTTCGTTATCCACGTTTATGCCCCTCATTTCACAGGGCTGTCATCCGCGCTGCGCAGAGCTATCCTCCGGGGCGTCCAAAGCATAGCTTTGGGCGGCCAAGAGCTATGCTTTGGACGCCCCGGAGCTATGCTTTCGGAAGGCCTTGTTTATGGTGTTGAAAATCAATAAGTTGCGTGAATGCCCGGGTGAGGTGATGAGTGGATGAGGGATGAGGTGATGATGGATGAGGGGTGAGGTGATGATGGATGAGGGATGAGGTGATGACGGATGGGGGATGAGGGATGAATGAGGGGGAGCTGAGGGGCGGACGGCGCCCCCTGAACGATCAGGGGAGCTGCCCGTAGACCTCGTCTGTGACGGGTTCTAACCATTCGTTGCTGGCGTCCGGTTCTACTTTGGTCGTGTAAGTGAGATGCTGCATCCAACTGTCACGTGCGGCCCCGTGCCAGTGCTTGGCTTCGGCGGGGATGGCGATGACCGTTCCCGGCGTCAGCGCAACTGGCTCCTTGCCCCACTCCTGATACCATCCGCGGCCGGCGACGCATATCAGTACCTGAACCGAATGATGGTGGATGTGCCAGTTGTTACGGCAACCGGGCTCGAAAGTGACATTGACGGGGCCGCCGTTTTGTGCATCTATCGGAGCGACATAGCTCTTCCCGATGAAGTAGGGGGCATATGTGGCGTTGAAATTGCCTACTGGCCAGGGCGATGTCTCAATGCCTTTCAGGGCGCCGACTGCAGTTGGCGACTGTGGATCGGGCTGCAGAACGGGCTCGCCGAGCGTCGTCGCGATGGCCGATCGGGTGCGCCAGGCTTCGGCGGACCCCACTTTTGCAGCCAGCACATCGGGTATGGCGCGGAGCTGCTCCACCGTTACGCCCATGTTGAGAGCCCCTCGACAATGGGCCGCAAGCTGCGGTTCGCAACCCGGCAGACTGGCTATGGCGCTGACGGTGACGATCTCCCGGTCGCTCTCGGTGAGCGCACGGCCGGCGAAGATGTCGCCGAAGAGGTGGGCTTTCAGATAATAATCGGTGCGCGGAGCAAACGGATAGCTGAACGGCTTGCCGCCTCCGAGGCGTGCCTGGACCTCTGTTCCCGTCTCCAGACTGTTGAAATCAGGGGGCAGGACGGTCTTGTCGTCCTGTCCCATGGGTGTTTTCATTCCTGCTCCCTGCCTTTCCGCGATCACCTGCTGCAGTGTCCCGAGCGCGTTGAGCGATCGGGGGAATCCGGTATAGGCATAGAGTTGCGAGAGCGCTTCCTTGATCTCGGCCACCGTGAGGCCGACTTCGAGTGCCTCATGGATGGCCTTCGCAAGTTATTTCTGATCTCCTTTGGCCTCGAGTCCGGCTATTGCGGAGAGGCCTTGTTGTCTTTGTGTAAGTGCCATTTGATGTTGTCCTTTTGAAAATACACATGTGAGGAGCAATGCAAATGTCATCACGATCCGTGCTGTCGTATTCATATGCTTGGTCTGTTTATGGCATTGGTTTCAGCCCTTCCCATCTTACGTCCCAGTCGCCGTTATCGGGAAAGCCCGGGTTGTGCCCCTCCGAGCCGTCCCATCCGGCGCACATCATGGCCACGGCCGTGAGCAGTCCGCCGTTGCCAGGCAAGTAGACGCGCAGCCGGGAGTCCTGATAGTTGTGGCCGTCGGGCAGGTATGTGTTCTTCTGAACAGGCATGAGGAGCACGCTGACGGCTGTCTCACGCTCGCCGAGTCGGGCTGCCGTCATGGCCGTCATGGGGAAGTCCCAGCCCCAGGAGGTAGGCCAGTTCCAGTTGGAGATGATCCAGTCGAGCGTCTGCTTCATCACCTGGCGGTCGATGAGGGGATTGTCGGGCAGGATGCCGAGTGCCCCAAGGAGTGCCGGATGATCGCTGGTCATGCGCAGGTTGGTGTAAGTGTCGGTGGCGGATTCGGCTGCTAAATAAAGTCGGTCACTGTTGCAGGCCAGCGGGGAGAGGCGTGCGATGATGTCATCCCATGCCTTCACGCGCGGCATGCCGCTGCGTTCGCGCCACTGCTGGGCCACTCCGAGTGCGTAATGCCAATAGGACAGTTCGAACGGAGGATTCACGCAGTCTTTCGCGTCCACTGTTTCCTGGGCTGCGGTGCAGCCTTTGAGGATGTAGCGCTGACGCTTCTTGTCGTAGGTGACGAATGATGCCATGAACTCGGCTGTTTCCTGTACGAGTCGGTTATAGCGCCGGAGGACCTCCGGGGTGGGGTTTGCGCGATAGACAAGTTCGGCAAGATAGATGAGGTGAGGTTGCTGCCAGATGAGGTAGCTGCCAATGTTGGAGGGCGCTTCCTGGCCGGACGGGTCGGTCATCTTCATCCAACGGACGCCGCGGAAGCCCTGACGGCGGGCGATATCACGTGCGATCGGCTCGACGGTCTCATACCAGCGGAGCGACCGGTCGAGCAGTTCGGAATGTCCCCAGAGGGCAAACTGGGCCTGGTGCCACCATATCATCTCGAGGTGGAACTTGCCAAACCAGGAGTTGTAGGTCAGTCCTGTCTCCTGCGGAGGCGTGTCGCCGCCATCGTTGACGGCCATTAAATACTGGCTGAGAACGACCCTCCGTTCCAGCTCGCGGGCACGTATGTCCCTGCAATGTGAGAAGTCTATGATTCCGCCTTTGTTCCAATAGTCGCGCCAGAAGTCGGCTGCGGCGGTCCGGGTGGCGGCATAGGCGGGCTCCGGACCTGCGGGGAGGGAGAGCGAGTAGTGGCAGGTGAAGGTGAGGGCATCCGCTTCCGGTGTGAGCAGAAATCGGTTGGGGCTCTGCTCGGAGAAGCGTGCGTTGCCCTGCCAGGTGATCTTCACATAGTAGACAGTGGCGTCGATGGCGCGCTTGAGCACGACTTCGTTGCTGCCGGAGGATACGACCGTCGTCGTGTGAAGGTCGTTGGCGTTCCAGTTGCAGGCATCGTCGCTGTGCGCGCCGGTGGGATATGCGAACCGGAAACAGATGGGCGTGCGGTTGCGGTCGGCTACGCTCGAGGCGATGAGGTCCTTCTCCGGGTGACACACGGTGCTCACCTCGTAGCGGCTGCCGCGGTAAGTGAAGGAGCTGGAGACCTCGCCCGTCCACATGTCCAGGCGCTCGTCGACGTCGGAAACGGCTGTCGGGTCGTCGCCCAATGCCAGTCCTACGGTGCCGAGATGCAGCCGGTGGGGGTTGACGCGCAGCCAGTTGGAAGCGTCCTGGCGGCGTCCTTTCTCCTTGAACTGTGCCGCATACAGTTCCTTGTGACCGCGTCCGAAGTTGCGACTGACGAGTGCTTCGCGCGGCTGGTAGCCGTTCGGGTTGGGGAAGCTGTGCCATCCCCAGTCGCTCATCGTGCCGAGTGGCACGCCTTTCGCGTAGTGTTCGGGAAACGATTGCAGTCCGGTGGCATCGACAGTCATGGCAAATCCGCCATTGCCAACAGTGAGGGAGGCGAGCGTGTCGAGGCTTGTGACGATCGGGTTGTTGCGGTTGATCACGCTGCGACGCACGATCTTGTCCTGCGCCTTCATCGTGGTGGCGCCGGTGCAGATGCCTGTCAGGAGGCATAGAGTTGCAAGGAATCTTCTCATGAGTATTTTTGAATTGTTTTCAGTGGATACGAATGTACATCCGTCTTTCCTCATTTGAGGAACGGCCGGACCGTCTTGTCGGGTCCGAGATAATAGCCCAGCTCGGGCGGCTGGTTGTATGCAACGTTCTCTGTTGCCACACTCAGCCGGTAGGGAATGTCCTCCAAGAGGCAGTTGATGCGGTAGTCGGTGGGGATATCTGATACGAACACGCGCAGCTCACGGCTGTCCACGGACCGCGCGATGACCTCTTCGCGCCAGTCGCCGAGGAAGTCTGCGCTCAGCGAAGGATTCGACTTGGTCCAGTTGTTGAACAGTGTGCCGTCGAAATGTCTGATCATTGTGCTCTGCCCGGTCGTCCAGTTGTACTTCAAGACCATCTCATGGTCGAGCAGTTCCCGTAGCAGGTCGCCGTCCCACCATATCCCGAAGTTGGTCGACAGGCCTGGTCCGCGCTGCCGGTCCGTTTGCCGTGGCGGTCGGTTGCCGTCGTTCGGGCGTCCCTGCCGCTGTGCCGTGTTGCCTTCAGGTCTGCGCTGCGCGGGCTGCCGTTGGCCCATGAAGTCGTTCCAGTGCTGGCGGATGCGCGGGTCATAGACGGTGTCCGGCTTCGACGGCAGCACCTGCTCGCCCTTGATATTGCGTATTCCCTTGCTGTCGGAGCTCCACATCTCGACACCCGGATTGGTGGGGTCGATGTCGGCCGCCATACATCTGCCGACGTCGATGTTGCTCGGAAGCTGGAAGATAACACGTCCCGTGGCGGCGTCGCGGAAGTCTGTGCCGTCGCGACGGTTCTCATGCGACTGCCAGATCTGCAGTCGGTCGGTCGTCGGGTCGAATGCCGTGAGATGCATGGCGTCGCCGTGTCCGAATCCCGTATTGTAGAGTCCGCGCCCGTTGTTGTCAATGCACATGGACCCATAGGCGATCTCATCGCAGCCGTCGCCGTCGACATCGGCCACGCGGAGATTATGGTTGCCTTGTCCGGCGTAGGTCTTCCACTCCGGCTCATTGGTGTCAAAGACCCACCGTCGGGCCAGTCTGTGCCCGTCCCAGTCCCATGCTACGACCACCGTTCGGGTGTAATAGCCCCGGCAGAAGATGGCGGAGGCATGGACGCCGTCGAGGTATGCCACGCCTGCAAGCATGCGGTCGCTGCGGTTGGCGTGTCCATCGCCCCAGTCGGATGATTCTCCCCGTTGCGGCGTATAGTCTTCCGTGGCAAGCGCACGCCCCGTCCGGCCTTCGAAGACGGTCAGATACTCGTGCTCGCCTCTGATCCTTCCCTTCCACGGACCATCCTCTCGGACGACGCAGTCTTTCGTTCCGTCGCCGATGACCTTGCCTTCTCCGTCGACCGAACCATCAGCGGTCTTCATCATCACCTCTGCTTTGCCGTCGCCGTCGAGGTCATAGACGATGAACTGCGTATAGTGGGCGCCGGCACGGACGTTGCGTCCGAGGTCGATGCGCCACAGCTTTTCGCCGGTC
>JALFRV010000308.1 GCA_022778905.1 Prevotella sp. | reverse complement strand
TTTTGTTGCTCAGGAACTTATAAATAAAGTTAAATTATAGTGTTGCGGAATTAAGGTTGAATACGATTCAATGCGGTGCATTTTGCAGGCAGTCTTCCCTTCTTCCTTTACCCTCCGATAGTCATGAGGGACTGATCGGATATTGATTGATGGTCGGGCAGATTGGGGGCCGGGAGACTGAAGGCGTAGCTGCCTACGCTAAGGAAAATCCCGCCAACAGGATGGCGGCAAGCGGACGAAAGGAGTCCGCAGGCTGCAACGGACAAGCAAAAAAGAGATACTGCGGTCAAAGGACCGATTGGGATAAAAGTTGCCGACACCTCCAACGCAGTTATCACCAGCTGGCCGCCAACTGAATATATTTGCGCTTTCGATTACGCCATAATCCGCTGCCTGTCAACCATTTATCAAGAGCATCATCCTCAAAAGAGAAGACTGCCCGGAAGACACTTATTCCCTGCTTCGCGCAGAGGTATCATCCGGGCGGTCAAGAGCTATCCTTTAGAGCGCCCAAAGCTATCCTCCGGGCAGCCCGGAGGATAGCTCTGCGGAAGGCACTCCATATCTATGCTTTTCACATCAGACCAGCCCCGAGATGGATCCCCACAGATATTGGTGGAAGCAATAGGCCGTATCGCGCGGGAAAAGCCAGAAATTGCGCCAATAGACAGGCAGCTGACCGAAGAGCGTAACGGCTTTCTTGGCAATCGCATTCGTGTCGGCCGACAGATGATGTGCCTTCTGCCGGGCACCGAAGTTGCCCGTGTAGAAGATGTTCTGCAGCACCCGCCGGCCCTTACGGTCGAACGCCGGATCATAGAAAGGCATCTCTTCCTTGGGGAATCCCAACAGACAGACGGCCATCGAAGCGAAAGCCTGCCAATAGCCCGTGAGTCCCAACAGGTCGAGGTCGGACTTCAAGACACCGTCGCCCACATGATCGATCACCTTGTTGGCCCGGATGAACACCATCCAATCGCTCACTTGCCGGAGGCCGATGCCACCTCCCATGAACTGGCCGAGCAGGTGGCCGAAGATGAAAATGACATCGAAGCGAACCGGGGGAACGGTGAACTTGCTCCAGGTCCGGCAACTTCCCAACCCTGCAGGCATGGCTAAGTCTCGCCACAGATCGGTATGGTTGCGGCAACGGCGGGATATGAAGAAACGGAAACTGCCATGCAGTTCGATCAGGAAACCATAGGCTTCGAATGCGGAATGCTTGATTTCAGGATTCTCTTCCTCGGCCTCCTTGCCGATCTGCAGCATCAGCCCGCGCGCCTTCTCGTATTCGGCCTCATCGGGGATATAAAGATCTATGTCGCCCGGCATCCGATGCAGCGGATTGGGATAGCATGCGGCGACCCCCTGACCTTTCAGCAATACGGAATGGACCCCCTTGCCCTCTAACTGTGACATCAGTAAGGGGATGAACTCATTCATCCGCTTGTTCTTGCTCTCAATGTCCGACGTGTTGGCGATGAGACCGAAATAGACCGGCTTTTCTGGCCGCAACGGCTTGGGCAAGGCCTCGATGCCCTCGGTCAGGATGCCGACGACGGTCTGGCTGCGCGCCAGACCGATGACCGCGTCCCAGCGGACCTGCCCTTCAAACAGGTCTAAGGGCAGCGGATCGCGCCATAGCCCATAGCGGTAAAGCGCCAAGAACAGTCGTTCTTCTTTAGACCAATTGCTCATAGAGTTCGATATGTCTGCTGATCATTCTGTCCACGGAAAATGCCTCCCGGGCCTTCGCCTGCGCCTTGGGCCCGATCGTTTCGTCCGCCCCGGCCTTCAGCACCGCCTCGGCCAGTCGCCTCGCCCGGTCCTCCGGGCTGCCTTCGGGTCGGTAGTAAACCACTTCGTCCTCAGCGTATTTCTCCCGCATGCCGGGGATGTCCGAACTCACGATGCGCTTGCCGGCCAAGGCGGCTTCCGTCATCGACAGACAGAAGCCCTCACTGCTCGCCGACTGGACGAAGATGTCTATGGGAGCCAGATAGGCGGCCCCATGGCGTCGCGGTCCTAAGAACAGCACCCTTCCGGGCACTTCCTCGGCAGCCTGCCTTTTGAGCAGAGCCTCATCGTCTCCCTCGCCGACCAACAATAACCTATAGCGATCGGGCAGGAACCGAAGGGCCGAGATGATGGTGCCGACACACTTGATGGTATCAAGGAAACAAATATCCCCCAACAGGATGCCGCCGGCCTTGAATCGGGCGATCACCGACAGATCTGCATCCTCCATCCCTTCCTCGGCCGGCCTGACCCCATTGTAGCAGCACGCCATCTTCCGGCTGTCTATCCATCGGCCGTAGTAGCTGATCGCATCATGGCTGAGCAGGATGAGCAGGTCGTGACGGCGCAAGGCAGTCAGGAAGATATGGCTCAACACCGTGCCTTTCAGCAGACCGTACAGACTCCGGAACTCCTCAAAGATATAGGAATGATTGGTAGCCACGAAGTGTGGCCTATGCCTGCTGCCGAATGGCTTGTACAGAAACACATACAGGTTGGGGCGCATCCCGTAGGTATGGACAATGTCATAGTCGCTGAAGTCCGGGACCTTGAAGAGGCTGATGCGTCGGGCCTCGCAGGGGAAGTCCAGCCCGTCAGGGCCATCGTCAAAATACCATATCTCACACGAATGGCCATGCTGCAGCATTCCTTCCAAGAGCCTCAACACAATATAGTTGGGTGACGTGCGGAACAGAGACGGGATGATATACAACAACTTCATGGGCTGCACTAACGGTCGGATTTGCCGGTGAGACGATAGACCAACTTGGAGAGCCATGGATGGGGGAACAGTTTGCGGTCGCTGATGATGACCCCGTCCTTCGTCGTAAGACTGTGCATCCCGGCTCCAATCGAATATCTGCTCACCTCGCGCATCACCGTTCCCCGGTTGCCGGTGATCACTTCCTGCAGGGAAAGCGCCTCACCATACATGCGACTGCACACCTGTGCCGGATGATAGACCTTGCCATGGCATTCGAAGAAAGCACCTGCATTGCGGGCGTAGTTTTCCCGGAATCCGATTTCGGCAGTCTTTTCGTAAAGTCCGTCCTGCGGTTCGTAGACGCCCAACCGGTCCCAGACTCGGTCGGCCTCATGCGTGGCGTACAAACGTCCGTCCCAAATCACTGCATCGGTCAGCGGTTCCCGAGCCACTAAACAAAGCTGTGCCGCCTGCTTCTGCACCCTGTCATAGCGATAGACGGAAAGACTTCCACGGTCATGATTCTCGGGCATGAAATCTATAGAATCCTTTTGCTGTCCGATGATGAAAGGGAAGCTGTAGTGGGAATCATCCTTCAGCACCCATTCCCGGTCCGTGATGGTCTTCGTGCGCCGGTCTATGGTGATCAGGGCTATGCTGCCCCGGCACGCATGGATCGAATAGGCCTCCGCCAAGAGACGCACGGTCGACGGATCGGACTCAAGGATGAACGGATCGGCAAACCAGCAGTCACTGTAAGGATTGATGACCGGATGCCATCGCAGTGGCTCTCCCGCCAATAGCCCCTCAAGCTGATTCTCAATCCACACAAGCTCCCAGCGAGCCGCGAGATGCCGAATGAGGAACTTCCGCCACCAGCTCATGTCTTGTTATTTGCGTAGAAGATGTTGGTAAACCCATGTCCGCAGCCGGGCAGGAAAGGTGGCCTGGGCAAACCGCAACACATAATTCTTCATCAATACCGACCGTGAGATCAGGCCCTCATGATACATATACCTGAACACCTTCATGTGCTGGCTGAAGTAGCGCAGGCCTCCCCGGCGCGCAAACTGATCCACCCCCGAGCGCACGTTGACCACCACGTCGGGGATGTTCTGCATCCGTGCCCCGAGTTTCATCATCCGCGCCCAGAGATAATAGTCTTCCTGCCGGAACCGGCCGCTGTAGTTTCCCGCTGCCATGAGCGCCTGCTTCTTCATGATCACGGTCACATGGTTGACCCCACAGCGTGTCTCCATCATCTTATAGATCCCTTCATGGTCCAGCGGAAGCAATCTCGAGCTCACCACGACATCCGGTTCGCCCACAAATTCGGTGATCATTCCGCCCACCATATCTACCGTCGGGTCCTCCTCAAAGACCCGCATCTGTTTCTCAAACCGGTCAGGCAGGCAGATGTCATCACTGTCCATGCGCGCGATATAGTCGTATTTGCAATGCTCACAGGCAATCCGCAGCGCCTCGCCCAATCCCCTGTTCTCCGGTTGGGGCAGATATGTCAGTTCGGTAGACCCGTAGTCGAGGCTTTTCACGACATTTTCCAATTCGGCCGGCACAGGACCGTCCGCGACCAAGACGATCTCATCCGGAACGCGCGTCTGCACCAGCAGACTCTCCAAAGCAATCCGCAGATATTCCGGCACATCGCTTTTATAGATTGACATGGCCACTGAAAAGTGGAGGTTATTTATATTTATTTTGCTCGTTGACATTTTTTTCCTTACCATTCTGAAAGTTTTTACATCTAAAATAGGAGCCGACAACCCACGCAAAAGGAGAAATAACTACAGCAAGGTTTTTCACTGTATCAGATTCCAAAACGCGTAACAGCTGTTTCATGGGATACTTTGAAGCGAAGCCACAAGCCATGTATTCCGCAGTATATTTAATTGTCTGCTTCGGGTTCTCGAAGTATTTACCCTTCAGTTCATTCAAAAGGACATAAAGAGAAAACACATAGTTAATGCATTTTTGTTCCGCGAATTTCTCTACGCTCTGTCTTTGTGGTGATTCTTCGTGATAAATCCTGAGAACTGTATTTAGGTATCTACTGTCCCAATGCCTGGCAACTCTATTCCAATATACAGACTCAAGCACCAAGGTGACTTGGTCACGCAACCATTTGCCTTGGTCATCAAATAGTGTGAGATCCCTGATGACATCAGTCCTGCGGCTTATGATGGCCTCAAAAGGATCATGACGGGTCCACTCTTGCTTAGTATAGTCAGTGTCCCAGAATATGCCATCCTCAGATGCGCGCTTAGGCTTTAGTTTTGTTCCTTTTTCATTCTGGCTCAAGGCACAGACCATCCCAATGTGTCTTAACCCCTTTGTCTCAATATCTTTCCATGCTTGCATAAACGTTTCAACTGCATTCGGCATCAGCTCATCATCGTCATCGATATCGATCATGTAGGGAGTCTCCACCAATTGAAACCCTTTCAGCATCGCAGCAGTTTTGCCTTGATGAGGCTGCTGGACAAAATTGATTGAAATTAAATCTTCCGCCTGACATTCATGAATAACCTTCTCAGTCTCACCGTCCTGCTCATCATTCACAACCAACCATACAAAATCCTTGTTCGTTTGTGCACACAAGGACCGATAAAGCCTTCTCAACAGGTGCGGGCGGCGATAGGTGGTGGTAAAGATGGTAAATTTCGGCATGACAGAAAAAAGCCTAAAAACTCTCCCTTTTGGTCTCTAAAGAACTATAACACTGCACATAACCAAGTGCCATCTGTTCTCTTGAGAAATGCTCAACAACATAGTTTCGCACAGTCTTTTTATCTGGATGCAGATTGAAAAGAGAATTTAACCGTAAATCTTTAAGATTCTGGAAGAAGATACCCCCTACCCCATCTGCTGCATCATGATGGCTCGGGATATCGGATAGAATAGGAAAGAGTCCACAGCTCATCCCTTCACACACCGCTAAGCTCATTCCTTCGCTCTTGGAATTACTGATATAGAAATCGGATGCTTTTAAATAGGTCTCTACATCATCAACCCTGCCTGGCAATATCACATGAGAATGCCCTTTTGCAAGCAACTTACAAGACTGCCATCTGTTTCCATCTCCGAGAATGATCAATGTCGCTTTGGAATTTTCAAGTTCATTGATGAACCATTCGATTAATTCTTCAAAGCCTTTTTCTTTCTCAACTCGTCCGGTAGAGATTAGAACGAGCTGCTCTTTTTCAATCCCCAAACGCTCTTTGAGTTGGATGTTTTCTTCTCCACCGCCGACAGTAAAACGTGCAGTATCGACACCATTATTAACAAAAGTAACATTGTTTAGAACAGGACGATAAGCTTGAGCTGTACTTTCCGACACCGCAATATTCATGTTAAACTTCTTAAGTGCCTTAAAATAGCGGGAAAGCATATATTGACCAAGAACATTGCCAAAACTATTGATAAAGTCCTCCTGGGCCCTGTCGTGGAGGGTTGAAATAATCCTGACACCTTTTAGTTTGGCACAAGCCAGAACCGCATGATATCCATGACAATGAACAATATCGATACGCGCTTCGTCAACTATATGTTGAACCTTGTTCGTGACACTTCCTGTGTTCAATTCAACCTTGACGTAAGTAAGATGCAGTTGGGACACTTTTATACCAAGGCCTTTGAAATCGCTCAGTCTATTTTGCTCAGACTCATTACGCAAAGTAAGTATTTGAATCTGCAGCGTTGGATAATTTGTCAGTTGGTTGCAAATATTATAAATAACATCAACCAATCCGCCTTTTCTGAGATGGGCAACAACGATCAATATGTTCATTTTTAATCTTTCATTTCGATAATACTATGATATGGAACCATTTTACTATAATTATTAGGTCCAAAGGCACTGTCAAATACAGTAAGTGACCTGAACATCAACAAAGTAAAGTAAAATATCATAATAAACTTTACCGCTTTATTCATATATCCTGCTCTAAAGTAATAAAAATACCCGGGAACAATAAATGCATACGACAACGCATAGTAGTCTCGAAGCCTCTTCACTACTCCAATTTCATTTCCAGCAAGCAAGAAACCACAATATATAATAAACATATAAAGGAAAAAATCATAATATTTAATATATTTGAGTGCAACTTTTCTTGTCATTAAAGCAAAAATAAGAAAACCAAAGTTTTCTATATAATTGATCGTATTCATTCCTCCACCATCATCATCTCGAATGTAAGAACCAAATCGTTCATCCACGAAATCACTCATGCTTGATGCCGCACCAAACAATGTCATAGAAGAACGTCCTACCACAATGGATATGATAAGAATAACTACAGCCCATTTAATACTTAATTTTCGATCTACAAAAAAGACTACAGGCAACATAATAATCGCACTCCCATGAATTGTAAATGCAACCATTACCATGGCAAGAAAAAGCATCCGTCTCTGATTCTTAAGTAATTCGCTAATAGCCCACCAACAAATAGCCATTGCAATGTATTGTCTAATTCCAGACATCGCATACAAAGTAAAGATTTTACCTAAAATCATCAGCAGACCGAATACAGGCCATGCGCTTATACGAAAGGCTTGAGAGAATGCAAAAACCGAAAACAATGTAATTACGAAAACAAAGACCTGAAACGATAACCCCATTTTATGGAACAAGGTCTGAAGAAAAAAATACCCTGCATCACCTCCAACGTCAATATCTTCGTAATATCCCATCTGATAGGTTCCATAATCTCCATGCATATAGCGGAAACCTACCAAAAGGAGAAAGACAAATAAACTTATATAAAAATGTTTTAGATTTTCCTTAGATCTAATGCCATTTTCTTTTAACGCAAACCATCCGACAACAAGAGCTAAGATGATATATTCAAGCAT
>JALFRV010000222.1 GCA_022778905.1 Prevotella sp. | reverse complement strand
ATCAGGTCTGTTTTCGACTCACCGAGATACTGCTCAAGCGTGATGAACCGATATCCATGTTGCTGAAAGTAGGAGATGATTCTCGGCAACGCGTCGACCGTGGCTTTCCGCGTATCACCGCCCGCATCATGGAGGAGGATGATATGTCCTTCGCCGTGTTCGACGCTTTTCACGACACGCCGGAATATCTCGTCGGCCGTGACTCCGGGCTGCCAGTCATTGGGATCTACGGCTTCTCCGACATTGATGAAGTTCTGCTTGCGTGCCTCGGCCAACGGGATAAGCTCCTCGCTGCCTGACGGATCGCTGTCGGCATTATAAGGCGCACGGAAGAGAATGGTGCTGTGGCCGGTGCAGGTTTCAATCAACATGCGCGTAAGCCTCAGTTCCATATAGGTCCGCTGGGGCGTATTGGTGGCCACATTGCGATGGGTGAACGTGTGATTGCCAATCAGATGTCCCTCCTCGAAGACATCCCTGACTACCGGCAGATTGCGTTCCATTTGCAATCCAACCATAAAGAACGCGGCATGAACGCCATAGTGGCGCAGCGTCTTCAGGATGGCAGGTGTCCATTGACGGTCGGGCCCGTCGTCAAAAGTGAGCAGGAGGTCTTTCTTCCCACATGATCCGTATTTGCGCAAGTCATAGGACGTGGGGATCTTCGTATAGGTCTCCCGGGCAATGAGCAGGTTTTCGTTGTCCATGTCAATGTGAGCATTGCCGTCGTGAGGCGTATTGATGATATCCATCACCTCCCCTTCGCCCAGATAATTGGCATACCGGCTGCCGTGGAGCACTTCCAAGTCGCCGACACGAAGACGGGCCGCCCCCGTCCTTGTCAGATCCTTATTATAGAAGCTCCACAGGCGTCTGTCCTCGCTGCCCAACCGCCATACACCGAAGCCGGCAAGCCTGTACTCGGAACCGAAGCGCATGGTATTGAAGTTGGTGGCAGCATCATTGAAAAAGACCTGATGCAACTGACCGGAATTATCCTTATAGGCATAGCCGAGACTATAGGTGTCCTCATCGAAATCAATCTGCGAGTGCGTGTCATCCGCAACCGACATGGCATCGTTGAAACCGATGCTTTGATTGTTGTCGGCTTTCTCATTCCAGTCATAACCGTAGGCAGCCAATCCGAGGATGACTTTCTCCGGCGGAACCTGTTCGGCTATTAGCCCGACCGTCCGGTCGATCCACTGCTGTGAAGAGACCGGCCCTGCGTCACTGAGCACATTGTGCTCGTCATAGGCCATCAGCAGCAGATAGTCATTATACTTGGCAAGTTCCTTGACGTCATAGTCCTCATTGCCGGGCGCAATATCCTGGGTGACCAACAGCCCATGGTCATGAAAGGCCAACGAGAGTTCTTTGACAAAAGCCGTGAAAGCATCGTTGTTAGTCTCATCCAAGTCCTCAATGTCGATGTTTATTCCTACAAAACCATGTTTCATGCACGCTGAGAGCATGCTGCTGACAAGTTGCGCACGGAGGACACGGTCATGCAGAATGCGCCCGATGCCTTTGGCATTGAAGCTGCCGTGCCATGCGTTGCTGAGCATGGGCATGACCGGAATCCCCGAATGCTTCAACAGCTGATAGCCTTTGGCGTCAATATGCGTCTCTACGCTGGCAGTTGCCGGATTGATGAAATACCACTCGGGAATCACTAAGTTCAAACTCCCAAGTGCAGTTTTCAAGGATGCAAAGGACATCGGATCCCAGCTGACATAGAAAGCTGCGCGTATGCCGCTTGGTCGGCTGTCCCATTCGGTGAGATAACGTCCGGTGTTGCCATTGTATCGGCGGATTTTCAGGTTGCGGGCCTGATCCCATTTCGCGTAGTTGCTATGCAGCTTATGTTCCCGATTGAAGTACTTGCGGAATCCACTATATTCCTTTGAGAGCCGATTCGATTTCATATAGGGCTTACGCGCCATGATGACGCTGCTGTACTCCTCTTTGAAGGGCATGTTCGGAATCCTGTCTATCAAGAAAGAAACAACCATGACGGAAATGAAAAGACACACAAGTGTCAGAATCAGCGCGATGCTGATCTTCACCCGCACCCAACGGGACCTGCTGTCGGTCTGGAACACCTGACGATCCATATTACCTATTTTTAAAGACGGCGCAAAGATACACTAAAGACCGGATAACTGTTCTGTTGATAACGAAGTTTAAGGAACTTAATACTATGACAACCATTCCTTATCGCCATCTTCCACCGCCCGCCTTTGGAGCTGTGCCAACAGATCCGGCGGGAAGTGTCAGCAGGAGACCCTGAAGACGGCATCCTGCATACATGAATGTCTGTGCGGCTGCCTGCTGATGCTGCCGAAGACGCTCTTTGGCCTGATGTTCAGGTTCTGTCGGTATACGGTGAGGATAGACCTTATGCCTGCTTCGCCAAACCTGCCGTTGACTTTGCCGGACAGTTTAAAGCGTTTCAGAAAGCACATGAAAAGATGTAAACCGATCCGGTAACAATAACCATAAACGAGTAAAGTCATTTCTGGCATAGCCAAAGTCATAATTAACCATCAAAAAATGCAGTGCTGTGACTTGGGCAAATCACAACACTGCACTTGTCAAGTCTACTTTGTGCCCATGTGCCAAGACATCATATTGCACCCTCAAAACATACTTTTCCTCAAAAGGAATGCCCACCTTTTTCCAACAGATTCTATGTTTCCCGGCATTGAAACAGGCGGGTGACAGATGGAGGATGAACAACAGACTATCAAAAAAGGCCGTGCACGGAAATCATTCCGGCACAGCCTTGTTATGAGATTGGTCATCTGACGCATCGTCAGTGACCCTTTCCTATGAAAAGAGAAGCGGCTTAATCCTCTGCGGATCCACGCTCTACGAAGTCGAGGACATTCTTCTTGTTGGCCTCGATGCGGTCGTACTCTTCCTTCGAACCGACGATCAGTTTCTCCCACTGACGCATACCGGTACCGGCAGGGATAAGGTGACCACAGATCACATTTTCCTTCATGCCTTCGAGACGGTCTACCTTTCCGCGGATCGCAGCTTCGTTGAGCACCTTCGTTGTCTCCTGGAAGGAGGCCGCACTCATGAAGCTCTTGGTACCGAGAGCAGCCCGGGTGATACCCTGAAGCACCTGGGTAGACGTGGCCGCAACGGCATCACGCACGACAACAGGCCGCAGATCACGACGCTTGAGGCTTGAGTTCTCGTCACGGAGCCTGCGCACAGTCACGATCTGACCAGGCTTCATGTTGTCGGAGTCGCCTGCATCAGTAACAACTTTCTTGCCCCATATACGGTCGTTCTCATCAGCGAAGTCAAGTTTGTCGACCAATTCCTGCTCGAGGAATGCGGTGTCACCCGGGTCGTTGATCTGTACCTTGCGCATCATCTGACGCACGATGATCTCGAAATGCTTGTCGTTGATCTTCACGCCTTGCAGACGATAGACATCCTGAACCTCATTGACGATATACTCCTGAACGGCCGTCGGACCCTTGATGGCAAGGATGTCGTCGGGGGTGATGACACCGTCGGAAAGCGGCGTACCGGCTCGCACCGCATCGTGTTCCTGCACGAGGATCTGCTTGCTGAGGCTGACGAGATACTTGCGCTGATCACCCGTCTTGGATGTGACGACGATCTCGCGGTTGCCGCGCTTTACCTTACCCATGGTCACCTCACCGTCAATTTCGGAAACGACAGCAGGATTGGAGGGGTTGCGGGCCTCGAAGAGCTCAGTGACACGTGGAAGACCACCGGTGATATCACCAGCACCACCCACGGCACGCGGTATCTTGACAAGCGTAGCACCTGTTGAGATGGTCTGACCGTCATCGACCGAGATGTGACCACCTACAGGGAAGTTGTAAGTACCGAGGACTTCACCATTCTTGCCGATGATATCCACGGTCGGCACTTGCGTGCGGTCCTTGGAGTCGGTGATGATACGCTCGATGAGACCCGTAGTCTCGTCGGTCTCGGCACGGTAGGTAGCACCTTCCTTGACATGATTGAATTTCAGCGTACCGGCATATTCGCTGACGATAACCGCATTGAACGGGTCCCACTTGGCTATAAGCTCGCCTTTCTTGACGATATCTCCGTTCTTGTGATAGAGTGAACTACCATAGGGTACATTGAGGTTACTGAGAGCAATGCCTGTATTCGGATCGACGAAACGGACTTCTGTCAGACGGCTGACAACCATCTCACAAGCAGTGCCGGCCTCGTCTTCGAACGGTACCGTACGCAGTTCATCAAACTCGAGTTTGGAGTCGTTACGGGCCACAATGCTTGCATTGGCGGCAGCATTACCGGCCACACCACCGGCGTGGAAAGTACGGAGGGTCAGCTGTGTACCAGGCTCACCGATAGCCTGTGCAGCTATCACACCCACAGCCTCACCCAACTGCACCATGCGGGCAGTAGCAAGGTTGCGGCCATAGCACTTCATGCAGACTCCATGCTTGCTCTCGCAGGTCAGCACCGAACGGATTTCGACCATCTCGATCGGTGAATCCTCGATCTGCTGAGCCTTGTCCTCAGTGATCTCTTCACCAGCATAGACGAGGATTTCACCCGTTGTCGGATGGATCACATCATGCACGGAGACACGCCCGAGAATACGTTCGTAGAGTGTGGAGATCACTTCATCACCGTTCTTCAGGGCCCGGCATTCAAGCCCACGCAGCGTGCCGCAGTCTTCCTCGGTAATAATCACATCGTGGGAAACATCGACCAGACGGCGTGTCAGATAACCGGCGTCGGCCGTCTTCATAGCTGTGTCGGCAAGACCCTTACGGGCACCGTGGGAAGCAATGAAGTATTCGAGCACGGACATACCCTCCTTGAAGTTGGAGAGGATCGGGTTCTCAATGATTTGTGCACCTTCTGCACCGGCTTTTTGCGGCTTGGCCATCAGACCGCGCATACCAGCAAGCTGGGCAATCTGGTCTGCGGAACCACGGGCACCGGAATCGAGCATCATGTAAACAGCATTAAAGCCCTTGTCATCCTCCGTCATCCGCTTCATCACAGAAGCCTTCAGATTGGTGTTGACATGGGTCCAGGTATCAATAACCTGGTTATAACGCTCCTTGTCGGTGATGAAACCCATGTTATAGTTGTTGGTGATCTCTTCGACTTCCTTGTTACCTTTGTTGACAATGCTCTCCTTCTCCTCGGGAACGATGATATCGTCGAGGTTGAAGGACAGACCGGCAACATAGGACATATGATAGCCGAGGTTCTTGATGCCATCAAGGAACGAGCAGGCACGGGCCATACCTACTGCCTTGATCACATTGGCGATCAGACCGCGGAGCGACTTCTTGGAGATGATGCCATTGAAGAATCCGATCTCGTCGGGGATGATCTGATTGACGATCACACGACCGACAGTAGTCTCGACAAGCTGCTTGCCCGGCTTTCCGGCAGCACTTTCATCGATGAGCACCTTCACTTGTGCGTGAAGATCACAGCGGCCTTCATTGTTGGCAATAATCGCCTCTTCGGGTCCGTAGAACGTCAAGCCTTCGCCTTTCGCACCCGGACGAACCTTCGTAATATAATAGAGACCGAGCACCATGTCCTGTGAAGGAACCGTAATTGGAGCACCATTGGCAGGATTGAGAATATTGTGGCTCTGCAGCATGAGGATCTGGGCCTCGAGAACAGCCTCATTGCTCAATGGAAGATGGACAGCCATCTGGTCGCCGTCGAAGTCGGCATTGAACGCCGTACATGCCAACGGATGCAGCTGAATTGCCTTTCCTTCGATCAACTTGGGCTGGAAAGCCTGAATACCGAGACGGTGAAGCGTCGGGGCACGGTTGAGCAGAACAGGATGACCTTTCATGACGTTCTCCAAGATGTCCCAAATGACCGGCTCACGACGGTCAACAATCTTCTTCGCACTCTTCACCGTCTTGACGATGCCGCGCTCAATGAGCTTGCGGATGATAAACGGTTTGTAGAGCTCTGCAGCCATCAGCTTGGGCAGACCACACTCTCCCATCTTCAATTCTGGACCTACCACGATTACCGAACGTGCAGAATAGTCGACACGCTTACCCAGAAGATTCTGACGGAAACGCCCGGCCTTACCCTTGAGGGAGTCGGACAGCGATTTCAAAGGTCTGTTGCTCTCGCTCTTGACCGCTGAACTCTTGCGGGAATTGTCGAACAATGAGTCGACTGCCTCCTGCAACATACGCTTCTCATTGCGCAGAATGACTTCGGGAGCTTTGATCTCCATGAGACGCTTCAAGCGGTTGTTACGGATGATCACACGACGATAGAGATCGTTCAAATCGGACGTTGCAAAACGTCCACCATCCAAAGGTACCAACGGGCGCAGCTCTGGCGGAATGACGGGAATAATCTTCATGATCATCCATTCGGGCCTATTCATCTCCTTGGATGAGCGGAAGGCCTCTACAACCTGCAGACGCTTCAGGGCTTCCGTCTTGCGCTGCTGGCTGCTGTCGTTGTTGGCGCGGTCGCGCAATTCATAAGACAGACCGTCAAGATCAATGTCGAGCAGCAATGCATAGATAGCTTCGGCACCCATCTTGGCGACGAACTTATTCGGGTCTTCATCGGGCAAGTACTCATTGCCTTCCGGCAGCCGGTTGTCAAGGATGTCCATATACTCCTCTTCAGAGAGCAGGTCCATCTTGTGGGAACCATTCAGCTCTAAGCCTTCGGCATCCTTCGCACCTTCCAAGGCACCCGGACGGACGACGACATACTTCTCATAATAGATCACGGAGTCGAGCTTCTTGGTAGGCATACCGAGAAGGTAGCCGATCTTGTTGGGCAATGAACGGAAATACCAGATATGAGCTACCGGAACAACCAATTCGATATGGCCACTGCGCTCACGACGGACTTTCTTCTCGGTCACCTCAACGCCGCAACGGTCACACACGATGCCTTTATAACGGATGCGCTTGTACTTGCCGCAAGCACACTCATAGTCCTTGGTCGGACCAAAAATGCGCTCACAGAACAGACCGTCGCGCTCCGGCTTGTATGTACGATAATTGATGGTTTCGGGCTTCGTCACCTCACCATACGAGTTCTCCAGGACTTCTTCAGGTGAAGCAAGGCCGATGGAAATCTTCGTAAAATTATTCTTTACCTTGATATCTTTTTTGAAAGCCATGTTTTATTCTCTTTTATTAATCCAACTTGATGCTTAATCCAAGACCACGGAGCTCGTGGAGCAACACATTCAGTGACTCCGGAATACCCGGTGTCGGCATGGGCTCGCCCTTGACGATGGCCTCATAAGCCTTGGAACGTCCAACAACATCATCAGACTTAATGGTAAGGATTTCCTGCAATACATGACTGGCTCCGAAGGCTTCGAGCGCCCAGACTTCCATCTCTCCAAAACGCTGGCCACCAAACTGGGCCTTGCCACCGAGCGGCTGTTGGGTAATGAGAGAGTACGGACCAATGGAACGTGCATGCATCTTGTCCTCGACCATGTGGCCTAACTTCAAGAAGTAAGTAATACCGATCGTAGCAGGCTGGTCGAACTTCTCGCCCGTCTCACCATCATATATATAGGTGGAGCACAGACGAGGCAAACCGGCCTTGTCAGTCCACTGCTGCAGGTCCTCAAGCTTTGCACCATCGAAGATCGGCGTAGCAAACTTGACGCCGAGCTTCTTGCCCGCAGCACCAAGGATCGCTTCGAAGATCTGTCCGAGGTTCATACGCGAAGGCACACCCATCGGGTTGAGCACCAAGTCGACTGGACGGCCATCCTCTAAGAACGGCATATCCTCCATGCGAACGACCTTAGACACGATACCCTTGTTTCCATGACGACCAGCAAGCTTGTCACCTACCTGGATCTTACGCTTTTTAGCGATGTAGACTTTAGCCATCTGCAGAATGCCGGAGGGCAGTTCGTCGCCTATAGTGATGGCGAACTTGCGGCGCTTCTGCTCCGCATCAAGCAGCTTATATTTACGGATGTAGTTCATGATCAACTGCTGGATCAGGACGTTATTCTTCTCGTCATTGGTCCATCCGTTGCTCTGAATTCCGTCATATTCGAGATTCTTGAGAGTCGCAGCAGTGAAAGTGCTGCCCTTGGTGATAATTTCGGCACCGGTGTAGTCCTTTACACCCTGTGACTTCTTGCCTTCGGTCAGCGTCAGGAGTTTGTCCACGAGGATGTCTTTCAAGTCATTGTTCTTGGCTTCGTATTCCTCATCGATCTTGGCAAGTATCACCTTGTCCTGCTTCTTTGAATCGCGGGTCTTAACAGCACGCGAGAATAGTTTCTTGTCAATGACGACACCACTCAGCGATGGATTGGCTTTCAATGAAGAATCCTTTACGTCTCCGGCCTTGTCACCGAAGATGGCGCGAAGCAGTTTCTCTTCGGGAGAAGGATCGCTTTCACCCTTGGGTGAGATCTTACCGATGAGGATATCGCCCGGTTCGACACGTGCACCTACACGAACAATACCATTGTCGTCGAGATCCTTGGTAGCTTCCTCAGAAACGTTGGGGATGTCTGCCGTGAATTCTTCAACGCCGCGCTTTGTCTCACGCACGTCAAGACTATACTCGTCTACATGGACTGAAGTCAGCACATCCTCGCGTACCATGCGCTCAGAAATGACGACAGCGTCCTCATAGTTGTATCCTTTCCACGGAATATAGGCAACAAGGAGGTTACGGCCCAATGCCAACTCACCGTTTTCAGTAGCATATCCCTCTGTCAGGATATCGCCCTGCTTGACGCGTTGGCCCTTGCTGCAGATCGGACGTAGGTCGACAACCATGTTCTGGTTGGTACGGCGGAACTTCGGAATGCGGTATTCCTTCAATGCAGGTTCAAAGCTTACGAAGTCCTCCTCTTCGGTACGGTCGTACAAAATACGGATTGTCGTGGCATCAACGTATTCGATCACACCGTCGCCTTCAGCGGTAATCATCGTGCGGGAATCCTCGCAGACCTGCTTCTCCAGTCCTGTACCCACGATCGGGGCATCATTATGAAGGAGCGGAACTGCCTGGCGCATCATATTACAGCCCATCAAGGCACGGTGACCGTCATCATGCTCGAGGAACGGAATAAGGCCGGCTGAAACGGAAGCGATCTGCTGGGGTGATACGTCCATTAAGTCTACCTGATCGGGAGCAACAACGGGGTAGTCGGCATCCTGACGGCACTTGACAAAAGTGCGAATGAATGAGCCATCGACTTTCAATGGGGCGTTACCCTGACCGATAAGTTTGTCTTCCTCTTCCTCGGCTGTCAGATAGACCACATCCTCGTTGTCCATGTCGACCTTGGCATTTGCAACCTTACGATAAGGCGTAACAATGAAGCCGAGATCATTGATCTTCGCATACATACACAGTGAGGAGATCAGTCCGATGTTAGGACCTTCAGGACTCTCAATAGGACAAAGACGACCGTAGTGGGTGTAGTGAACGTCTCGAACTTCAAATCCTGCACGCTCGCGTGACAGACCACCAGGCCCAAGCGCTGAGAGACGGCGCTTGTGAGTGACTTCTGCCAATGGGTTGGTCTGATCCATGAACTGGCTCAGAGGATTCGTTCCGAAGAACGAGTTGATCACACTGGAGATCGTCTTCGCGTTGATCAGATCGGTCGGAGTAAAGATCTCGTTGTCACGAACGTTCATGCGCTCGCGAATGGTACGGCTCATACGGGCCAGTCCGATAGAGAACTGGTTGGCAAGCTGCTCACCGACGGTGCGGACGCGACGATTTGACAAGTGGTCAATATCGTCAACCGTCGCATTCGAGTTGATCAGCTGGATGAGATATTTGATAATTGCGATAATGTCCTCATTGGTCAGAACAAGCGTGTCTGCATCAATATTGAGCCCCAACTTCTTGTTGATACGATAGCGACCAACCTCACCGAGGTCATAACGTTTATCCGAGAAGAAAAGATTCTGGAACACTTCGCGCGCACTGGCATCATCAGCAGGATCTGCATTACGCAACTGCCGGTAAATGTAGTTGACGGCTTCCTTCTCCGAGTTGCTGGGGTCTTTGGCAAGTGTATTGAAGATAATGCCGTAGCGGTTGGATCCTTCAGCGTCCTTATGAAGCAATACCGTCGATGCTCCGCTTTCAAGAATCTCAAGGACATTATCCTCTGTGATCTCAGTCTCACGTTCCATGATCACTTCATTGCGCTCAATCGAAACAACTTCGCCGGTATCTTCGTCCACGAAGTCTTCATTCCAACTCTTTAGGACACGGGCTGCAAGGCGGCGCCCAACAGCTTCTTTCATATTCTTCTTGTTGACCTTCACTTCCTCGGCGAGGTCGAATATCTGCAGAATATCCTTATCACTCTCGTAGCCTACCGCACGAAGAAGTGTTGTTACGGGCAACTTTTTCTTGCGATCAATATAGGCATACATCACGTTATTGATATCTGTCGCAAATTCAATCCAAGATCCTTTGAACGGAATAATACGTGCGCTGTAAAGCACCGTGCCGTTTGCATGGACGCCTTGACCAAAGAATACACCGGGCGAACGGTGCAACTGAGCGACAACAACACGTTCAGCTCCATTGATAACGAAGGTTCCATTCGAAGTCATATACGGGATTGTTCCCAGGAAGACGTCCTGAGTAACAGGTGCAAAGTCTTCATGATCAGGATCCGTACAGTAGAGTTTCATACGGGCCTTCAAGGGTACGCTATAGGTCAAGCCGCGTTCCAGACACTCGTCGATGGTATAACGTGGCGGATCAATATAGTAGTCCAAGAACTCAAGAACGAAATTATTACGCGTGTCGGTGATCGGGAAGTTCTCTGCGAACACCCGATACAGACCGTCATTCTTGCGTTCCTCAGGCGGAGTATCCAACTGTAAGAAGTCCTTGAAAGACTTCAATTGCACATCGAGAAAGTCCGGATAAGGATACGGACTATGCACGCTGGCAAAGTTCATTCTGTTATCAACAATTTTTGAAGCCATATATAAATTTTATAGATCTATTGGATAAATTAGCTACAGAGCTAATAGGAAATGTGCCAAAAGACACAAAAAGGTTAGGATCCACCGACTGGGCAAATCCTAACCGTATGATTAAAAGAATATCAAGTACCGATTACTTGAGCTCTACCTTGGCTCCAGCTTCCTCGATAGCCTTCTTCAGATTCTCAGCTTCTTCCTTGGTCAAGCCTTCCTTGATAGTAGCAGGTGCACCGTCAACGAGATCCTTTGCTTCCTTCAGACCGAGGCCACAAGCTTCCTTAACAGCCTTTACGACCTGAAGCTTCGTAGCTCCAACTTCTGCCAATACTACATCGAAAGAAGTCTTCTCTTCAACCTCAGGAGCAGCACCTCCTGCAGCAGCACCGGCAGCAACAGCGACAGCTGCAGCAGCGGGTTCAATTCCATACTCGTCCTTCAGGACTGTTGCCAACTCATTTACTTCTTTAACTGTCAAATTTACTAATTCTTCAGCAATAGCTTTTACGTCTGCCATTTTATTCTAAAATTTAATTGATCGTTTATAAATATATCCTTTTGACTTTATAAAGGTATCGGATGGAGCGCCCATAGGACAACTCCTCAGCTCCCTTATGATTATTCAGGACGCTCGCCTAAAGTCTTGAGCACACCGTGGATTGTGTTTGCGCCTGACTGTAAAGCAGAAACAACGTTCTTTGCAGGAGACTGCAGCAAGCTGACAATGTCTCCAATAAGTTCGTTCTTGCTCTTGATTGCTACCAACGCATCAAGGTTCTGTGCACCTACATAGATGCATTCCTCTGCATAGGCTGCTTTCAGAGCAGGGATCTCTGCCTTCTTTGTCTGATATTCCTTCAGCATCTTGGCAGGAACGTTTGCGGTCTGTGTGAACATGACAGCAGTGTTTCCTTTCAGTGTGCTGTATAAAGGTTCGAAATCAATATCAGAAGCCTCGAAAGCCTTGTGAAGGAGTTTGTTTTTCACAACGACCATCTTCACTTCATTCTTGAAGCACTTGCGACGCAAAGCGCTCGTATCTTCAGCATTCAGTCCGGTAACGTCTACCAGATAGAAATGCGGATACTCCTTCAGCTTCTGTCCAAGTTCGACAATGATAGTATCTTTTACTTCTTTCTTCATTTTACAAAACTTTTAGAGTTATTCAGCTGATTTAGGATCAATCTTGATACCCTTACTCATCGTGCTCGAAATAAAGATACTCTTGATATAGGTACCTTTAGCAGCGGCAGGCTTCAGACGGATAACGGTAGCAATAAACTCCTTTGCGTTACCGTAGATCTGATCAGCACTCATGCTGACTTTACCGATTGACGTATGGATAATACCGGTCTTATCAACCTTGAAGTCAATCTTTCCCGACTTTACATCCTTTACTGCCTTAGCAACATCCATAGTAACAGTGCCACTCTTAGGATTAGGCATCAAACCTCTCGGACCGAGTACACGACCTAAAGGACCTACCTTTCCCATGCAAGAAGGCATCGTGATAATGACATCAACATCTGTCCATCCACCTTTGATCTTTTCGATATATTCATCAAGACCAACATAGTCAGCACCGGCTGCCTTCGCAGCCTCTTCCTGATCGGGCGTACAGAGTGCAAGTACACGCGTTACCTTACCAGTACCGTTCGGCAGTGTGACAACACCACGAACCATCTGGTTAGCCTTGCGCGGATCTACACCTAAGCGTACATCAATGTCGATAGACGCATCAAACTTGGTGGTGGTAATATCCTTCACCAATTCCGATGCCTCTTTCAACGTGTATACCTTCCCTGCTTCAACCTTCTCAGCTACTGATCTCTGATTTTTTGTCAGTTTACTCATCTTACTTACTTAAATTGAAGTTTCAAATTATTTACCAGGGAAGTCCCCTTTTACAGTAATACCCATGCTCCTTGCAGTACCGGCGATCAATTTCATAGCGCTTTCCACTGTGAAGCAGTTGAGATCGACCATCTTGTCTTCAGCAATAGTGCGTACCTGATCCCAGGTTACGCTGGCTACTTTCTGACGATTTGGCTGGGCCGAACCCGACTTCACTTTGGTCAACTCTTTCAGCTGCACGGCAGCTGGAGGAGTTTTTACAATGAAATCAAATGACTTGTCTGTATAGTAAGTGATAACAACAGGAAGAATCTTACCTGCCTTATCCTGGGTACGGGCGTTGAAAGCCTTACAGAATCCCATGATGTTGATACCCTTAGAACCCAAAGCCGGTCCTACTGGAGGAGAGGGATTTGCAGCGCCACCTTTAATCTGTAATTTGATTAATCCAGCAACTTCTTTAGCCATTTTCTTGTTAATAATTATTTGTTATAGATATGAGCATGAAAAGTGGAAGCCTTTTCTGCTATATATAAAGATAAAGTCACCGTAACAATATGACCTTATCCTTCTTTTTCTACTTGCATGAAACTGAGTTCCAGAGGCGTCTTGCGCCCAAAGATCTTCACCATGACCTTCAGTTTCCGCTTCTCTGCATTCACCTCTTCTATGACGCCGCTGAATCCACTGAACGGTCCGTCAGTAACTTTCACCGTTTCATCAACAGCATAAGGGATCGAGGCAGTATTGTCAAGTTCGGTATCCTCTGCAGCACCCAACATTCTATTGATATCTACCTGCGGAACAGGTGAGGGATTGTCAAGACCTCCGAGAAATCCGAGACAATTGGGCATAAACCGCAACGTATGTGCGACATCACCGATCAGCTCAGCCTGCACAAAGATATAACCGGGAAGGCTGATCTTTTCTTTTTCGACCCGCTTTCCATTACGCAGCGCTGCATGACGTTCAACAGGAATCAACACCTGTGCCACATGAGCTGAAAGCAACTCATTGTGCTTCATCTCCGCCTCGATGTATTCCTTCAGCTTCGCCTCCTTGCCGCTCACGGCACGAAGCACATACCAATTCAAATTAGCCCCAGCCATTCTTTCCAACTTATCTTTAAATGGAATAGAGTGTACTCATCACAAATCTGAATACGCTGTCCATTACGAAGACAACGATTGCAATGACAAGTGATGCAGACAATACTACCACTGCACTATGCTGCAACTCTTTGCGGGTTGGCCAGCTTGTCTTGTGCAGAAGCTCATCGTATGAAGCTTTAAAAGAATTTACGATCTTCTTATAAATAACTGCGATCTTCCCAAACATATCATGCTTTATTTTTGCACGGGTTGAAAGACTCGAACTCTCGACACCTGGTTTTGGAGACCAGTGCTCTACCAACTGAGCTAAACCCGTAAAAAAGTTCCCGTAACCGCGGTTGCGGGAACCCTTAGTGTATCTTATAAAAGATGTTTGACTTACTTAACGTCGTCCAGGATTGCAGTGATCTGACCAGATCCAACGGTACGGCCACCTTCACGGATAGCAAAACGCAAACCTTCGTTCAGAGCAACTCTGTAGATCAGTTCAACCTCAATCTCAACGTTATCACCTGGCATTACCATCTCAACTCCTTCAGGAAGCTTGATCTCGCCGGTGCAGTCCATCGTACGCAGATAGAACTGAGGACGATACTTGTTACCGAATGGAGTATGACGGCCACCCTCTTCCTTCTTCAATACATAGATCGAAGCCTTGAAGTGATCGTGAGGAGTGATGGCTCCCGGGTGTACGACTACCATACCACGCTTCACTTCCTCCTTGTCGATACCGCGAAGCAACAGACCTACGTTGTCGCCAGCTTCACCTTCAGGAAGCGTCTTGCGGAACATTTCAACACCGGTGATAACCGACTTCTTATCCTCACCAAGACCGAGCAGCTGAACTTCGTCACCGATCTTGCAACGACCAGTCTCGATACGACCAGTAGCAACTGTACCACGACCAGTGATGGAGAAGACGTCCTCAACAGGCATCAAGAAAGGCTTGTCGACCTCACGTACAGGCTCCTGAATCCAAGTGTCTACGGTATCCATCAGCTTCAGAACTGAATCAACCCACTTGTCAACATCATTCAGAGCACCGAGGGCAGAACCGCGAACGATAGGAGTATCCTCTTCGTAGTCATACTGCTCGAGCAGTTCATGAAGTTCCATTTCAACGAGTTCCATCATTTCCTCGTCATCAACGAGGTCACACTTGTTCAGGAAGACAACCAGACGGGGAACGTTTACCTGGCGAGCCAGAAGCACGTGCTCACGAGTCTGAGGCATAGGACCATCAGTTGCAGCAACTACCAAGATGGCACCGTCCATCTGGGCAGCACCGGTAACCATGTTCTTTACATAGTCAGCGTGTCCCGGACAGTCAACGTGCGCATAGTGACGGTTAGCTGTTTCATACTCAATGTGAGAAGAGTTAATGGTAATACCACGCTCTTTCTCTTCGGGAGCATTATCAATCTGATCGAAAGACTTGACATCCTGACCTGTACCCAACTTATCGTGGAGCACCTTGGAAATGGCAGCTGTCAAAGTAGTCTTACCGTGGTCGACATGACCAATTGTACCAATGTTCACATGGGGTTTGGTACGTACGAATTCTTCCTTAGCCATAGCTTTACTTTTTATTTAAATAAATGAATAATCCACTATTACATTCTGTTTTTCTTCGTCTACAAAATAGATCCGAAGCAGAGCTGTAACTGAGAGTTGAACTCAGGACCTCTTCCTTACCAAGGAAGTGCTCTACCACTGAGCTATTACAGCATAAGTTAGAGCGGAAAACGGGACTCAAACCCGCGACCCCCAGCTTGGAAGGCTAGTGCTCTATCAACTGAGCTATTTCCGCAAATGGGCTTGTTCGGCTTCACTCGGCAACGGCCTCGTTTTTGTGCCATTCGTGTGAACGAACAATCCGCAAAACTTCAACTGAAGTGGGTGGTGATGGATTCGAACCACCGAAGGCAAGAGCCAGCAGATTTACAGTCTGCCCCATTTGGCCACTCTGGTAACCACCCTTTATGCCTACAACATCATCCCGTCCAAGACAAGTCTTCCGCCTCTTCCGATCCATCGGGACACTTCCGACATCCACGTCTTTCTGAGCCTCTTGTCGGATTCGAACCAACGACCCCGAGATTACAAATCACGTGCTCTGGCCAACTGAGCTAAAGAGGCAAATCCTTGCAGCCGCCAAGCGACTCTTGTTAGAACGTGTTGTAAAACGGCTGCAAAGATACGACTTATTTTCTAATCGCCAAAATTTTTCTTATTTTTTTTTAGCGATCACGAAGTTTTTCCTTGAATTTGGTCAATTGAACCTTCATAGCATCCACGCATTGATCCACCCCTTCTTCAAACGTATCACACGTTTTTTCCACATGCAGCGTACCGCCGGGAACCAGCACTGTCAGGCTTGTTTCTTTATTCAATGCCGTTGCCGGCTTGACCACTTTCATTTGTATCTCTACGTTCCTGATGTCTTCATAAGTCTTTTCCAACTTGGCGACTTTCTTTTCGACAAACGCCTGCAACTTCTCGGTAGCATCGAAATGAATCGATTGAATTTTAATTTCCATAGTTACCTCCTGTTTTAAATTAGATTAAGCCCGCGGATGGGCATTCGTATATACTCGCTTGAGCTGTTCAAAAGTAGTGTGCGTGTAGATTTCCGTGGTCGACAGACTGTCGTGTCCCAACAGATCCTTCACGCTTTCCAACTCAGCATCGTGATTGAGGAGCGACGTGGCGAAGGTATGCCTGAGCACGTGAGGGGTACGTTTCTTCAGCGTGCAGACTTTCGAGAGATTCCGCTTGACCTCGTAGCGCACCTGATTGGCATTCATCCGTTTGCCCGACTCTGTCAGGAAGAGCGCCCCCGACTGCTTGCCAACCGAACCGTCACGGACCGACATGAAGTGCCGGAGAGCCTGCTCCAATTCATCACCAAACGGGATCAGCCGCTGTTTGTTACGCTTGCCGTCGACCTTGATCTGGCGCATGGAAAAATCCACAGCCTCATCATTCAGGCCAACAAGTTCCGCCAAACGCATGCCCGTGGCATAGAATGTCAGCAGGATGGTCTTCGCGCGAACATCTTTATAATCATCCTTCCATGCCAAGCCGTCAAACAGCGCGTCCATTTCACTTTCCTTCAGGAACTGCGGCAGAGGCCTGCTCTTTTTCGGCCCCTCAATGCCGCGCGAGGGATCTTTCGCGATCAACTTGCGCGAAAGACAATAACGATAGAAAGAACGCAATGCACTCAGTCGCCGGTTGACTGAAGTTGCATTGTTTCCTCTATCCATCATACTCCCCATCCAATCACGGATGACGTCCGAGTCTACCGACTCCCACGAGAGCTGATTATCCATTTTTTTGAAGTACGCCTCAAAGGCCCGAAGATCATCGCCATAGCTTCCGACTGTCAGCCGGGAACGATTCTTCTCGTACTGCAAGTAGTTCAAAAATTCTTCTATAACCATAGAGCGCCGTTAACATCACGAATGCTTATCGGCAACGAATATATAGAAAAATATTCAAACCACCAAGGATTTCCCGGGAAAAATATTATTCCTCGTTCTGACGCAGCTGCTGTACGTATACGGCATGCTCCATCTTGAGTCTCTTGAGTACAGAAGGCTTATCGTATTGCTGACGAGCGCGGAGTTCTTTCACAACGCCTGTCTTTTCAAACTTTCTCTTGAACTTCTTCAAAGCTCTTTCGATGTTCTCACCGTCCTTAACTGGTACAATAATCATGCTATTGATCTAATTATTTAATTGTTTAACATTCGCATTGGGACTCATCACCACAATTGCGGGTGCAAAATTACTGCAAATTTCTCAATCAGCCAACTTTTTAGCCGTATTTTATTGCCTTCGCCCCAAAATTGTGTATTTCCTTATTTTCCGCCCTCAATCAGCGGTCTCCGCAGAGCTATCATCCGGGCCGCCAAGAGCTATCCTTTCGACGGCGAAGAGCTATCATCCGGGCGGCCCGGATGATAGCTCTGCAGAAGGCGGACGAATCATCCTTCGAACCGAGGTCTGCAGGACCTTTTTCACGAGGGGTGCCCGCGTACGGCATAACAATCTGGCTGACAGATCAATAACCTGTATTTCCGCAAGCAAGAAGAAGGCTTATTTGAGCCGCGCCGTCACGAAATCGACGGTCTTGAAGAATATTTCCTCCATCTTGTCCGATCCCTTTGAACTCAGGTTGTGGTCGTAGAACGGATATTCCAACAGCTCAACGCTTCCGCCGCGTTTCTTCAGCGCCGTGGCAAACAGCTGGCTCTGCGCGTGCTCCACGGTCACGTCGCAGGTACCGCAGACGAGCATCGCCGCCGGCACATTCTGCTTGGGGACCAGATTGACGGGCGAATACTTTTGCAGGGTTTTGGCCGACAGCTGGTCGAAGTAGGTGATGCGCTGCCGGTCCTTGGTCTTTGCGACAAGCGAAGCGGTCTCAAGATCAAAGATGCCGGAGTAGCAGACAAGGAGCTTGGTACGTGGAACGGTCATCGCGGCCACGGCTGCCAAATGGGCGCCGGCAGACGTACCGAGAAACCCGAACACGTTAGGGTCAACGTTCAACGCACGGGCATGCTGCTGCACATAGGTCACGGCGTCGAGCACATCCTGCACGGAAACGGCCACGCTGGCGCCTTTCTGCGGAGCGAGCGTATAAGAGACGCGGATGCCGGTGATGCCTTTCTGCCTGGCGAGATACTGTGAAAGCGACCGCGAAGATCCGTTGTCGCCGCGAGACCAGCCGCCTCCGTGGAGATAAATCATGAAGGGCGTCGGACTTGCACTGACGGCCTTGTCGACCGACAGCACGAGTTCGTAGCCGTCATGTTTCTTGAATACGATATCCTGTGTCTCCACGCCCTTGTAGTCCTTGCTCTTCAACCTGTCGCTGACGTAGGTATAGGGCACGTAGAGATCAGGGATGCGACTGATGTCGATGATCCGCTCGAGCTTCTTTTGGGAGACCAGCGCGTAGCTCCCGTCCGCATTCCGGGTCATCTTCATGCCGTAGCGGTTGGTGATCTGGGGGCCGTCGGTCTGGGCCGGAGCAGCCAACTGCAGGAGCAACATCAGACAGACGGACAGGAACTTTTTCATATTTGACTTGTTCATGGTTGCTGTTTATGGTTTTCTGAGTTTATAATAGGGTAAGAGAGACGTATCGGTCGACGCTCCGTCGACGCCCACCTTCTCTGCCTGCCTGACGAATCTGGTGTTCCCAAGGTCGGTTCCCGCCTCATAGAGGATGACTGCGACGCGCTTGGTGTCAAATGGACTGATCTGCTTGTGGGGCCATGATGCCGGATTCAGATAGTAGGGAAAGAGGAAGTCGAGACACCGTGCGGCCGTCTTGCCCGACTTGGTCCGCATGGACCAGATGCTCATTCCTAACTGGCGGGCAATATAGTTGCCGGTCGTCAGCGACTCCATGACGAAGGTCGAGTAATGGAGCGAGAGCGTGCGTGCCAGTTCTTCCGGCAGCGATCCGTCAGCCGCGATCTGGCTGTCGAGCTTGTCCATGATGTCCCCCTTGATCACGCCGGCCGCTGCCTCGCGTTCATCCAAATAGGCGAGGAGCATCAGATGGGTGATGTCATACCATAGCCCATGATTGTTCTTTGCCTGATGTTCGAGCTGCCCCTGGGTGCTGTTCTCATACCAATAGCAGTAGGCCCGGGCCCATGCCTTCAGCGCCTGACGGTCGGACGGCGTCCATGCGCCAGAGCCTTCGATGAGCTGCGAGAAGCACAGCGCACGCGCAAAGCGGCGCCCGTCGAGCAGTCCGGTTCCCCGAAGGGTGGTCCGTCCGGGAATGAACTGGGCAAACACCATGTTCGGGTTCATGCCTGTCTTGCGGTCGGTGAACCATGTCCGCAGGTAGCGGGCGCAATGCTGCGCATACGATTCGTTGCCCGTAATATAATATAAGGTGGAGAGCAGTTCGACGGCATTCACCATCCTGTCGCCGTTCTCAATGTCCATATAGTCGTAGATTTCGGGATTTACCCGTCCGTCTCGTCTCACATAGGGCAGTCCGTTCTGCTTCGTGGAGTCGGGCCACCAGTAACGCGAGAGCGAGACATAGTCGCGCTTGTCATTGCTGGGCGGCAGCTTCTTCTTCATGGTCACCGATGGAGCCTTCGTCTGCATCACCTTTTCGGCCGCAGTTTCATACTTGCCGACAAGTCGGGCCACCTGCGGATCATTCTTTTCATGCGCTGTCTTCAGATCCCTCAGCAATACCATGTTGGCCGGAATCAGCGGTTCCGCACCAAACATCAGACAAGGCAGCAGGACAAGGACAGCTGTCAGAAACCTTTTCATAGGCCGTTCAATCGTTTGGAAAAACAATCACCTCTGTCCGAACTGCTTTCAGACAGAGGTGAGACGCATGCTCATCAGGAGAAGAAACTGCCTCCGTTGATGTCAATATTGGCACCGGTCACATAAGACGCGTCATCCGAAGCCAAATAGCAGACCAAGTCAGCCACCTCGTCGGCCGTTCCCTCACGACGCAGTGCATAGGAGCCTTTCAGGCGCTCGCGGTTCTCCGGCGTGTTGAAACGGTCATGGAATGACGTGGCGATAGTGCCAGGGCAGACAGCGTTACAGCGGATTCCCTGCGGCCCGAGTTCCTTGGCCATGGCCCGCGTGAACGTTGACACCGCGCCCTTTGAGGTTGCATAGAGCGATGCGCCGCCACCGCCTCCGTCGCGCGCGGCGAGTGAGGAGAAGTTGACGATGGCCGATCCCTCGCCCATGAACGGAACGACCTCGCGCGTCATCAGATAGCACGAGCGGAAGTTGACATCCATGACCTTGTCATACCAGTCGTCATCCTGCTCGACTAGTTTTTTTCTTCCGACCATGCCGCCCACGACGTTGACCAGCACGTCAATGCGGTCTCCGAACGTCCGGCGCACGCTTTCAACCAATGCTTTCACATCCGCCGTCTTTGTCATGTCACCCTTGCACAGCATGGCCTTTCCACCTGCCCGCTCGATGATCGACAACGTTTCTTCCGCGTCGGCGGGACTGTCGAAATAGTTGACACACACTTTGGCACCCAAGGCTGCCAACCGAACTGAAACACTACGACCGATGTCGCGCGAGCCACCTGTAACGATGGCTACTTTACCTGTAAAATCCATTTTTGTTAATCAATTATAATTGTTAATCATCAATTTGCCTGATCTCTCCCACTGTCAGGAATACGGACAGCCAGGAAAGCGGAACCAAGGCTGCCAGCAGACTGAACAGCAGGATCCAATTGGTAATGTATCCGGAGAAGAGAATGGCTAAGATCGTACCGAGGACTGCAGCTGCACCACCCAGACCGGCCAACGCCCCCACTGACTTTCCTCGATGGAGGTCGCTCGGGATGGTCTGAAGGTTGACGATGAAGAACTGGAATCCGCCCAGCACGAAAGCCATGAAGATGACAGCCGACACCGGCGACGAGCTCGAGATGGCCGCAAGCACCGAGGGGATGATGATGGCTCCGCCCAACAGCATCGCGGCTTTCCGCGCGTAGTTGACCGTGTGCCCCCGGTTGATCAGCCATCCTGAGAACCATCCGCCTGCGATACTTCCCAACGCCGCACCGACATAGGGCACCCATGCCGAGAATGCCACCTCCTTGATATTGAGATGGAACACGTCAGCTAAGTAAAGCGGCAGGAACGTGACGAACATCCACCAGATGGGGTCAAGGAAGAAACGACCGAGAATGACTGACCAGTTCTTCTTCTCCCGCAGCAGTTCGCCCCAGCTTTTTCCCTTATCTTCCGGCGCTTCCACCTTCTCCGGCTGACCGGAGAGGATATGGTCGCGCTCGGCCTCGGTGATCCAGGGATGTTCCTTCGGACCTTTCTTGTTGATGATCATCCAGGGTATGATCCATATCAGCCCCAATGATCCGATGGTCACAAAGGTGGCTTTCCAGCCGAACGCAATGAAGAGCATGAGAATGATCACGGGTGCAAGGATAGAGCCTAACGAGGCGGCTGCGCCGAACAGTCCCTGCGCGAAGGCCCGCTCTTTCTGCGGAAACCATTCGGCATTGCTCTTCGTCGTACCCGGCCAGGGACCGGCCTCGCCCAACCCAAGCATCATCCGGAAGAAGGTCAGCGACAGGATGCCGCGGGAAGCAGCGGCCAACGCATCGGCCAGTCCCCACACGAGCACGCTCCCCACGAATCCTTTCCGACAGCCGAACTTGTCATACAGACGGCCCGAAACTAACTGGCTGACACCGTAGGCGATCATGAAGAAGATCGTGATCAGGCCTAAGAGATCCTTGGCTTTCTCGGATGCCTGCGGATCATGGCGGTCTATGATGCCGAGATCGATCGCGATGCCTTCCTTGTTGGTCAGGATGGTCTTCCCGTCCTTATCCTTCAGCTTGACCAAAGACGCCGGAACCGTCATCTGTTTGCCCTGACCGGATGTCAGGATATAATCGTTCCCTGACCGGACAGCTGTGTTCTGGCCTTCAGTGGCGGCCTTGCCGACCGTGTAGTCGACATTTGCCATCCACATATAGTTCAACGTTCCCCGATCTAAATAGTTGATGACCGTTATCAGCATGATCAGGCCGATAATGATCCATCTTAAGCCTTTGATCTTCATTCGCTCTTTACTAAGAAGTCAGCTCTCATCGGGCTGAACGTGTCTATCAATATCCCGGCCTCCAAGCAGACACATCCGTGCCTTACGTCCGGTGCTACATAATAGCCGTCTCCGGCTTCGATGACGCGCTTCTCGTCACCGATCGTCAGTTCGAACTTCCCGCTCGCGACGTAGGTGGCCTGACTGTGGTAATGCTCATGCAATGTTCCCACGGCCCCTTGTTCGAACTTCACCTTTACCATCATGAGCTGGCCGTCGTAGCCCATGATCTGACGCTGTACACCGGGTGCGGGATTTTCCCAATTCATTTCCTTTCCGATCTGGAAAATTTCACTACTTGTCTTCATACCTTATTATTTATTTAAGTGATTAATGTTTATTTTTTCTGCATGCATTCCGATACCGATATGATGGCCTGCCCGTTCAGGTTGTTGATCCTGATTCGGACTGTCTGCCGGCCAAATATGCCTTCCACCTCCGTCGCGTCCCTGCCCTGACTCACGATGCGTAGCGCTTTGCACTTGGATTTCAGGTCGTCCGAAGTCTCCATCACTTGGTCATAGGCACCGTGGGTCTCGATGGCGACGGCAAACACATGATCCTTCTTCTGCGTCTCCCGGATCATGATGCCATGCCGATCGAGCAGATTAAAGTCGGGATCATTGGCGCCTAACTTCAGCAGTTTGAAAGCTGTCTGCGGGCCGTTGGTCATGTTGATCGAGTAGAAGCGGTCGTTCTGGAAGAACGTGAAGCAGGTGTAATCTTTCCCTTCGTTATTCCCCTCGCCGTCGAGCCAGATGTGCTGATAGCCGTTCTTTGTCCCCAACGGGCGCAGGCAGGTCGTATGCCTGACGTAGGGCATGTTCAAGGAGACGAAGTGTCCCTGATACCAGAGCGTGTAATCATATTGATGCGGCGTGGCGGACCGGAGCTGATAGACATCCAATATCAGCGGATAGGACAGTCCGGGCACCGTGAGATAGGCGACCGTACGCATCATCCGCACGCCCGGATAGGACGTTGTGTCGACGGCAGTCACAATCTGCCGTTCCGCCTGCACCATCTGATGGTAGATGATGTCCGCATGATATTGATTGGCCACATCGACCTTTCCGTCATAGTCGGATCGTTCATCGACCGTCACCGTGTTATGGGCTACAGTCTGCTTGGCATAGGTCTTGTTCTCCTTCGTATAATGTCCCTCGTTCTTGGCCTCAATGTTCAGGAAGCGGGAAGCGCCGTAGTCGGTCAGGATCTCGCTGCCATTGTCGTAGTAGGCAATGGCAAGTTTGTCGAAGTGACCATGATCCATCCCGTGGGAAGTGGCCTTCAGGGTGATGGCGGAGTGCAGGTCTTGCCGTTCCGGACGCAGGACGGCGACGGCTCCCTGATCCCCGTTCCGCCCGTCGCGGAACAGCTGACTGCTGTAGGCGATGGGCTTTGCCTCGCCCCGTTGCAGGTCCCGGGCTATCATATACCCGCCCATGACCGGCAGGAGATCATGCTGATAGCGGTCGGCCACCGTCAGATAGGACTTGCTCTCGGGGAACTTCCGATACAAGATATTGACCGCATAGACCATCTCCTGCGCGGACAAGCCTTTCAACAAGGCATCATTGAAATGGAAGAACTCACCGTTATAGGACAACTGGATCAGTGCATCCAAAGCCTTTTTCAATATATTGCCCCGCCGGTGAAACACATCCAGCTCCGGCATACGGTGATCTAAGCATTGGGCGAAGATGACGAACGGCCACAATGCATAGCGCTGATAGTAGGCTCCTTCGGTGTAATAACCGTCCGGAGAGAACAGCTCATCCATCTGCTGCAGGAATCCTCCGTGCTTGCCGGTCTCATCGGATCCGTAGAGCGCCTTGCGCACGAGCGACTGATTTCCGGTGGCCAAGCCGGTCATTCCGACGGCAGCCGTAGCCCAGGTTGCATGATTGTGCATCCGGTTGAAAGTCTTCCGGTTGACCTGATAGTCCCCATATCCATTCATCAGAAAGTCGGCCATGTTGAACAGCAGTTTGTCTTCGATCGTCTTTCGTTGCTTGGCCGTCAGGGCGGCATATATGCAGTCGTAGGCGATGGCGGCGTGCAACAGCCACACACTTTCATTCAACGTCTGCCAGAAAAGGCGCCCTCGGACTGACGAAAGGGTCAGCGGATGAAGTCCGAGTGTCGGATAGAGCTTGGCGTAGGCCATCAGCATCCGGCCGGCATAATCGGCATATTTCCTCTCTCCACTCAACTGATAGGCCAGCCCGCAATGGAACATGGTGTAATAGTTCTGCTTATGTTGCTCATGGACAGGTCCTCCTCCCCCATCCTTGGGAATGGGCAGGGATATCGGACGGGCTATCTCCGCGTCTGCCTTCAGAAACAGATCGTCGATGGTCCGGTCAAAAGCGGGCACCTGACCCTTCGCTGCCCGCATCTCCTTCACGTCCTCCTCGGTGATGAGGAGCGAAGGATGCTGGGCCTTGGCAATAGTGGCCGTCGAGACTAAAAATATATAGACAAATATCTTGCGTATCATTTCAATCCTATCTTTTGAGCTTTCAAGACTGAGGTGGGCTGCAACCGGAAGTCCCGGTTTTCGACATGCAGATAGTCGGGCTTGACACGGAGGATCGGCCCCGTGATCACTCTGTCGTCCACGGAGAGGATCTTTCCGGCATTCCAAAGATTGCAATCGTGAATGCTGATTTCCTCCCAGACGGCTTCATCCAATCGGACCGACGCGCCGCCACGGCCGCTGCCGTCGAAGTTGCAATGACTGATCTCGAGCAATTGTGGCCCGATCAGACGCAGCACACTGCCCCGCTGCTTGTTGCAGCAGTCATAGAAGTTGCAATGAGTGATGCGGACATACGGCCCCGCCGTGCTCTCATCGCTGCCGCCCCGATATACGTTGATGGGTATACCGAGGAAATGACTGAAGCTGCAATTGTCGATGATCAGGTCGTCCACATTGTATCTTCCTTTGTCGTCACGTTCCTCCGCATAGTTGACACCTGATCCGGCCGAGTCATAGAAGCGGCAGTTGCGGATGATGACCGTATCGGCGAAAGTCGCCTTTGTACCGCGGATGCACGAGTTGTCGTTCTCTCCGTAGTTGCAGAAGCCGCAGTCTTCCACGACCAGACCATAGGGCCGGATCATGTTCTCGGCCGTTGAAATGCCTGCCGCGGGCACTGTAGCGCCCGGCGTCAGCGTACCATCGAAGGTCACACCTTTCACATACAGGACGCCGCCATCCGCGATCGTGAGGATGCTCTCTGCGTTTCTGCCTTTGTAACGGAGCACCACCTGATCCATTCCGGCGCCGATAATCGAGACCGGTTTGTCGACATGGAGGGTTGCATCATTCTGATAGACGCCCTCATGGAGCATCAACTTGCTTCCCGGCTTGGCAGACTTGAGGACCTGAGCCAGATCATCTGTGGGATAGACTTGGATCTCCGAGCCGGCCGACAAGTCATGTGCGACATCGCCGGATTGCACGCTCCAGGAAGCCCCGACGCCCTTCCGGATCGCAGAGATATCGGGAACCTTGGGGGCTTTCAGCTTCGCTTGCTCAAACCCTTCATGGCTGTAAGGCGACGATTTTTCAATTAGATTCTTCGTAAATATGATCTTTGCATCCTTGTCTATCATGTCGATCAACTCTCCTCCAGCGCCATTCAGGAAACGGTTATCACAGAAATAGATATCCGTGGGAGCTAAGGAGCGCTCTGAATCCGCACCTGTTCCGAACTCGAGCTTCGAGCAACCGATGAACGTGTTGCCCGATATGGTCACGTTTTTGGGCTGCACATAGCGGTTCGGTAACGAATTGGGCACGGCGTTCATGACTGCCAAGGGACTGAAGAACCGATGCCCGGCAAGGTTCACAAACATGTTCTCGCGCACGATATGATCCGAGTCGACGATCCTCACGCCACCTGTGTTCCGGACATGATTGCCAAGAAAGAGATTCTTCTCGACGATATTCCGTTTCCCGTGACGCAGTGCGAGGACACCTTGACATTCGAAAAGCACGTTGTTACGGATGATGTTGTCGCACGACTTGATGGATATGACTTCCACTTCTCCCGAACATTGATCAAACAGATTATGCTCGATCAGGGTCTGAGAAGACTCATACGACTGCTGCGATGTACCCACCCGGATGGTCTCCGCGCCGTTTGAAGCATACACGCCCCGCGGCCCAAAGTAATTGTGATCTATCTGATGACGGTTCTGAAGGCATCTTTCGCCGTTCAGGTTGACAATCAGCGTCACACCTAAATTATACTTCCGGAGGAAGGAGCAATGGTCAATCCGATTGTTACGGCCCGCAAGTATGACATAGGTTTTGGTCTCATCGCGACGGTTCGTGTTGAAGTTGTCAATGACACAATCCGTCAGTCGGCAATGGGTGGCATAGTCGTTGCCGACGGAAAACTCCACGACGCTACGCCTTTCAGGATAACCATCCTTGAACAGAAGCCCCCTGATCTCTATGTGACTGCCCGCTATCTGCAAGGAAGAGCGGCCACTGACGACTGCCTTCCCTGGATGTTCGGCCTCGATGATGACAGGCTTCTCCGATGTTCCCTGCGCTACCCATTTCAACGAAGCATCCCTCTCTACGCCATCCTTGATCAAAAGACGATCACCTGGAGCAGCAGTCCGCAGCGCCGAAGCTGCCTCGGCAAAAGACACGCGATAGTCTTTTGCCGGGCAGACTGCTGGCAGGAAAGCCACCAAGAGGAGTGCGATTTGCTTTCCGAACTTCATCTTAGTTCACTTTTGAATAGTCATAATCATGCTTCATCCAATACATATCGAAGGTCACCGAACTGGATGACGGCGCCTTGGTGTTGTTCCACATCCTGAAATCGACATGCTTGATGTGGATGATGCCGATTCGCTTGATATTCTCGGCACTATTGGCCGTATTCTGTCCTTTATAGTTGTAGTAGAGCACTAACAGGTATCCGTCAACATTGGCAGACTTTTCAATGCCCACCGTAAACACCCCCGGTGCCCACACAGAGTTATTAACGGACTGCTTGACACTTTCGATACTGATGTTGCCAATCTTCTTCTGGGCAACATCTATCGGGAATGTCTGCTCGTCAATCTTCTCCAATGAGCCGCTGGCCACTTGATCAATCAATGCCTTATGACTTGATACGGACGGATCCAAATAAACAAATGTTAAGACCGGAGCACCGTAGCAGCTGCCATTGGCGCCTGTCACGCGGTACTCATCTGCAGAATTATTGAAATAGTAATAGTTCTTGAGCTGCGAGTTGGAGCCTGCCGGGCTGTTGATCTGAAGCGTTCCTCCACTGACCCCGGAGAAGAAGAAGTAGGGATTGACGGAATTATACTCGGTTTCTGTAACCGCAGGAACATTCTTCGCAGAGCATGTCGATGCCATATATTTGTAGGCAATGGGGTCGACAGTCTCGCGCCACATGCTGTTGGAATAGGCCATACCGGTCTCCGGGGAGAAGAAGGAAGTCATCTCTTCCACATCGCGTCCCTGTCCCCAAATCTTCTTATCTTTCCAGAAATAGACAAACGGAACCTTCACGGTGAACTTATCCGTCAGCAGCTTCTGCTCGATATTGTCGAAGTAGGAGATCACCAGGTCGGCCTTGTTGTTGCCATCCACGAAGTTCGCAGACGACGGAACGAGGAATTGCAACTGGCTTTCGGTCTGGGAAGTGATCGTACATTCCACGCCCGAAACGAAAACCTTGTTGACCTTATTCATATAGCTGCCTGCCAAGGTTATGATGTCCCCCACCTCTGCGACGGGGAATGAGGTCGTCGAAACAACCGGCTGGTAACGCTTGACGGTCAATGGCTTCGTCGGACTTGTCACGGTTGTCTTGGTGCCATCATAGTAACTGAAAGCGATGGTGGCTATATCATCCTCGACGTATGGGACTTTTACGACGATCTCATCTGTGCTTTGCGTCACGATCGTGGCCTCATGGCCGACGCTGTTTCCCTTCGCCGTGAAGATCACTGCGGAGATCACATTCATCCGCTCACCGCCGATCAGCAGGTTATTGCCCATTTCCACTTCGGCCGGAAGCGTGTTCTGGTCTGCATCCGGGGCCACATAGGTCACTTCGAAATTCTGGTCTGATGTTCCGTCACCGATCGCATTGGCCAGGACGATCTTACCTGTCTTCGCTTCTCCGGCCACCCGAATCGTCAGCCTCTTATTGGAAACCTTCTCCACGATTGTGGCAGCCGAACCGCCTACTGTTGCCGATGTGACATCGTCCAAATGCTCGCCCGTGATCACTACGTCCGTTCCGATATTCCCACTGACGGGCTCAAAGGAAGTGATGACGGGCGCGCTGCTGATATATTCGTTCATTGAAGTCTGGTCGCAACCTGCCAACAAGAGCAGGACTGACAGCAGACCGACACTTCTTAAAAGATGATTCATATTCATATCTTTATCCTTTCTTGCTTAATGATTAATAACCTGCATTCTGTGCAACGTCAGGATTGATATTGAGAACGCTGACAGGGATGGGCAGGAAGGTCTGCCAATCAGAAATCGGAGAGATCGTATAGGAATACCCGGCATAGAAAGACTCTCCGGTCAGGAAACGGTTGACCGTCTCCGCAGCATTGCCCCAGCGAAGCAAGTCGAACCAATGCTGATTCTCAAAAGCCAGCTCCAACCGGCGCTCCTTTCTGACGGCTTCACGGAAGTCGTATTTCGTGGACAAGTCAGACAAGGCATACGGCCTGATCCCGGCTCTTTCCCGGATCATGTTGAGATATTTCAAGGCTTCGGCCGAAGGACCGTTCATCTCGTTCATCAGTTCCGCATAGAGCAGGGCGATGTCCCCTACCCTGATCACGGGCCAGTCGCTTTCCCCGTCCTCCTGTGTGGTTACGGGGTAGGTGTACTTGCAGCAATAGGTTGCGTCCACCCATGTGCCGGTCGTAGCGTTATAATACCGTTGTGCGATATTTACATTCCGGCGGACGTCGTCGCCCTCTGACAGATAGGCATTGATGAGGTTGTCCGAGGGCGTATTGTAGCTGCGTGTCGTTCCGATGATCACATTGCCGCCGTTATTGATAGGTGCAAACATGTTCCCAAACGGCGAACCCAAGCCCACGTTGCCTGACAGATACCTGACGGAGAAGATGATTTCCTTGTTCATCTCATTGGCTATACTGAAAATCTTGGCAAAGGGGACAAGGTCGGAGCCTTGCTGCGGATTGCCGACCTGCGCGCTCTCCAACACCTCTTTACATAACGTTGCCGCACGGGCATACTTGTCCGAACCCGCCTTGTAGCGTGTGGCGTAGACCTTGGCCAGCAGTGCCTTTGCGGCATTCATGTCTGCCCGTCCCAAGTCGGCGGCTTGCATCTGCTGCGGCAGCAGGCCGTTGGACACGACGTTCTCGAGATCCGTCTCGATCAGCTGATACACTTCGTCCACCGTGCTGCGCTGCATGTTGCGCGCAACGCCTGACGGAGTCTTCGCCGTCACGATGAACACCGGCCCCCAGAGACGGACCAGATTAAAGTATTCCAAGGCACGAACGAAGAGCGCTTCGCCCTGATACTGGTTCCGGAGGGCAGGATCGGACACGGCATCCAAATAACTCAGGACATTGTTGGCGCGCGAAATGGTCGCGTAGCAGGCGTTCCAGTAGTTGGACACCCATTCATGCTCGGTCGTGATCTTGCCCTGATCGAGCTGCTCCACCAACTTCGTCGTATTCGAAGTTGACCCGGTGCCGTACATTCTGCTGTTGTCCGAGCGCAGTTCCGTCATGGCCCATTCATAGTACATGACGTCATGGAGTCCGTTGTAGCATCCCATGACAAGCGTATTCACGGAGTTGTCATCCTTCACATACGCATCTGCCGCAACTTCGGAATATGGATACTGGTCCATATTACAGGCGGTCAGCAGAGCCAAGACCAACGGTAAAAGAATATATTGAAACTTTTTCATAGCTTATGGAATTAGAAGTTAATATCAAAACCGACCGAAACTGTCGAGGTCAGAGGGAAGCCGCCCCGCTGGTATCCGGCAATCATCGAACTGCTATATTGGTTGGTGATCATCCTCGACTCGGGATTGATGCCACGGTAATCTCCACTCCATATATAGAGCAGATTGCTGCCGGAGAGATAGAACCGGAGGCCTGTCAGATGCAGTCTGCGGGTCAGTGCGTTGGGCAGCGTATAGCCGATGGAGAGGTTGCGCAGACACGCATAGGAGGCATCCTCCAGCGGATAGTCGGTCAGACACAGGTCATGCCCGTTTTTCCAGTATGGTGTCTTGCCGTCTCCCGGATGCTCCGGACTGACCCAATGGTTGTCGGTGTAGGCCCGGTTCCATCGCAGCGACTCGTTGTAGTAAACGTCTCCGTTGAAGACGGTGATGCCCTGCACCCCCTGAATGAGGATTGAGAAGTCGAAATTCTTCCACTTCAGGGTATTGGTAATGCCCCAGGTGAAGTCAGGATAAGGATTTCCCAATGCCACGCGGTCATCGGCATTGAGCACCTTGTCGCCGTTGACATCCACGATCCGCAATCCGCCCGGAATGTCGTCCGAGAAATGCGGGGCCGCATTGATCTCCTCGATGGTGTTCCAGACGCCGGCTGTCTTGTAGCCGTAATACTGGATAAGCGGTTCGCCTACTTTCGCGATGTAGCACTCATTGCGCTCTCCCTGGCTGATGACCTGACTCTCTCCGCCAAGCTCAAGCAGTTTGTTGCGCGACAAGGAGAGGTTGAAGTTGGTGTCCCAGCTGAACTTCCGATTAGCGAAGTTGTGGGTCTCGAGCTGTATCTCGACACCTTTGTTGCTCACTCGGCCGATGTTGTTCCAGAAATAGCTGTAGCCCGTGAACGATTGGGTAGGCTGTGCAAACAGCAGTGCCTTGGTCTCGGAGTAGTAGGCATCGACAGATAAGTTGATCCGGTTTTTAAACAGTCCGAGGTCGAAGCCGACATTGTATTCATTGGTCTTCTCCCATGTGATGTCCGAATTGGCCAAGGTCGACGATGTGTTGGCCGTACCGTTGACCAATGAGCCGTTTCCTGCACCGGTCACATAGTTGGCGCCATTGAGCACCTCCAAGGCAGCCTGGTACTGAATCCGGTTGTTTCCGGTGACGCCATAGGTGGCACGCAGTTTCAGGTTGGAGATGGCTTTCTGATTGCGCATGAATGGTTCCTCGCTGACACGCCATCCCAATGAGACCGACGGGAACCACGCATTGCGGTTGCCTTTGGCGAAAAGTGACGAACGGTCAAGACGCAGGGAGGTAGACAGGAGGTATCTGTCCAAGTAGCTGTAGTTGATACGTCCTAAGTAGGATTCCAAGATCACGTTGGGGTATCTGAAAGTTCCGGTGCCGTCGGTATTGCCGTTTCCGCTGCTGGCAATCTCATAGACCGTGGCCGCATTGAGCGTTTCGATGTCGTCGGTAGCGAATCCTGTGCCTGTCAGGGCGACCCGCTGGTTGCGCGTCGACTCCGCCGTGTAGCCCAAAAGCACTTCCAACGAATGCTCCTTATGCTGCCCGAAGCGGTTCTGATAGGTCAAGGTATTCTCCGTAAGGAGGTCGACATAGAGCGTGCTGAAATAGGTTGCCAGGCTCGCCTCACCGTCTTTGGTCGCGTTCTTCTTGCCATAATAATAGGATGGAGCAAAGCTGATGTTCAGACCGTTGGATGTCTTGAACTGCAGTCCCTTGCAGATATCGACCGTGAAATAGATGCTGGCCAGCCCCGAGAAGTCTTCGCTCCAGCGCTTGGTGTTGGCCATCACGCTCCAGGGATTGTTGTTGGCCGAGGTGAAGGGGGATGTTGTCTCCATGACGGGATTGCCGCTTTCGTCCACCTCACCCGTCGGCGTGGAGATGTTGTTGAAGTGGCTGCCTCGCGCGAAACCGGAATATCCCGTCAGTGCAGTCGTGATATCGTTGTGGACAACGGGCAGGAACGAAGGCGTGCGATAGAAGTCAATGAAGTTGTTGCGGGGCCTTTCGGTCTTCTTGTACGTGCCCGAGAGGTTGATGCCCATATTCACGATGCCCGAAAGTCTCGAGTCCAGCTTGGCGCGGAAGGTCATCTTGTCCAACGAGTTGTGCTTCATGATACCCTTGTCCTTCGTGTAGGCGGCCGAGACAAAGTAGCGCGACTCCTTCTTGCCGCCCGATACGCTGAACTGAACGTTGGTCATATCAGCCACGTCATTCAGTCCCTGCTTCTGCCAGTCGGTCGGTCCGTAGAGACTTTCCAAATAGGCCGCACTGCGCGCATTGGCCATCACCGGCCTGCCGCCGAGCGCTGCTTCCTCGACCATCTGGTTATACCAGTCGGTGGAAGTCATCATGTCATGCAGCTGATAGGCATACTTGAATCCCTCATAGAACTTGAACGAATATTTCGGTTTGTCGGGCGTGCCGCTCTTCGTGGTCACCATGATCACGCCGTTGGCGGCCCGCGACCCGTAGATGGCTGCCGAGGCGGCATCCTTCAGGATCTCGATCGACTTGATATCCGACGCATTGATCTGCGACAGACCGTTCGTCACAGGGAAGCCGTCGATGATCACGAGCGGTTCGCTGTCGGCCGATATCGAGCCCGTACCACGCACGCGGATGGAGGGCACCACGCCTACCTCCGACGTCTGGTTGGACACTTCAAGACCGGTCATGACACCCTGCAGGGCCTGCGTGACATCGCTCACAGGCGCATTGACCAAGTTGTCACCGTTCACTTTCGAGATGGAGCCGGTCAAGTGCGACTTCTGCTGCGTACCATAACCGACGACCACGGTCTCGTCGAGCAACTTTGCATCCTCGATCATCATCACATTGATGACCTTGCGGTTGCCCACTATCTGCACCTGCTCTTTGTAGCCGATGTAAGAGAAAACAAGGATCGACTTGCTGTTGTTCACTTTGAGCTCGTAGTTGCCGTCGCGGTCGGTCACGGTCCCGGCAGGAACCTTCGCGTCCCTGAGGGTCACCGACACACCGGCCAACGGCCCTTGATCATCACTGACCGTTCCCTTGATGACCGTTTGCGTATAAGATGCCGTTGCGCATGTAAGCAAAAACAACAGGGAAAGTAAGCGCATGAGATGTTTTCCTATCATATTATTCATTGTTGGTTGTTAGATTGTTTACTGCAAAAGTATATCAAAAAATTGGTTGACCAAATGTTTTGGCTAACCAATTAGTATTATTTAATATTTGTTTAAAATAAATTTAAACATCGCGCGATTTAGGTATTTTTTACACAGAATATTCTAACGATCATTAAAAAAGATTTATTTTTGCATCAAATATCATGATTATGTACGCGACACAAGGTGGGCAAAAGCCTGTTGAAAAGGTCATCGAATACGTCAAGAACGAAATCTACGAACAGCGGGTAGCACCGGGAGACCGCCTCATCTCCGAACGCAAGTTGGGCGAGCTCTTGGGAGTAGGACGTGCGCATGTGCGTGAAGCCATCCAGAAAATGGAGTTCTACGGTATCGTGAAGACCTATCCCCAGAGCGGAACGGTGGTCACCGAGTTTTCCAAGGAGCAGATGGAGAAGCTCTTTGCCGACACACTCAAGGTCAGCAAGTACGACTTTGCCGACTTAGTCTCTGTGCGTGTGCTCCTCGAGACGGAGGCCTGCCGGCTCGCCGTCCGCAACAAGACGCCGAAGGACATCGAGCGCGTGAAGCGGGCGATCTGCGAGTTTGAGAAGTGCATTGATACCGAACAGCGCGTCGAAAAGGACTTCCAGTTCCACCGTGCCGTCATCCAGTGCAGCCACAACGAGGTGCTGGAGTCGCTGTTGGTCATCATTACCCCCGACATCATGAACTATTACCTGAAGTATCGCGCGTGCGCCGTGCATGACACGCAGGTCATGGAGGAGCATCGCGAATACCTCAAATACATCATCGAAGACAAGCCTGAAAAGATGCGGGACTTGGAACTTCGCCATCTTGCCAACATGATTGACTTTGCCAATGAAGTCAAGGAGCGGCAGGCAAAAAAGACCCCGTAACCCGCTTTCCCATCACTTTCCATCCAACAGACAGACCGCCGGGCATGCGTGCAGGCAGACCGCCATTCCCCTGCAGCATCGAAGTCCCGACGGTGTCCGTCAGGTCTCGCGTGCGGACGCCGTCCCTGCCCGCCGTTTAGGGATTTCACCCGCCGGTTTAGGGGTTTCCCTTTGGCCGGTCGGGAAAATAGGCGTACCTTCGTCTCATGAACGCAAAACATGAAAGATATGAAACGAACAAACTGGCAATTGATTCTGATTCTCTCAATCATGATGACCCTCTGTCAAATCGACATGACCGCCAAGCCCCGCAGGATCGTTCAGCGCGGCATGACAAAGGAGGAAGTGACCGAAATCATGGGACGCCCCAAGGCAACAAACTTCGACAACTACGGCGAGCAGTGGGAATTCCACAAGACGGAACTCATCGGCGACGAGCATGTCATCCTGGTCAACTTCGACCGCAGCGGACGTGTGAGCGCCTATCGCGACATGGTGTTTCCAAAAGGCAGCAGCATCGATCCACGGACCTACAGCCCGATGCTCCCGTCCTACGGCAGCTATCCCATGGGCGGCCTGCCCGGCACTGGAGGCCCCTACGGAGTCTGCGCCATGAGCGGTCAGGACTTCAACATCCTGCTCGAAAAGCTGCGGCAAGCCCGATTCGATGACGACAGATACACGCTCCTCGAGGTCGCTACGCTCGGCTGCTATTACACCTGCACACAAGGCGGACAGCTGCTCGGCATCTTCACTTTCAACGATGACAAGCTGCGGGCGCTCCGCCTGATAGCCCGGCACATCGTCGATCCGCAGAACGCACCGGCCGTCACCCACACCTTCACCTTTGAGTCCGACCGCGAAAAGGCCGCCGACATCATCCGCGCACACCAGATGCCCTGAAGCCGCACATCACTGCCCGCCCCTCCTGCCCGCCTCTATCCGAAGACGAGGGCCGCGGCCTGATGGTCGAAGACGGGGGCTGAAGGGTAGCCATGGACCGCCAGCAGCCGGGCGATCTGCCGCTGCTGCTCCTCGCGCAGCTTGCGTTCGCCGGTGTGATAGCGATGATATGCGTAGCGGCTGCCTAACAGTTGCTCCACCTCCCGCCGCAAGGCGGCATAGTCGCGATGGCTCACCGCATCGAAAAGATGCGTGAATCCCCACGCCACCCGCTCTTCCCGGATGGCATGGAAGGCCCTGCAGCCGGCTTCGGTGAGCGGTTGCGGCACCACTGCTGTCGCGGTCAGCTGCTCCGTGGGCACAGCCATGCCGGCCTGATAACGCAGACAACGGTCGCGCTGACCGCACTCGTCCCTGAAACACAGGGGCCATCCCGTAGGTACTAAGTCGAAATCCATGTTTTTCATCTGATTGATTTGAAGGTTATCCTTGATGATGCGGCAGGACACGGGCGCACAGCGATCCATGACCGCTCCGCTCCTGCAGAAGCGCCGAAGACTCCGGGCAACGGCAGCCCGGCAGACGGATGACGCGAGCCAATGAAGTTGCGGCAAAGTGAAGCGCAGCCGCATACAACCATCGGATGCCACAACCGCAACATGAATCGCAGCCGCATGCCAGATGCAAATACGATTGCAGCCAGGTGAAGCGCAGCCGCATGCCACCGTCGGATGCCGCTGCTGCAAAGTTAACAGATCTGCACAGCAAAAGCAAGAAAACGGCTCCGTTTTTTTTCTTTTTTCGCTTTTCCGGATGCCAACCTATATTCTGCGCTGGCCGGAACGATCTTCCGCAACGTTCCGGGCTACTTTCCACACTGGCCAAAGACCGTCTACGGGGCGCGTGCAGATATGCTGCACGAGATGTGCAGGACCGGTGCACGGGATGTGCAGGATAGCTGCACGGACGGTGCAGCAGGCCTGCACGCGATCCGGAAGGGCTGAACAGGAAGGGCGGATCCCCCTATCGGGAACGCCGGACGTGCCGATCAGGACCGGCGGAAGCACGCTGCGTGACCGTCGCCGAGGGTTTCCGACAGGGCAAAAGAATGCCGGACAGACATCAATCGACGTCTGCCCGGCCTTGTTATATAGCTTTGTAAGAGAGAGGTTCACGATCTGCCGGCAGGCTTTTCTGCGCCTGCGGAATGACCGCACCTTGGCGATCAATAGTCAGTCTGCTGCGGATCGAAGTTGGTCCAGCCGTTGAGCCAGCTGTCACCGCTGTTGAACGCACCGATGTAGCTGACCTTCTGGAACCAGCTGCCGAGGTTGGCGAAGGAAGCGGCGTTGAGCACCGGACTGCCTGCGGCGGGCATATAGCCGTTGGTCAGCAGCAGGTCGGTGATGGCAGGATAGACCTTGTTGCCTGTCTGAGCAAGGAACCAGGTGCTTGAGAAGCTCTTCTTCGTGGCGTCGGTGACGGGCTTCGAACTGGCGTCATAGCCGGTGACGAGCACGTCTTCGTAGACTTTGTTGGCATCGGAACCGGCCACATCCATGCCGGCGAACCAGACGTTCTGCAGTTTCAGGTTGCCTGCTTTGGCAGCGCCCTGGGTGTCTCCCTTCTGATTGTCAAGGATGAGGCCGATCGGGAAGCCCACGGCGACAGTGTTGAAACAGTTCAGGCGGGAGCTGCGGCGGATCTGCATGGCTGACTGGAACTTGCCCAGGGCGGATCCGTTGTTCGGGTTCATGTTGCCGCCGTTGATGTAGTCGGTGGTGTTCTGGAAGTTCGGGTCGAGCTTGGGGCCTACGAACGTGATGTTGGAGAATGTGGCCGTGGTGTACGGACTGACCAGACTGCCGTCGGCGCAGTTGTCACTCTCAAAGCCGTTACTCTGTGACGTGTCGGCCAAACGGCTGTCGCGGACGACGAGACCGAACTGTACGTTGCCCGAGAAGCCGTTGTCTGTGTCGAAGTCATCATCCCACCCGCGGTAGGCCACGAGGTATTTGCAGTTGACAGCGCCGCCGAACCACTCGAACGAATCATCGTTCGAGTAGGACACCTGCACGTGATCGATCTGCGTGCCGCTGCCCACAGAGCCGAGCGTAAGGCCGTTGATCTCCTTGTCCTTCTCGAATGGGAAGCCGCAGAACTCGATGCGCACGTAGCTCAGCACGCCCGAGTTGTCGGCGTTGTCGTTGCCTCCGTGCTTGGTGCGCGGACCGCCTTCGATCTGCATTTCGGTCTGGTTGTTCTGCGCTTTTCCACAAAGGATGAGTCCTCCCCAGTCGCCCGGCTTGCGGCTACCTTTAGGCTGTGCCGAAGTGAAGACGATCGGGGCCGTGGCGGAGCCTTTGGCAATGAGCTTGCCACCGCGTTCCACGATGAGCGAAGCCTTCGTCTGCTTGTCACCTTTGATGACAGTTCCCGGTTCGATGGTCAGCTCCGCGCCTGCGGCAATATAGACCCATCCTTTCAACAGATATGTTCCTTTCTTCAGCGTCTGCTTTCCAGTGAAGACAAACTCCTGATCTCCGTTTCCGATTTCAGTGCCGTTGGCATCCTCCTTGCCGCTTGCGAAGAGGAGATGGTCACAGGCTTTGAGCCCTCCGTCCGTTGTCCAGACATAGGAGCCTGTGTCTGGCTTACTTGGTTCTGTCACGTCGTCACTGCTGCAAGCCGTCATGCCGGCTGCAAGCATCAGGATGCCGAGGCATCCCATCCATTGTTTTTTGTTCATCTTGCGTTATGTTTGTTAAACATGAAAAACTGTTTCAGAATCTGTAGATGCAGTTGAAGCCGATGTTACGGCCTGCATCATAGCAGCGCGTAATCTCCTCGACGGTGCGGCTGCTGCCGCCCGAGCGCCTGACATCGGCAAACTGCTTGTAGTATACTTTCTCGGCCAGCAGGTCGCGGACGGTGAGCTTCAGCTCCCAGTGCTTGCCGAACAGCTTGCTCGCCGTGAGGTCGAAGACATTGCGGGGCATCTCGTAGCTGTCCGGGATGCGCGCGTTCTCATCGCTTCCCGTGGTGCCCTCGCTGCGGCCCACACCGATGATGCGCTTTCCGATGCGGTTGTAGAGCAGGCCGACATTGAGCTGATGGCGGTCGTTCTTGTTGAAAAGGCCGGTGTTGATCAGGTAAGGTGACTGTCCCTGCATGGGTCTGTTCTCCTCCTTGCTGCCCTTTTCGAACTCGACGCGGCTCTTGATCAGCGATCCGTTGAACGACCAGCTGAAGCCCGGCAGCCCGATGAAGGTGAGGTCTTTGCGCACATCCACCTCAAGTCCATAGTTGTTGGCGCTCTTCGCGTTCTTATAAGAGTAGATGAGATCTGTACCGCCCGCTACGGTGTAAGTCCACTCGATGGGCGAATCGAAATGCTTGTAGAAGACGGCCAACGAGATCAGTTCGCCCTGGTTAGGGTAGAACTCGTAGCGCAAGTCGGCATTATGGACGTAGCAGTTGCGCAGCTCTGTGTTTCCCTGAACGCTCGAGGCGAGGTCGAAGTCGTAGAATACCGAGGAGGAAACCTCACGGAATTCGGGACGGTTGACACTCTTTCCGTAGGACATGCGGAGCTGGTTGCGGTCATTGAACTTGTAGACCGCGTTGACCGAAGGAAAGAGGTCGTTGGTCCGGTAGTGGCGTGACGTTTCGCTGCGTTCATTATCTCGTGTGTTGGAGACAAGCTCCATGTCATTGTGTTCGTAGCGGACACCGGCGTTGATACCCAACTTGCCGAAGGGGATAGAAGCAGTCAGGTAGCCCGCCCCTAACGTGTTGTGTCCGCTATAGTTGTTGCGCCATCTCACCTGCTCCAAGAGATAGAGCTTGTCCGCACCGAAGTTGTCCGCGTTGCTGAGCAGGTCCGGGATATAGGCGTGGCGGAAGTCGGCCGGCATGTTGTTGTCGGAGACATTCCAGTTGTAGATGAATTCGCGGGTCGTATATTCCCTCGTGCGATACTCCGTGTAGGCTCCGGCCTTGAGGAACGGACGCCAGCCGTTGAAGTCAAAGTCGTGCCGGGCGTTGACATTGGCCGAAAGGATGTGCTCATCCAACTGTGTCCACTCGCGGGAGATGTCATTTCCCGTTGTCAGCGCCATCACATTGCTCTCGATGGCGTCATCGACGAGATAGCGGCGGCGGTCGGGCAGGTGACGGTTGGCATAGGCATAGCCGGCGCTCCAGTCGACAGAGTTGCTGCCGAGGGTGTGCTTTCCGGTCAGCTGACCATTGTAGGTCGTGCGGCTGCGGTAGTAGTATTCGGCTGAATTTTCGATGTTCGCCTGTGCGCTTACACCCTCACGCCACGTGTATCGGCTGTTTCCCAATTGGTTGAAGATATTCTTCAGCTGATACTTATGGTTGCCGTCCTTTGACAGGAAGGTAAAGTTGAGCATCGCTCCCACACGCACATTGTGGTTGAACTGATCGTCGACAGAGTGCCGCAGATAGTTGGAACGGTCGTTGGCCACGTCGTATACCCCGAAGAGATTGTTCTGCATGTTCTCATAGGTGCGGTATTCGTTGGTGTAATTGACGGCTGCAATCATGCCCAGCCATCGTCCGCCCAACTGCCATCTGCGGTTGAGGCTGGCTGCGAGTTTAAGGTCTCCCATCGGCTTATGGTTCCTGACCGACCAGTCATTGTTCAGTCCATTATGGAGCAGATCAGTCCCCTCGCCGGCGATGGGATTCAATGCGGCGTTGATTCCTCCGTCGAGTGAGCGCAGCCCACCGTCGAAACCGAGGAAGTCGGTGCCAGATCCCTTGTTGTAAGAGAAATCCTTGAACGCGGAAGCAGTGTTCCAGTTGCCGCCCAATGAGACGGAGAAGCTGTTCTCGGCCGGTATCTCCTTCGTGTCGACCATGATGAAACCGCCGGTGTAGTCGGCAGGATACTCGGCGCTGGGTGTCTTCACGATCGTCAGGTTATCAATCTGGCTGCTCGGGATGATGTCGAAGGAGAAGGCGCGGGAGTCGGCTTCACTGCTCGGCACGGCACTGCCATTGATCCATACATTATTATAACGTTGGGACAGCCCGCGCACCATCACGAACTTGTCTTCGATAAGACTGACGCCCGGAACACGGCGGATCACTTCACCCGCATTGGTGTCCTGGGTCTTGCTGATCTCCTGGGCGGAGACGTTGCTGACGATGACCGAACTGTTCTTGACTTGCAGTATGGCCGCCGACTCCGTGTTCTTGCGGGCTATACCCGTCACGGTGACGCCGGTCAGCTCATGCTCGTCGGGACGCATGGAGACCGTTATCCGCTGCCCGTCGGAAGATGCCGAAGGCGACAGACCGCCGATCTGCTGCGACTGATAACCTACATAGGATATGATTAAGGTGCAGGGCGCATTAACCGGAACTTTGATTTCGAACAATCCGTCGATATCTGTCACCGCCTTGGCATCGCTTCCTTTAACGGACACAAGCGCGCCCGTGAGCGGCTCCTTGGTCTGTGCGTCCTGCACCAAGCCCAGCAATCGCTGAGCCTTGCATGTGATGATTAAAACAAACAACAACGCTATCGTTGTCAATCCCCTTCTGTAATCTTTCATTTCTTACCTTGTTTTTTGCTTCATAATTCACGATGCAAAGGTAAGGGGGCATTATTGCAATAGCGTTACAGCAGTTTAATGATCCATTTACATTTGTTTTTCAATTATGTTTCATTGCGCATCTGCTCATACAATCCGTCCACGATGCTGTCGGCTAAAGATATGTATGGGACGAGGATACGGTCAGATTTAAGCCCGTTGGCAACCATCAGGAAGATCTCCGCAGCAGGTATGATGACGTCGGCACGGTCTTCTTTCAGGCCGAAAGTTTCCATCCGCTCTTCGATGCTCAATGGTTTCAACTGCAGATAGAGCGATTCCAATTCCTTCAGTTGGAGTTCCTTCTTGTCGCCCTTGACGCGTGCGAGCTTATAAAGCTTATTGATATTGCCGCCCGAACCGATGATGCAGATCTTGCCGAAGCGCTTTGCGTATTCGGCCAAATCGGCCTTCAGCTCGTTGAGCGTCTCCTTCCTGACCTTCCCGCTCAGCATTCTGAGCGTTCCGCAGTCATAACTATGGCTGACCAAAAGCTGCCTGTTCTGGATCAGGGAGACTTCCGTGGATCCACCGCCGACATCAACATAGGCATACGTAAGCGACTCGTCGATGGCCGGAAGGGTCTCCGGGGCGTAGTCACCTTCAGACATCAGCGGGAAGAAATTGCTTGCCAGCAGCTTCGCCTCTTCATCTCCGGAGATGATGTCGAGCCTGATCCCCGTCTCCTTTTCGATCTTCTTGAGCACCTTCCGGCCGTTCTCGGCATCGCGCATGGCTGATGTGGCGCAGGCACGGTATGCTTCCACGTTGTTGAGTTTCATGAAATGCTTGTAGCCTTTCATCATATGGAGCATCATCCGTTCACGTTCCTTCGACACCTTGTTAAGGGTAAAGACGTCCTTACCGAGTCTCAGGGGGACACGGAGATACATTACGCGCCGGACGCGGTTTTCTTCCGGTCCGTCATCATCAAATCTCTTGATCAGCAGTCTGGCTCCATTGGAGCCGATATCAATCGCTGCCAGATTCATTGCTTTCATCTGAATATGCTTTGTAAAGTTGTTCCTGTGAATGGAAGCGGATGCTTCCGTCCTGTATGGGATCACCGCCATGACCGTCGACAAGGCGTCCGTTGGTCGTGTCCCGCATGCCGTAGTCGATGGTGCGGAGCAGGTCTCGCTGCAGCGCCTCATCGTAAACGGGCGTCATGACTTCTATTCTGTTGATGAGATTGCGAGGCATCCAGTCGGCCGAACCTAAGAAATAGCGCGGGCTGCCGCCGTTGCAGAAGATGAGGATGCGCGAATGTTCGAGATAGCGATCTATGATGCCCACACAGCGGATGTTGTCACTCAGGCCTCTGACTGCCGGCATTAGCGAGCAGTTGCCGCGTATGAGGATGTCGATCCTGACACCTGCGCGGGAGGCCTGATAGAGCTTTGCGACGATGTCTGCATCCGTGATGTGGTTGATCTTGATCTTTACCCAGGCCTCACGTTTGGCGGATGCGTTCTTGATCTCGGCGTTGAGGTAGCGCAGGATGCGTGCTTTCATCGAATTGGGAGATACCATCAGCTCGCGGAAACGGACCTGCGAGAACGGCCGGTCGATGAATTTGAAGACTTTGGCGACTTCCCCCACGATGTGCGGACGTGCCGTCATCATCAGGTAGTCGGTATAGACGCGGGCGTTGCCTTCATGAAAGTTGCCCGTCCCAATGCATGCGATGTTGCCCCGTTTGGATTCTATGAGCAACAGTTTTGAATGGATCTTGAGCCCTTCCACACCGAAGATGACGTTGATCCCTTCTTCCTGCATGCGCCGACTCCACTTGATATTGCTCTCCTCATCAAATCTGGCGAGCAGCTCCACCACTGCCGTGACCTTCTTGCCGTTGCGTGCCGCCGATATCAGACTCTTGACGACCTTCGAGTCTTTGGCCAATCTGTAGAGCGTGGTCTTGACCGATACCACCTCCGGACGCAGGGCGGCCTCCTGCAAGACACGCACATAGCTCTCGAAACTGTGATAAGGAACATGGATGAAACGGTCTTTCTCGCGGATCGAGTCGAGCACGCTGCGGCTGTCGAGAAATTCCTCTTTCATGATCCGGGGCCACGGTTCGTACTTCAACTCGGTGTGTCCGCAGTCGGGAAACGACATGAGGTCCTTATGGTTCTGATAGCGGTTGGTCCCTAAGAGCGTGTCCAACTCGGTCACGTTGAGGCGCTTCACGATCTTCTTGAGCATCTCGCGGGGCATCTCGCGGTCATAGATCAAGCGCACGGGATCACCCTTCTTGCGGGAGTAAACACCCTGGGAGATCTTCTCGATGACCGAATAGTCGGAGTCGTTTTCGATATCCATTTCAGCGTCCTTGGTGAACTTGAACGAATAGGCCTTATATTCGGACTCCGGACCTCCCATGAATATGAGCGGCAGACAGAACCGCACGATGTCGTCCAGATACATGACGTTGCTGAAACCTTCCGATGGAGGAACGGTGATAAAGCGCCCGTAGATGCGGTCGGGGACCTTTACGATGGCCAGATGGCTCTTGTTCCGGGCCACTTCATGCTGTCTGACGAGGAGGTAGATGCGGTTATCCTCCAAGGTGGAGATATCATCTATCTTGTTCATCCAGATCGTATTGACCGACCCGTTCAGCCTTTCGTAGAAGAAATCGCGCAGCCATTGCTGCTGCTCTTCATTGAGCTGAGTCTCATTGAGGAGCCTGATCTGATGTTCGGACAGCCGCCGGAACACCTCGTCCGTGGCACAGGCGTACTCACGGCTGTATGTTGCGTTGAGCCGATTGATGGTCTTCAGCGTGTCCTT
>JALFRV010000220.1 GCA_022778905.1 Prevotella sp. | reverse complement strand
TCGATATAGGCAATGACGTCGCCCTTACCGACCTTGCTTCCCTGCTTTGCATTGATCTCGACGAGCTTGCCGCCGAGTGCTGCGGGAACTTCAACGAACTCACCCCAGGGTGCCTGGATGAAGCAGAAGGGGTCGCCCTCCTTGTATTCGCGGCCGATGTACGGCTCTATGGCCGGTGCAGCTTCACCGTCTCCCTGGAACTCCCAGAAGATCTGGCCCTTCACGGGAGCCACTATGGCATCGGCCTTTGCGTGCTTGAACTCGGCCAGTTGCTCCGGAGAGAGCTTGCTGCCGAGCTTTGCGTCCTTCGCACTCTGCAGGTCTGCCAGGAAGTTTTTCTTGGCCTGGCCGCTCCGGAAGTTACGATACTGCTCCGGATGCATGGCCAGCTCGAAGAGCTCCTCGTCGTCCGGACCGTACTCCCAGCCGTTCTCGTCCATCTCCTTGCGGAACTCGTCGAGCGCGTCGGTAAGCAGCGTGTGCGGGTCAGCATCCGTGAACTCGCGTCCCTGCTGCTTGGCGAGGTCGAGAATCTCCGGTGCTATCGTGCCCGGAATCTTGCCGCTCTTGCCGAGGATCATGCCCCACATCGCGTCATCCATGTAGACATAGCGTCCCTTTTCCTGCTCGAGCGAGAGCAGGTTCATCAATGCGATGTTCTTGGTGTATTGAGAGAACGGCGTCACGAGGGGTGGATAGCCCACGCGCGGCCATACATAGGCCACCTCGTCAAACAGCTTGACGAGCATGTCATCCATGCTCAGCTCGGGCTCGCCCTTCTTTTTGCGCAGGTTGTTGATGGTTCCCCGGATGCCTCCGAGATCCGCCATCATCGACCCCATCATGCCGCCGGGCAGTCCGCATCCGAGCAGCAGCGAGCTCATCACCTTGTTCTGGGGGTTGATGAAGTAGCCTAACCACTCGTCGATGAACTCCTGTGTCAGGGCGCGGGCACGCATATAGGCATCCATATTGATCTCCGGCACGTCAAATCCGGCATTCTTCAGCATGCTCTGAACGGAGATTACGTCCGGGTGAACCTTACCCCATGACAGTGGCTCAATGGCCGTATCGATGACGTCGGCACCGTTTTCGCACACTTCAAGGATGGAAGCCATGCTCAGTCCGGGACCCGAATGACCATGATACTCGATGATGATGTCGGGGTGGTTGGTCTTGATCAGCTTCGTCAGCTTGCCGAGGAAGGCCGGCTGTCCGATACCTGCCATATCCTTGAGACAGATCTCTTCCGCGCCCGCAGCGATCTCCTCGTCGGCCAGCTTGCTGTAATACTCGAGCGTATGTACCGGCGACGTGGTGATGCAAAGCGTTCCCTGCGCCGTCATTCCGGCCTCCTTGGCCCACTTGATGGATGGCGCGATGTTGCGGATGTCATTCAGTCCGTCAAAGATACGGGTGATGTCGACGCCCTGGGCGTGCTTGACACGATACATCAACCGGCGCACATCGTCAGGCACAGGATACATGCGGAGGGCGTTAAAGCCGCGGTCGAGCATGTGGGTCTTTATTCCGGCCTCGTTTAAGGGCTTGCAAAAGGCACGCACAGCATCGTTCGGGTTCTCGCCCGCGAGCAGGTTGACCTGCTCGAAAGCACCGCCATTGGTTTCCACACGAGCGAAACAGCCCATCTCTATGAAGACTGGGGCGATCCGTTCCAACTGGTCTTTGCGCGGCTGAAACTTACCAGAGCTCTGCCACATGTCCCGATAAAGGAGACTGAATTGGATTTTCTTTTTCATATCTTAGCACTTTTTTGTTCGATACAATCATCATCTTAGGCTTGCAAAATTAGATAAAAAAATCCAAATTCCTATCCTCCTGATCGTTTTTTTGCAATTATTGCATTATATTTGCACCTAAAATAAGAAGACGATGAGAATCAAATCCGTCATGCTGATCATAGCTGCCGCCGTGCTTGCCGCATCGTGCGGACACAGCGAAGATCCGGGCAGACTGACCCGATCCGGCCATTCGAATGACGAACTGAAGCTGAAAGACGACAAGACCGTATACGGGCTCGCCTGCGAGGGATGTACGGACTCGGTCGTGGTGCTGCTTCCCAACGACGGCAGTGACCCTGTCCGCTACAACATCATCGAAGCTACGCGGCAGCGGCAGATCATGGGCAAGATCAAGGTAGGTGACTGGATCGGCGTCGTGCTCAATCCACAGGACGGAAAAAAGGCCGACATCGTGATCGACTTAGACGAGCTGAAGGGCATCTGGTGCTATATCGTCATGCCCAAGATGCGCGACTATGCGACGATGAGTCCGCGTCTCCAGAAACGCATGATGCAGGCTATGCCCGACTCATTGAAGCAACTTTACATGATCCCACGTGAGTACGGCTTCTGGATGAAGCGCCATTGGACGGCCCAGAGTGTTGGCTATGTGCCCGAGGCATCATCGTTGGAGGACGAGAGTCCGGTTGTTTATCCGCAACTGAGTTTCTTCACAGAGTGGCACATATTGAACGGCCAGCTCGTGATGACGAGCGGTCAGGTGCACATGAAGGGGGGAAACGGCAACTATGAAGTGACCAACCTGAGATATGACACGTGCAAGATCGAATATCTGCAGGATGACTCTCTCGTGCTGAGTTCCGACGGCATCATACGCAGTTACTATCGGAAGGCCAACATCAGCGACGTCAACCGCAAGGCGAAAGCGATCGCGGCGAAACGCTCTCAGGAAGCTCTGAGACAGGCGAAAGAATGATCCCGTTCAGGCCATTGCCCTGAACGGACCGCCCGGATCAGAACTCATAACCAAGATTGATATAGAAATAGGGCTTGCGGGTCTTGCTGGCGTAGCCCAAAGTGGCACCCAACGGACCGAACATGCTGCTGTAATAGTAGGCCAGCTGATAGCCTGTCATCGGCCCGTGTTGCAGCAGTTGGCGCAGCCGTTGCGCGTGCTGGGCGGCGGTGACGGTTGCCCGGACGTAGTTGTTTTCCATGATCCGGAGCTGCGCCCGCAACTGGATGGCCGCGAACTGATTGTCCGTATGCTCCACGTATCCTATGCCTGCGAACGGCATCTGATCGTCCAAGTAATGGTCAAACCACTCTCCGCCGATCGCATTCTGCTTCTCTATCGGGATGTCTTTACCAAAAAGGAGGCGTCCGTAGGCCATCGGCTGGATGGTGATACGCTCGCTGAAGGTGAAATTCATGCGCCACATGGCATTCAGGGAGCTGAAGCCTTTGTGGCCGAGATAGCCGGTGAGGTTGTCGGTGTAATAGGCAAAGCCGCCCTCGAAGCGCGCTCCCCGCGTGGGGAAATTCCACCTGTCCTCGGAGTTGTAGATGACATCGGCGTGGTAACTGATGAAATGATCGGCCTTCAGAGATGCCACGGGCTGCTCGGAGGCGACCTGTGCGAGGAGGTTATGGATATTGAGATGGTCGAACCGGGCACCGATGTTGAAGTTGAAGTTGCGCACGTTGAAGTCGAGCAGGTTGAGGTTCACGAGATGCTCGTTATAGGTGGCGTTATAGGCCCGGTCACCTTTGTCATAGACATTGAGGTCATTATGCCGGTAGAGATATGACAGCTTGATGCGGTTGAAGGTCAAGGGGGAGAACGTGAGGTCTCCTCTGACCATGATGCGCTTGCCCAACCGGAGCGTAAGGTCAGCCACCAGGGGGGAGCGGGTCTTGAACATGAAACCGGCGTTGGCCTGCATCGCCACTGTCTCTTCGGTGTCGAAGCGCACGCCGAGGTTGACTTGGCTGGTCTTTTTCTCCTTTGCCACGATCTCCACGTCATAGCTGTCGCCGTGGCGGTGGGTGAACACTTCGGCGTCGGTATAATAGAGATCGACCCGCATGGCCGACACGATCTCGTCCAACTCGTCCATGGAGACGCTGTCGCGCTTGTCTATCCGGTACTTCGCTGACAGATAGGCGCGGTCGTTATCGGCCACATCGGTGAACGTGAAACGGTTGACCCGGAATCTCGCAGGCAGCGCATGGTCCTCGCCCCTGACCGGTCTGTGCGTGACAGGTGCCTCCCCCATTCCGATCATACGCTTGAGGGCGATCAGCTCGTCCCAGTGTTTCATCGCTTCTTCCTCACCTCTCCGGATGAGCGTATCAATGGCGGCGAGGTTGAAACTGGCAGCGGAGTAGCCGCGGGTGTCGGCCCGCACGAGGACGTCCGTCGCCGCCATGTTCTCGAGATACTTGTTCTTACAGTTGACATCGACGATCTGCCCGAGCACGCCCATGCCGTCGCGGATGTCATCGGCGGTCTTTGCGGGTCCCTGAACGGTCACGCCTATGACCACGTCGGCGCCCATCTGGCGGGCGATGTCGACAGGAAAGTTGTTGCGTAGGCCGCCGTCGACGAGCAGCATGTCATCCTTGCGGATCGGAGCGAAGACACCGGGGATCGACATACTGGTGCGCATGGCCTCATAGAGCACGCCGCTACGGAAGTCGTATTCGGTGTTGTCGATGATGTTGGTGGCCACGCATGCGAACGGGATGGGCAGCTGGTTGAAGTCCATCGAGTCGCGATAGGCGGCTGTCAGGCGGGCAAACAGGCTCGAGAGATTCTTCCCCACGATGTAGCCTCCGCCGAACAAGGAGGTCCTGCGGCTGAAGTTTATGTCTTTCGAAAGGATATAGGTGTTCTGCAGCCGGCGGCTTTCGAGGCTCTGGCGGCTGACGTCGGCACGGTCGGAAAGCAGGAAGTTCCATTCCTGTACGCGCACCATCGAGTCGAGTTGATGCGCATCATAGCCGATCGCATACAGCCCCCCGATGAGCGCGCCCATGGAGGTGCCGGTGATCATGTCGATCGGAATGCCCGCCTTCTCGATCACCTTCAGGGCGCCGATGTGGGCCATGCCCTTGGCTCCGCCGCCCGACAGGACCACCGCCACGCGCTTTCGGGCCTGCTGTCCGCATGCGGGCGTCAGGGCGGAGAGGAGTAATAATGAAATGACAATCCACTTTCTCATGCTTCGGTCTCCTTCTTTCTATGCCAATCTGCCATGCCTTGCTGCCGGCCCGTCATCCCTTCACCGGCGCAGCAGGCATCCCGTGGAGCTCGAACCTGCGCTCGGCCAGCTGCTCATAGCGTGTGCCCGGCCGGCCGTAGTTGGCGTAGGGATAAATGCTGATGCCGCCTCTCGGGGTGAAAAATCCGGTCACTTCGATATACTTGGGATCCATCAGCCGCACCAAGTCCTTCATGATGACATTGACGCAGTCTTCATGGAAGTCGCCGTGATTGCGGAAGCTGAAGAGATAGAGCTTCAGGCTCTTGCTCTCGACCATACGCTCTCCGGGCACGTAACTGATGCGGATCTCGGCGAAGTCGGGCTGTCCGGTGATCGGACAGAGCGATGTGAACTCGGGACAGTTGAACTGTACCCAGTAGTCATTGTCAGGATGGCGGTTGCTGAAGGTCTCCAAGACCTCTGGGGCATAGTGGTCCGCATAGGCCGTCCTGGCCCCCAATGCAGCCAGTCCTTCCCCTTTTCTCGTATCACTCATATCGGGTCGTTTTTGCACCTCATAGCTATGCCTTCCGCATATGATAGCTTTCGGGCCTCCATATGATAGCTTTGGGCGGCCAAGAGCTATGCTTTCGGCGCCCCAAAGCTATCATATGCGCGGAGCGGAAACATGAGGTTTTCAGATGTTAAATATTTTCAGCACATTATAGTTCACACCTTCGTCGTAGACATCCACGCCTTCATGCTGTTTCAGGTAATACACGACGCGTATCGTGACGGGCAGGATGATGATTTCGTAAACCGTTTTCAGCACCACCTGCCAGAGCATCAGCAAGGGCAGTTCGTCGGCCGGGACAACGCCCGACAGGGCCAGCGGGAAGAAGATCAGCGAGTCGACGCTCTCGCCCGCCACCGTGCTCACAACGGCACGGAGGGAGAAATGATGCCCCTCGGACGCGATCTTCATGCGGCTCATCACGTAGGCATTGACGAAAGAGCCGGCCAAAAAGGCGGCAAAAGAGGCGGCGGCGATGCGCGGCGCAAGCCCGAAGATGGCGTGGAAGCCCGCATCATTGTGCCAGTAAGGGGCTCCGGGGATGACGTCGCAGAGCGCTCCAAGAAGCACGAAGAAGAAGTTCATCGCAAATCCGGTCCAGATGAGCAGCCGCGCCTTGGCATAGCCCCACACCTCGCACACGCAGTCATTGATGATGTATGATACCGGGAAGACGATCAATCCACCAGTTAAGCTGATCGGTCCAACGGCTATTTGCTTTGTCTCAAGAACGTTTGCCGTAATCAGGCAGACACAGAAGAGTATGCTGAAAAGCATGAACAGCGCACTTACATTGCTTTTGTTTCTTTCCATTTCCTTGTTTTTTAAGAGGTTTACCAAGCACTCTGT
>JALFRV010000195.1 GCA_022778905.1 Prevotella sp. | reverse complement strand
AAGTGACCGGGACAGACAGCATCCTGACCGAGGATTCGGAGGCCGACAGCACCGTCTATGGCATCTGCGGAGAAGGAACGGCGATGCATACCCTTGAACTTGTCACGGATGCAGGCGACACGCTGAGCTACATGATTGCTGACAGTGAAGCCGAAATGACGCCCGTCGTCCAGGGCGGACTTTTGGTCGGAGACCGCATGGCCGTGATCGCGCGGAAGGTGGAGGGCGAACTGATCGCTACCAAGATCATCAATCTGACCACCCTCCTCGGCAAATGGACCAGCATTGACAAGAACTTTGACATCGAGGAAGGAGGCGTCGTGAAGTCGAATGTGAAGGCCGAGACCCGTCCGTGGACGAATTGGAAGATCCTGAACGGCAACCTGTTGCTCAACAAGGACACGTTCATGATTGACGGATTGGGTGCCGATAGCCTCTATCTTGAGAACAAGACCGGCATCTTCGCCTTTAAAAGGGTGAAGTGATCCGGCCCCTCCACGATTCACAAACAAGCACAGTCAAGGCGATGGAGCCTTTCAGAGTATATATTTTAGGATGTGGGAGTGCCTTGCCCACCTTGAAGCACTTTGCCTCATCCCAGGTCGTCGAGATCCGGGGCAAGTTCTTCATGATCGACTGCGGGGAAGGTACGCAGATCCAGCTGCGGCGCAGTCATCTGCGTTTTACGAAGATCAGCGCCGTCTTCATCTCTCATCTCCATGGCGATCATTGTTTCGGACTGATCGGCATGATTTCCACCTTCGGCATGCTCGGACGTACGGCCCCCCTGCATGTCTATGCGGACAGGGCATTGGAGCCGATGCTGCGGATGCAGCTGGACATGTTCTGCCGGGGGCTGGAGTTTGAAGTCGTGTTCCATGCCGTCGACACCACCGTCAACCGTGTGATCTATGAGGACAAGAGTGTGACCGTTGAAACGATCCCGCTGGATCATCGCATCGCGTGCTGCGGATTCCTCTTCCGCGAGAAGCCGACCCTCCCGCACATTCTGCGTGACATGATCGACTATTACGGGATCCCTGTCAGCCAGATCAACAACATCAAGATGGGGAGTGGCTGGGTGACAGCTGAAGGCGACGTGATAGCCAACAGCAGGCTTGTCACGGCCTCCACGCCCCCTCGGTCCTATGCCTATTGCAGTGACACGCGATATCTCCCGGGGCTGCACGAACTCGTCCGCGACGTGTCTTTGCTCTATCACGAGTCGACATACACCAACGATCACGCCGACCGGGCACGTATGTACTATCACAGCACGGCTGCCGAGGCGGCTGCTGTAGCCCGTGACGCCCATGCCGGCCGGCTGCTGCTGGGACACTACAGTGCTCGTTATGACCATGAGGAACTGATCCTGCAGGAAGCGCAGCAGCTGTTTCCGGAAAGTGCATTGGCCAAGGAAGGACTTATTGTAGATGTTTAGTTAAATAATTCTAAATGTCATCTTCTTTTCATTTGCCTGCTTTTAGTTTTCAATTAATAGACTTATCTTTGTAATGGTACTTTAGAAATACGCGTATGAAAAGAAATATACTTGTTCTGGCCTTTGGTGCCGCTCTTCTCCTTTGTGTGCCGGTTCAGCTCAGAGCCGAATCGCTCAGCGAGTCGGCCGGCATAGAAGTTCCTGCGATTACCGTGGCCGTTAACGAGGCTACCGTGCATGTCACGGGGGCGACGGGCGAAGTCCTGCAGGTGTATAATGTGGCAGGCGTCAGGGTAATGAGCGTCAAAATAGAGGATCCGGACAAGTATTTTGACCTGAATCTGCCTAAAGGTTGTTATATAATAAAGGTAGGAAAGGTGGTCCGGAAGATCTCCATCAGATAAGTTCCTTTGAAACTCTCAAGGTTTTTAGCTTTCTTCTTTTTCGTGGCAATGGCGTTTGCGTCATGTCAAGAGAAAATCAGTAATCCCAATAGACAACTTCTTTTAGGAGACTATAGTGATATGGACTCCGTGGCTTTTGCGTTGAATTCGCATGCCATACGCCGCTTCATGGACCGGCTCATGGCCGATGACAAGGACCGGACGACTGCAGACGACCGGACCAAGGGCTACTATCGGTCAGGAGGAGATTTCCTCTGGATTGACCGGAAAGGCGTTGACGGCCGGGCAGACACGCTGCTGACTTTTCTGAAAGGGGTGGACCGGATGGGCTTCTCGCCCAATAAGTTCTGTGTTCAGGAGATCGAGGCGGATCTGAAACATATCCGCACGCTGGACTTTGACACGGCTGCCAACCGCATCAATCAGGTCATGGCCCGATTGGAATACCATCTCACGAAGGCCTATCTGCGCTATGCGATCGGCCAACGTTATGGATTTCTCAATCCCCGATCCGTCTTCAACCGGCTTGATGTGCGCGACAGCGATTCTGTGCGTGTGAGCTATGTGGAGTTGTTCGATCTTGATATGGAGCTGCCGGACAAGGCTGCTTACGCTGCGGCCTTGCGCAAGGTCCGCATTGACAGCATCGGTGGCTTTCTGCGGTCAGTACAACCGCGTCATCCCATGTATGTCCGATTGAGCCGCCTGCTCAATGATCCTGATTCCATTGGGATGGACCGTTTGAAGATCATGGCCAACATGGAACGCTGTCGCTGGCGTCTAAAGGATCATCCGGAACAGCATTCCAAATGCGTGGTGGTCAATATACCGTCGTTCCATTTGGATGCCTATGATGGTGACGAGCATCTGACGATGCGGATAGGATGCGGCACCTTGGAAACCAAAACCCCGCTCTTGACCAGCCGGATCAAGCGTATGGACGTCAATCCGCAATGGGTTGTCCCGCGCAGCATTATCCAAAAGAGCATTGTCGCGCATGCCGGCAACGTTCAATATTTTGACCAGCATCGTTACTTCGTGCGCGACCGGCGGACGGGGAAGGCGGTCGACGTCGGCGAAGTGACTCCTTCCATGCTGCTGAGCGGTGACTATAGCGTCGTCCAGGAGGGTGGGGAAGGCAACTCGTTGGGGCGGATCATCTTCCGCTTTGACAATGATTTCTCCATCTACCTGCATGATACGTCTTCCCGGGCATTCTTCGCCAATGACAACAGAGGAGTCTCCCACGGTTGTGTGAGGGTGGAGAAGCCCTATGAACTTGCAGTCTTCATGTTGCAGAAAAAGGATCAGAAGACGATGGACAGGATCCGATATTCCATGACGGCCGATGTCTCTGGTCTCGGCCACGGAGCCTTTCGGGATGCCGGAAAGCCGGAAGAAGCGGTCCCGGATACGCTGAACCGGCGCATGCTGATAGGCCGTGTGGCGGTCACGCCGCAGGTCCCTGTCTTCATCACTTATCACACAATCGTCAGCGACAGGCAAGGGCGGTTGCAGCAATATCGTGATGTCTATGGCTATGATCGGGTCATTAACCAATGTCTCATCCCATATCAATAGAAGATGGCAAGCGCAGATGACAAACTGTTGAGTCAGTTGGCGGATCCGCAGACACGAAGGCAGGCTTTCGAAGGGATCGTCCGCCTGTACAGCGAACCGCTCTATTGGAAGATCCGCCACATTGTGCTCAACCATGAGGATGCGAACGACGTGATGCAGAACACGTTTATCAAGGCGTGGAACAATTTGGATGACTTCCAGCGTCTGTCCAAGTTTTCCACCTGGTTGTACCGCATCGCCATCAACGAGTCGCTTGATTTCCTTCGCAAGCAGAAATCGGCGGCAAAGGTCAGTGCGGATGAAGACTTGTCTGTAGCCAACCGGATGGTCGCTGATGAATATTTCGATGGGGATAGCACGCAGGCCCTTCTACAGGAAGCCATCGCCCGTCTGCCGGACGCCCAGCGCACTGTATTTACGCTCAGATATTTCGACGAGATGAAGTACAGCGAGATCAGCAAGGTGCTCGGGACATCCGAAGGAGCGCTGAAGGCTAACTATCATCTCGCCGTACAGAAGATCACCGAGTACGTGAAGCGCCGGGAGTAAAAAAGATTGGATCGTTCAAAAGAAATAAATCGGTGGAGATTAAACCATTATGATTGTCATGCGTCAAATAGATAAATAAAAAATAACATGGCCAAAGAAGAAAAGGAGCTTGAACAAAGATTTGGAAAACAGACGCCGTTCCGTGTTCCAGAAAACTATTTCGACAACTTTACCTCTCAGGTGATGGCAAAGCTGCCGGAGTCGGATGTCCGTGTCATCAAGATGCAACCGAGCGTATGGCGCCGGCTGAGGCCTGCTTTGCTGGCCGCGGCCTGCGTTTTGGCGGTTGTATTCAGTATGAGTGTGTTTTTCAATGGACCGGAGAGGAGCAACGTGTCTGTCAACCACGTGCATCCATCCACCTATTCCCAGCCTGTCACCTATTCCGTATTCGATCAAGCCGCAGATTATACAATGGTTGATAACGAGGAGATTTATGCCTATGTTTCAGAGATTTAGTATTTGTATCATCGCATTATTGTTGTCGTTGACCGTAGTAGGACAGAATCCGCGGCCACGATTCGACCCCGCTAAATTTCAGGCGGACTTGGAGCAATATATCACAACCAAGGCAGCGCTGACCCCAAAGGAAGCTGCCGCTTTCTTCCCGCTGTACCGGGAGATGATGAACAAACAGCGTGTCATCTTTGGCTCGAGACGACGCTACCGTCACGTTGACCTCAATGACGACAAGGCTTGTGAGGAAGCCATTGCCAAGCTGGACGAAGCCGATATCCAGATGAAAGAGCTGCAGCGCAAATACCATCGGCAGTTCCTGCAAGTGCTTCCGGCTCGAAAAGTGCTGCAGATCATCAAGGCCGAAGAACGTTTCCACCGTCAGGCATTCCGCCGCGCGGTCAACAAGGACGAGCGGTAGGGAAGACGATATCGTCAGGATTCCCGATCATTATACTAAAGCAGGGTTTCGGCGCACAGGCGTTCGGGTTGTCCGAGCATATTCGTCCGCTGCTTCGAGACCATCATGCAGACGCTTCGAAGATGCTCTCTCCGCAGACTGTTACATCCTTCCGCACCACCCTGAAACGATCTCACCGTGTGCTGTTGCTTTGTTTTGCCTTGGCTTTCAGCCTTCTTTCCCTATCCGAAACACCTCAAAAACGGCTGAAAGTAGGCCTTGTTTTAGGCGGAGGTGGAGCAAAAGGTGCTGCTGAAGTTGGGGTCTTGAAGGTGATCGAGCAGTTGGGGATCCCGATAGATTATATTGCCGGAACCAGCATTGGCTCCATCGTGGGCGGCCTCTATGCTGTCGGCTATCGTTCAGACCGTCTGGATACGCTGTTCTGCTCGCAGGACTGGGCTGTGCTTTTGGCCGATCGTGACGTCCGGTTGCGTGATCGGGTGTTGACGGAAAGGGACGGGGTGACCTACATTTTCGGTTTCCCGGTATCACGCAAGAACAGTAAGCATGCAGACCCGGCTTTCGGTATGGTCAAAGGGGATCACATCATGCATAGCCTGGACAGTCTTACGTTCAACATGCGTGATCCGATTCATTTTGATTCACTGCCCATCCCATTCCGGTGTGTGGCTACTGCGTTCCCGAGTCAGAAGGAGATCGTGCTCAGTAAAGGCAACTTTGCGCGTTCGATGCGAGCGAGTATGGCCATTCCGGGTGTCTTCAAACCGGTGAAGATGGGAAATGAATGGCTGTTCGACGGAGGAATGATGAACAATCTGCCCGTGGATGTCGTGAAAGCCATGGGGGCTGATCTCGTGATAGCCGTAGATCTTTCGCAGAACGAGCAGACGCCTCGTGATGAGTATTTGAAAGATCTCGGAATCGGCGGAATGATAGGATGGGTGGTCGCTCGTCCTGATATTGACAAGTATATGGCTAATTGCCAGATAGCGGATGTGATCATCCGTCCGGACTTGGGTGGTTATGGGGTTACGAGCTTTTCGCAAGCCAGTATGAAAGCAATGATACGTTTGGGGGAGCAAGCTGCAATCCGGCAGAAATCCGCGTTGTTGCAATTGAAGCAACGCATCTTTGGCACACAGCCGATAGAACAGCCGTCCCATTAACCCTCAATCGATTCATTAGGCCTCGGAATTTAACCCGAATCGGCCTCTGATGAACGATTTGGTTGAAGGGACTGCACAGTCGGTCAAGCTGATTACACCGCCTTTTCACCTGCCATAGCATAGCGTTAGTTCAGCCCAACTTGGAGACTTTCTGTAGTTCTTCTTCGTTGATCAGCTTGATCTTGCGTCCGTCAATGGCAATGAGTTTCTCGTTAGAGAAGCTCGAAAGTGTCCTGATGGCATTACTGGTAGTCATATTGGACAGATTGGCAAGGTCTTCCCGGCTAAGGTAAATGCTCAAGGTGGAGCCGTCTTCTTCCAGTCCGTAACAGTCTTTCAGGAACAGCAGTGCCTCGGCCAGCCGCCCCCGGATGTGCTTCTGCGTCAAACTGATGATCTTTTCGTCCGAAACTCCCAACTCCGCAGATAATTTCCGAATATAAAAGAAGCAGATGTTGCTGTTCGACTTCATCATCTCCACGACGATCTTGGTTGGTATCATGGCAATGGAGGTGGGTTCTAGAGCAGTGCCGGCAGTCTTGTAATCTTCGTTCGCGAAATAAGCGCGATAGCCGAAAAACTGGCCAGCCTTGATGACCCGTATGATCTGGTTGCGCCCTCCGATACCGTCCTTGTAGATCTTGACCTTTCCTTGGATCAGATAATACATCTGCTCCGGCGTATCCGAATCCTTGTAGATGATTTCATTCTTACGATATTGGTGGATTCTAAGATTAGCCAGCAGAAGATCCCGATGTTGTTCAGACAAGGATCCCCACAATTGTTCAATCTGAGCGTATACTTCACCTATTAAGCTTTCTTCTTGAGCAACCATTTCATACAAATCTTTTCCTTAATTATTGCAAAAGTAATAATTATTTCCTAAATAATGATTTCTTTTGACGAAATTTGTATTCTACAACATAAAATAAAAAGTTTTCTTCAAATTCGGAGACCTTTTATTTGGGAATCAGATTGTTTTTTTGTACTTTTGAGAAATAAAAGACGGGTGCTTGGAAGATCAAGACACGTCAGAACAGACTATTATTTTATCAATACCTTAAGTAAAACCTATGAGCTATCTACGATTTGAAAAGTCACTGATAACGAATCTGGAAGAATCGCTGCCAAAGGAGATTCTTCGTACCAATCGGTCGGGGGCGTATGCTTGTACGACTATTGTGGATTGCAATACACGTAAATATCATGGCCTTTTAGTCGTCCCGGTTCCTGAGCTCGATGATGAAAATCATGTCTTGCTTTCATCCCTTGACGTCACCGTCATACAGCATGGGGCAGAGTTCAACTTGGGTCTGCATAAGTATCAGGGCAACAATTACAGCCCTAAAGGTCATAAATATATACGTGAGTTCTATTGCGACAAGGTTCCGACGACGGTCTATCGGGTGGGTGATGTGCTGCTCAAGCGGGAGGTTATCTTCCAGCGCTATGAGGACAGGATACTTATTCGCTACACATTGGTTGACTCTCATGCTGCTACGACATTGCGTTTCCGTCCTTTTCTGGCTTTCAGGAGCGTCAGGCAGTTCACCCATGAGAACGGATCGGCCAGTCGCGACTACGTCGAAGTGGAGAATGGCATCAGGACATGTATGTACCCCGGCTATCCCGATCTGTATATGCAGTTCTCCCGAAAGAATGAGTTCCATTTTCAACCCGACTGGTATCGTGGCATCGAATACCCGAAGGAGCAAGAACGCGGCTATGCTTCGAACGAAGATCTTTATGTCCCCGGTTACTTTGATGTAAGTCTCCGTAAAGGCGAGAGTGTTATATTCGCCGGATCTACAACTGCCAATAAATCAGCGAGCTTGAAGCATGTATTTGATGTGGAAGTTGAAAGTAGGGTTCCGCGAGATAACTTCTTCCATTGCTTAGTCACGGCTGCGCATCAGTTTCGTAATCGGGCCAAGAACGATGATCGTTATCTTCTGGCCGGTTATCCATGGTTTAAATGCCGGGCTCGCGATACTTTCATCGCATTGCCAGGTCTGACCTTGTCCATCGAAGAAAGCGATTATTTCGAATTGGTCATGCAGACTGCCATGCGCGGATTGACCGAATTCATGCATGGAGAGGAGCTAAGCGTGAAGATCTATGAGATGGATAAGCCGGACGTGCCATTATGGGCGGTTTGGGCGGTGCAGCAGTATGCCAAGGAATGTGGTAATGAAAAGTGCTTCAAACTGTATGGCCAGTTTATAACTGAAATTATCGAATACATTGAGTCCAACAAACATCCGGACATGACACTCGAGCCGAATGGGCTGCTCTTTGTGCGCGGCGGACGGGAAAAAGCACTGACATGGATGAACTCGATGGCCAATGGGCGTCCGGTTGTGCCACGTTCCGGCTATATCGTAGAGTTCAATGCGCTGTGGTATAATGCCTTGATGTTTGTTGCTTCTATGCTGTCCTCTAACGGCGAAACAGATCAGGCTGCTCACTTGGAAACCGTAGCGGCCAAGTGTAAAGAGGCTTTCGTGGATACTTTTCTCAATGAATACGGTTATCTCTATGATTATGTGGATGGCCATATGATCGACTGGAGCGTCCGTCCCAATATGGTCTTCCCTGTTGCCTTTGATTATTCGCCTTTGTCACAGGATCAAAAGAAAGGGATCCTCGATGTCTGTACGCGGGAACTGCTGACGCCGAAAGGATTGCGCTCCCTGTCACCCAAGAGCGGCGGCTACAATCCAATGTATGTCGGTCCGCAGACCCAGCGGGATTACGCTTATCATCAGGGAACGGCCTGGCCGTGGTTAGGGGGATTCTATATGGAGGCTTGTCTGAGGCTCTATAAGGGTACCCGCCTCAGCTTTGTGGAGCGTCAGATGGTCGGATATGAGGAAGAAATGTTCAACCATTGTGTCACGACCATTCCGGAATTGTTTGATGGGAATCCTCCATTCCATGGTCGGGGCGGTGTTTCGTTTGCCATGAACGTGGCCGAGATCCTGCGTACGATGGAGTTGTTGGAGAAATATACATATTATAAGGAGGGTTGACGATGAAAGTATTAATGTTCGGTTGGGAGTATCCTCCTCATGTATATGGCGGACTCGCGACAGCTAATTACGGTATATCTCAAGGCCTTTACGCTCAGGGAGATGTGGACATCACGCTCTGTCTGCCCAAACCATGGGGCGATGAGGACAGATCCGCCTGCAGGATTGTTGCGATGAATAGCGTTCCGATCGTATGGCGCGATGTTGAATATGATTATGTAAAAGGCCGGGTAGGGAATGTGATGCCTCCGGAATCGTATTTCTATTTCCGGGATCATATATACTCCGACTTCAGCTATATGAATGTCAATGATCTCGGATGTATGGAGTTTGCAGGCGGCTACCCGGGCAACTTGCACGAGGAGATCAATAATTATTCGATTATTGCGGGGGTGGTTGCAAGGTCCGAAGACTTCGACATCATTCACGCCCACGACTGGCTGACCTATCCGGCTGGCATTCATGCGAAGCAGGTAAGTGGCAAACCGCTCTGCATCCACGTTCATGCGACCGATTTTGACCGTAGCCGTGGTCACGTCAACCCAACCGTCTTCTCGATTGAGAAGGATGGTATGGACGCTGCAGATTGTATCATGTGTGTGAGCGACCTGACACGTCAGACGGTCATCAATCAGTATCATCAGGATCCAAGAAAGGTCTTCACGGTCCACAATGCGGTCTATCCCTTAAAGCAAGAATGGCAGGATACCCCGCGTCCGGATCATACCGACAAGGAAAAGATCGTTACGTTTTTAGGCCGATTGACCATGCAGAAAGGGCCGGAATACTTTGTCGAGGCTGCGAACATGGTGCTTCATCGTACGCATAATGTGCGCTTTTGCATGGCCGGATCAGGTGACATGATGGACCAGATGATCTATCTTGCCGCCGAACGGGGCATTGCCGACCGCTTCCATTTTCCCGGATTCATGCGCGGCAAGCAAGTCTACGAATGTCTGAAGGCATCGGATGTCTACGTCATGCCATCAGTCAGCGAGCCCTTTGGCATTTCTCCGTTGGAAGCCATGCAATGTGGAACACCTTCCATCATATCCAAACAGAGCGGCTGTGCGGAGATTTTGACTAACTGTATCAAGGTTGATTACTGGGATATTCATGCATTGGCCGATGCTATGTACAGCATCTGTCACAATGAAAGTCTTTTTCGCTACCTTTCGGAAGAAGGCAAAAAAGAAGTCGACCAGATCACCTGGGAGAAAGTCGGCGCGTGGATTCGAGAACTATACATCAAGACATTGGGATGGTAACTATCACTATTGCATCATAATAAACTAAAAGTTCTATAAACATGAAGACGATTTGCTTATATTTCGAGATACATCAGATCATCCATCTGAAACGTTATCGCTTTTTCGATATTGGTACCGATCATTACTATTACGATGATTATGAGAATGAACGGAGCATATCCGACATCGTTGAACGGTCCTACATGCCGGCCCTGAACATGCTTCTGCAGATGATCAAGGAGAATGATAAGTATTTCAAAGTTGCCTTCTCACTTTCCGGGGTGGGCATCGAGCAGTTGGAGTTACATGCCCCTCAGGTCCTTGCAAAGTTGCAGGAACTCAATGATACCGGTTGTGTGGAGTTTCTGGCAGAACCTTATTCACACGGTTTATCTGCCCTTGCCAATGAGGAAAGCTTTGCTGCTGACGTGAAAAAGCAGGTTGAGAAGATGAAGGAGTACTTTGGCCAGACACCTAAAGTGTTGCGGAATTCCTCGCTCATCTATAGTGATGACATCGGATTGCAGGCTTCCCAGATGGGCTTCAAAGGCATGCTGACCGAGGGGGCCAAGCATGTTCTGGGTTGGAAGTCGCCACATTACGTCTACAACTGCTCCCTGGATCCCCGCCTGAAGCTATTGCTTCGTGACATCAATCTGAGCGATGACATCTGTCTGCGGTTCAACAACAGCAGTTGGGAGGGGTATCCGCTGTTTGCAGACAATTATATCAATCGGATCGCAGCATTTCCGGATGAAGAGCAGATCATCAACATCTTCATGGAATTGAGTGCATTGGGCATTGCCCAACCACTGTCCAGTAATATCCTTGAGTTCCTGCATGCCATTCCCGTATGTGCCAAACAGAAGGGGATCACGTTCTCTACACCGACGGAAATCTGCATGAAAATGAAGAGCGTAGGCAATTTAGACGTGCCTGACACCTTGTCTTGGGTCGATGAGGAGCGTGATGTCAGTTGCTGGTTAGGCAATCCGATGCAGCGCGAGGCATTCAATAAGCTCTATTCAATTGCCGACCGCGTGCGTATCGCAAATGATCCGCGGATCAACCAGGATTGGGATTATTTGCAGGCAACCAACAACTTCAGATTCATGACGACTAAGCCGAGCAACGTCGGTTTGGATCGTGGCATCTACAGTAGTCCATTCGATGCGTTCACCAATTATATGAACATCTTGGGCGACTTCATCAACCGCGTCAACAACCTTTATCCGGAAGACATTGACAACGAGGAACTGAATGGCCTCCTCACCACGATTAAAAATCAAGGTGAAGAAATCAATATGAAGAATAAAGAGATTGATCGGTTGATGGCCAAGATAGATAAGGTTGAGGCAGCAAGTGATCGTCTTCGCGCGGAAGTTGAAAAACCCGAGAAGAAGAAAACGGCCAAGAGATCGACGCGTGCGGCAAGCAAGAAGGAATGAAACCATCGCTAAGCCGATCTGCAAATATGAATGCAGCGCGAGATGAATTGCCCCCGGTTCACGCAAGGTGAATCGGGGGATTTTTGTTTGACAGCTCTTTGGCCCGCTTTCAGCATCTTCAGATTCGCATTCAATTGGTTCTGTTGGCAAAAGGTTAGGATCCTCTGGAAGGAAAAGTATATTTTGATGATCCAATGAGAGGTCTTGGCAAAATGGCACCAATATGACTTGATAAACACTGTGCAGTGACTTGGCCAAGCCACTGCTTTGATTTCACAAAGGCACTGCACTGATTTGGTCAAGTTACTGCACTGCATTTCTTTACCCAATTCGTTCATATTTACCATGCCTCAAACTGCACTTGCGTTTATGGTTCTTGTTACTGAATGGGTTTACATATTGTTTACTTGCTTTCATCTTTAGTTTATACCTGCCGGTCAATCCGCACGCAGATTGCAGACATCCGCATAGAACCCACCCCGTCCGTTTTCCTACAGTGACATTCAACTTATTCTTCGGAGTTGGGCCATCAATCATTTGTCTTTCAGGAATTTAATATTTGAGATAAGGAAAGCTGCATGCTGCTTTGTCCGCATGGCTGATCCGCCACGTGCGGTCCATTCTCTCGGTCATGTGTTCTGATTCCTTTGGGCTGTTCTTTCTATATACATATGTGAGGAACGGGTGTTTACTATGTTGTTGTAACCCATCTGATGGCTCTTCGGACGGTCGCTTTTACCTATTTTTGAGTATTGCCGTTGTGCATCAGAAGGCCTAACTTTGCAAACTGTTAAACCATTGTTGTTATATTAAACCCATAAAAATGAAGAAAAGGTTGTTATTGTGTTTGATGGGAAGAACCCTTTCCCTTGCTATGATGGCACAGAAAACGGACGCCATGCTCTTTGGCGATGTCAAGAGCAAAGTAGACGGAAAGCATATTCCTTATGCAAAAATTCAAGTCAAAGGTACAAAACTTACAACTAACTGCGATAAGACAGGCCACTTCCAGTTGGCAAACCTGCCTGTCGGCCAACAAGTGATCGTGGCAAGCAGTGTCGGTTACCAGCCGCAGGAGCTTACTGTCACGATGCGGGCAAGTACCGGTACCGAGGTCTACTTTGCACTCGAGGAAGAGGAGCAGGAACTCAATCAGGTTGTCGTTACCGGTACACGAACCCAGCATTTTGTCAAGAATGTGCCGATCCGAACCGAAGTTCTGACATCCCGATCCATCATCAACAAGAATGCCCAAAATCTCTTTGAGGCACTCGAGGGAGTACCAGGCGTACGCGTTGAACAGCAATGTCAGTTCTGCAATTTCTCCACGGCTCGCATGCAGGGGCTTGGTGCAGAGCACACGCAGGTACTCGTCGACGGCGAGCCGATCTACTCCGGACTGGCCGGGGTCTATGGTCTCCAGCAATTAGGAACCAACGATGTGGACCGCTTGGAGATCGTCAAGGGTGCCGGATCTGCGCTCTATGGCTCCAGTGCAGTTGCCGGAGCCATCAACATCATCTCCAAAGAGCCCGGATATGATCCTGACTTAAAGGCTGACGTACAGTTCGGCAATTGGGGCTTT
>JALFRV010000175.1 GCA_022778905.1 Prevotella sp. | reverse complement strand
TCTTGTTTTGCCTTTGATCAGCAGCTCCGCCTCTTGCCGGATCAGATGATGCGGCTGATCTGCCTTCTCAATCATGTGGATAAAAACAGCCCATCCGTTAAACATTGTTATACAGGCCGGGCAGGCTATTGCACTCTCACGGAATTGCTATATATTTGCAGTGTTTTCCAAGGGAAAATGTTTTAAGAGGCAAATATATCATTCATCATAAGGTATGAAACATGTAATTATAGGTGGAGTTGCCGGAGGAGCAACTGCCGCAGCACGTATCCGACGTGACGACGAACAAGCCGACATCATCCTGATTGAGAAAGGCAAGTATATCTCTTATGCCAACTGTGGGTTGCCCTACTATCTTGGAGGGATCATCGCAGACCGTGACCGGCTCTTCGTACAGACGCCCGGAAGCTTCGGAAGACGCTTTCGCGTAGACGTCAGGGTAGAGCATGAGGCTCTGTCTGTCGACACCGCCCGAAAGACCGTATGTGTGCGCCGGGCCGACGGCACGCAGTATGAGGAGGCATACGACCGTCTGCTGCTCTCTCCGGGATCCACGCCCGTGCGCCCACCGTTGCAAGGGATCGACTTGGACGGCATCTTCACACTCCGCAATGTGGAAGACACTGACCGCATCAAAGCCTATATGGACACCCATCAGATCAGGCGAGCCACTGTCGTAGGGGGTGGATTCATCGGTTTGGAGATGGCGGAGAACCTCCATCACGCCGGTGCCGAAGTCTCCATTGTCGAGATGGCCGGTCAGGTGATGGCGCCGGTCGACTTCTCGATCGCTTCTCATGTGCACCGCCATCTCATCGACCAGGGTGTCAGGCTCTATCTCCAGACGGGCGTGGATCATTTCGAAAAGGGCGACAGTCTGCAGGTTTGCTTTGCCAACGGAGCGCATATTGAGGCCGACATGGTGCTGCTTTCGATCGGCGTCCGGCCGTCCGTGCAGTTGGCGACCGGTGCCGGAATCGCTGTCGGACGCGGCATTCAGGTCAATGACTTTCTGCAGACGTCCGCGCCGGATGTCTATGCAGTCGGTGACGCCGTTGAGTTCCGTCATCCGCTGACGGACCAGCCGTGGCTCAATTATTTAGCCGGACCGGCCAACCGCCAGGCACGGATAGTGGCCGACAACATGGTGTTCGGCAACAAGGTAAGGTATGAAGGGGCCATCGGGACCTCCATTGCGAAGGTCTTCGATCTCACCGTCGGAGCTACCGGACTGCCCGCCAAGCGGCTCAAGGCCGAAGGAATCAGCTTCGAAACTTCCACCACTTGGAGTGCTGCCCATGCCGGCTACTATCCCGGGGCGTCCCAGCTGACGACCAAACTGACCTTCGATCCGCAGACCGGAAAGCTCTTCGGCGCCCAGTGCGTGGGTCATGAAGGCGTCGACAAGCGCATTGATCAGTTGGCCTTGGTCATCAAGCACGGCGGCACGGTCTATGATCTGCAGGCGTTAGAGCAGGCCTACGCTCCACCTTACAACACTGCCAAGGACCCGATCGCCATCGCCGGCTATGTGGCAGGTAACATCATCAGCGGCAGGATGCCGGTGGTCCATTGGCGCGACATCGATCAGTTGGATCGCAAACAGACCATCCTGCTTGACGTCAGAACGCAGGAGGAGTATGAGCTCGGGACCATCGACGGCGCACGGCACATTCCGGTCGACGATCTCAGAGACCGTCTCGGCGAGCTCGACAAGGATGCGGACATCGTCGTGTTCTGTGCAGTCGGCCTCCGCGGATATATCGCTCAGCAGCTCCTGAAGGGCAGGGGCTTCAAGCATGTGCGCAATCTGAGCGGCGGATATCGCACCTACGCGCTGGCCAGACAGCAGATACAGCATAATGACTGCAGCTGTCAAGCCGCTCCTGACTCCCAACGTGAGACTGACGAAAAGACGAGCTTGCAGAAACAGATCATCAGGCTCGATGCCTGTGGGCTGCAATGTCCGGGTCCGATCCTCAGGCTGAAGCAGGCTGTGGACAAGATGCAGGAAGGTGAGTGCGTTGAAGTGGAGGCCACGGATGCCGGCTTCCCCCGTGACGCCCGTGCCTGGTGCCAGTCCACGGGCAACCGTCTTCTGTCCGTATCCGGGCAGAACGGCTTGCACAAAGTGCTGATCGAGAAGGGCCGGACCCTTGCCGAGCCGACCGTTCTGACCGCCAATGGCGGAAAGAACAAGACACTCATCATGTTCAGCGATGATCTTGACCGTGCCTTGGCAACGTTCGTTCTGGCCAACGGAGCAGCGGCCACTGGTCACAAGGTGTCGATCTTCTTTACTTTTTGGGGGTTGAATGTCATCAAGAAAGAGCACAAGCCGCAAGTCCGGAAGGATCTTTTCGGCCGGATGTTTTCATGGATGCTGCCTTCAAGCAGCAAGAAACTGAAGCTCTCGCAGATGAGCATGCTCGGCGTGGGCGATCGTATGATGCGCCATATCATGAAGAAAAAAGGCATCAGTTCGTTGGAGGAGCTGCGCCAGCAGGCCATTGACAGTGGCGTGGAGTTCATCGCTTGCCAGATGTCTATGGACATGATGGGCGTCCGGCGCGAAGAATTGCTTGACGGAGTGACCGTCGGCGGCGTTGCCACTTACATGCAGCGGGCCGAGCAGGCGGGTGTGAATCTCTTCATTTAAGGGAGTAGAGAAGGTGAAGTTTAGGAATTTAGGAGTTAAAGGAGTTATCACTTGCTACGCTCGTTGGGGAGTATCGGAGTATGAGGAGTTATCACTTGCTACGCTCGTTGGGGAGTGAAACCAACAGGATGGAAGGCGCGGATGCCTGACATATGTCTGAACTCCTGTAGCTCCTTCAACTCCTAAGCTCCCAATTTTCACCCCCTAACCCTCAAACCTCCTAAGCATCAACTCCTTTAAACCCGGATCAGTCATTAGCGTCCGAACTGATTTTGTCCGATGGCAGGACAGATTACCTGTCTGGGGTCCGAAGGCGTAGCGGCCTGCGTCAAGGAATCCCGGGAGGCGAGATGTGCTGCAAGCGGATGAAAGCAGTCGGAAAGCAGGAAATGACAAGCATAAATGTGACACTGCGGCCTAATGACCGATTGGGGTTAAATTTCTATTTGGGAATTTAAAACATACAATGATGGAACATCAGAAGATATGCAGGCTGCGCGACATCTACCGTGCCATCGCAGCTTTGGAAGCAGGGATGGAAAAACAATACGGGCTCAATATCAATGAGGCCATGTTGCTCTGCACGCTCAACGAACATGATCAGATGACCGTGGGGGACATACGCGAAGAAATGGGGTTGTCCTATTCGAACACCTCAAAGGTGATCGCGTCGGTCGAAAAGCAGTCGCTCGTCCGCAGGACCGCACAGGATGGCGACCACCGCTGCATCTGTGTGGCGATCACGGACGAGGGCCGAAGGCGGTTGGATGAGATGGGGAAGTGTGAGATGAACTGTCCCGAGATGCTCAAAAACATCCTCGAACATTGAGACAAGAGGGATGGCCCGGCAGACCGGGACATCCCTTTTGTCTTCCCTGACGCTCAGGACAGCCATGCGAAAAGCAGATAGAGCCAGTGGGCAGAGATGCCTGCGCCCAATCCGCCGAAGGTGTGCGCGATGATCGCTTTCGAGGTCAGCTCGCGGTAGCCCAATGAATCGAGCATGGCGGTGTGGGTGCTCAGATAGCCGCTCCAGCACATGCCGATGGCGGTGAAGACGGCAATGGCGTTTCCGTCAACCCATCCCTGCGCCACAAAATTGGGCACGAGGCTCAAGGCCGCACCCACTGCACCGAGCGCGGTGATGGGAAATGCCACCTGGTGAGGATCCGTGAAGCCGAACACGATACGGAACAACCAGTCGATCTTGTTGGCCAACAGCGGCAGCAGTTCGATGCCCTCGTAGGCCTTGCCGGTGTATGTGCCGCCGGCACCGGGCCCGAACGTGAGGATCATCACGAATGTCGAGATGATCAACACACCCGGGATAATGGCGATGCCGACATCGACTCCGGTGCGCCCGCCGTCCAGCAGCGAGTTGAGGATGCGCAGGAAGAGCGATTTGGTCTCCGTCTCTTCCTGCTCTTCCGCCACCGTCTCCACCACCGTCACCTGCTCGGTCTCATACTGGGGACAGGCTTTTATCACGAAGTGTTGCATGAGCCGGGTGGAGATGATGCAGCCTATGAAAGCGCCGGCCAGCCCAAGCAGCGGTTCGACGAAATAGCCGTGGCCGATCATGAAGATAATGACGATCAGGCCCATACCGAAGGCCGTGCCGAAGTTAGTCAGTGAAATGAACTGGTACTTCTTGAAATAGCTGCTGAAGCGGCGGTCTTTCGAGAGGGATATGATGGCGGGATTGTCGCTGAGGAATGTCATGACAGCCCCTAAGGAAGCTACGCCCGGCAGGTTGAAAAGCGGCCGCATCATGGGGCGGAGCATCTTTTCGAGCAGGTCGGTGACCCCGAATTCGACGAAGAGCTTGCCGATGGCGCCGGTGATGACGCATATTCCCATCAGATAGAATACGGTGTTCAGCAGCAGGTCATGTGCCGTGCGCATGATGGTGTTCAGCATCTCCGGAGCACCCATCTGAAAGCCGATGTAGGTGAAGAGCAGTCCGATGGTCAGCAGGCAGGTGATGCCTGAAAGTGATTTTTTCATAGTCTGCAGGTTTTGTCATGTATCTTCCAATATGCCGGAGCCCGGTCGCTCAGATCAGACCTATGTCCTGGCTCATGAATGTATTTAAGGTTGAAACGCGACAAAAGTAACAAATATCTGAATGTCCTGCAAGTTTTACGCATATTATTTCTGTCTTTCGGTGCAGGAAAAAAAGAACACTGCATGGAGCGGCGCATTCGTCAGCCTCATGCAGTGTCCTGTCTTGTCGGCGTGATGGCAGTTGTCTGTTGCCGGTTCCTGCCTCATTTTCGTGCCCCATTTTCGGCTGCCCAAGAGTGCGATGGCCACTTGCAGCCGGCAGAATCAGACTTTCACGGGAAGGGCCCGATGGCCCGCCCCGATGCAGGCAGGGCCTGCTGCTGTGGCCGGACAGTCGCCTCCGTATCGGGCAACGAATGATTCCGCCATGCGGCCTGAAGGAAACCGACCGCCGGAGCGTGCCTTTCAGAACAGGCAGGCGAGGCCCGCGTTGATATAACCCTGATGGCCAAAGCCGTAGTCGGTGAATAACTTGAAGTGCGGCCAGCCCACTTCGACGCCGACGGGTGACAGCTGAAAGGCCGTCTTCCACTTGTTCTCGTGCCGCTCGGGATAGTAGTTCGATTCCACATCCAACTTATATCGGCGTGCGCCGAAGCCGGCCTTGGAGTAGATCGCCACCACCTTGTTGCGATACCAGGTCCATTTCGCGGCGGGCATGAAATAGAGTGCATGGCCTGTCAGTTTGGCGCGGGCAGTCGGTGTCTTGAGTTCCTCGCCTGCGATCGGCTCTCCCGTAATCACCCTTTCATATTTTCCGTTGAAGATGCCGCCCGTCATGGCACCCACGGCTATGTGCTTGTCGAGATGGTAATAGTATTCTAAGTTCAGCGTGAGATTATAGTTCTTCAGTTCGGAAAGCGGAAGCAGGAAAATGTCCATTATATTGAAGCCTTCGATGTCGTTGCGGATGTTGTTGAAATGCCGGTCTTTTCCGATTCCGTAACTGATGCGGATGTCATGGCGGTTGTCCTGTGCGGAGGCAGAGAGCGTCAGCAGGCAGAGAGCGAAGAGAATGATTTTTTTCATGATCTGTTATGCGTTGTTTGTGTGATTATTCATCTATGCGATAAACTTCCCTTTGCTTCGATCCTTGCATGACTGTAGCCTTAAAAAAGGTTAACGCGCCTGTTCCTCTTTCGGAACGTCATCGCAGCAACGGCACAGACGGCGCTTGGTGCTGACGCTGCATGAGCCCCGAAAACACGGTTGTGAAGGGTGCCACAGGCAGATGCATGATGCGGCTTCCGCAGAGCATAGCTTTGGACCGTCGAAAGCATAGCTCTCGGCCGCCCGGATGATAGCTTTTGGCGCCCCAGAGCTATACTCTGTGTGGCATGTATGTAAGACGTTGAAAATCTGTAGGTTACAAAAATGGCAACAACGTGCTCCTGCCATGACTCCTGTTCCATGCTGCAGCAGGGTCAGGAGCAGCAGGGTGGGGGAGGCAAGGAGGGGGCACGTCGTTGCCGGAGGATCAGAAAAGGGGCGGCTGAATGTGCTCAGGCCGCCCCGATGGTGATTGTCAGCAGGTGGTGCAGGGTGTCCACGGCTTCAGCTCCTTGAAGAAGTCGTGTCCCTTGTCGTCGACCAAGATAAAGGCAGGGAAGTCCTTCACCGTGATCTTCCAGATGGCTTCCATGCCCAACTCCGGATATTCGACGCACTCGATGCTCTTGATTGCATCCTGCGAGAGTACGGCTGCCACGCCGCCGATGGTGCCCAAGTAGAAGCCGCCGTGCTTTTTGCAGGCGTCAGTGACCTCCTGCGTGCGGTTGCCTTTGCCGATCATGATCATTGATCCGCCGTGTGACTGGAACTCATCCACATAGGGATCCATGCGGTTGGATGTCGTCGGGCCCATGGATCCGCAGGGATAGCCCTCCGGAGTCTTGGCCGGCCCGGCATAGAGAACGGGATACTTGCGGAAGTATTCGGGCAGTTCCTGACCTGCGTCGAGGCGGGCTTTGAGCTTGGCATGGGCGATGTCGCGGGCCACGATGATCGTTCCGTCGAGGCTGACACGTGTCGATACGGGATACTTGGTCAGTTCGGCGAGCGCCGCATCGATGCCTTGCTCCAGGTCGATGTGTACGCCTCCGGCTTCTCCGGGCTGCTGCAGGTCGGCGGGGATGAGGTTGCCCGGATTCATGTCCATCTGCTCTAACCAGACGCCGTCACTGTTGATCTTGGCCTTGATGTTGCGGTCGGCGGAGCAGCTCACGCCGAGTCCGATCGGGCAGGAGGCGCCGTGGCGCGGCAAGCGGATCACGCGGATGTCGTGGGCGAAGGCCTTTCCGCCGAACTGAGCACCGAACCCGATCTTGTGGGCTTCTTTCAGGAGCTTGGCTTCGAGGTCAAGATCGCGGAAGGCACGCCCCGTCTCGTCGCCCGTGGTGGGCAGATTGTCATAGTAATGGATGGAGGCCAGCTTGACCGTGAGCAGGTTCTTCTCGGCGCTCGTGCCGCCGATGACAAACGCGATGTGGTAAGGCGGGCAGGCTGCCGTGCCCAAGCTCTTCATCTTCTCCACCAAGAAGGGGATCAGGGTGCTCTCGTTCTGGATCACCGCCTTGGTCATCGGGTAGAGATAGGTCTTGTTGGCCGAGCCGCCTCCCTTGGCGACCATGACGAAGCGATACTCCATGCCCTGGGTGGCTTCGATGTCAATCTGGGCGGGGAGGTTGCATTTCGTGTTGACCTCGTCGTACATGTTGAGCGGCGCATTCTGCGAATAGCGCAGGTTGTCCTCGGTGAATGTGTTGTAGACACCGCGGCTCAGCGCTTCCTCGTCTTCAAATCCGGTCCACACCTGCTGTCCCTTTTCGCCATGGATGATGGCCGTGCCGGTGTCCTGACAGAACGGGAGGATACCCTTGACGGATGACTCCGCGTTGCGCAGCAGCGTGAGGGCGACGTACTTGTCGTTGGGCGAGGCGTCCGGATCCTGCAGGATCGCGGCGACCTGCTCATTGTGGGAGCGGCGCAGGCAGAACTCTACGTCGTGGAAAGCCTGCTGTGCCAGCAGGGTCAGCGCGTCAGGCGACACCTTCAGGATCTTGTGTCCCTCAAACTCGCCCACGCTGACGCCTTCTTTCGTCAGCAGTCTGTACTCCGTGTTGTCAGCTCCCGTCTGGAACATGGGAGCATACTTGAAATCTACTGGTTTTGCCATAATGTTTTGTCTTGTATATCTGTTAGTGTTTGAATTTCTCCTGTCCGGCCTCTCTGTCCGGGTGCCGCGGCGTTGGCGGAGCGGATCAGTAGCCGAAGATCTCTTCCGTTGTGAGGCGTCGGATGGGGGCTATCCGCTCCAGCGCGGGAATGTCGAGGCTGCGCTCGTCGCCGAGGATGAGGTAGCGATAGGGCTTCTGCGCCATGTTCGCACGCTCGAATCGGACGAGATCCTGCAGCGTCAGCGACGGCAAGGCGTTGTAGATGCGCTCGCTGATCGAATAGTCGATGCCGCGTTCCCGGGCGTTCAGGTAGCTCTCGATGACGTCGAAGCGGGTGGTGCGGGCGCTGGCTATCTGTTTCTGCAATGACTGCTTGGCGATCTGGAACGCTTTTTCGCTCTCGGGAAGCGTATCGAGAATGTTGTTGAAAACATGGATGCAGTCCATCATCTTGTCGTTCTGGGAGATGATATCTGTGGTGACATATTCGGGATGATGCAGGCGGGGCGTGGCCTGATAGCGTGCGGAGGCCGAGTAAGCAAGGCCCCGGCTCTCGCGCAGTTCCTGGAAGACGATGCCGTTCATGCTGCCGCCGAAGTAGGCGTTGAAGAGCGATGCGACCGGCGTTTCGGCCTCGTTCCACGGCTTCTGGCCGTTGTGGTACATCACCATGTAGATGTTTTTGGCCTCATAAGGTGCCAGCAGGATCTCGTTCTGCGTCGTCGCCTGTTCCATAAAGGGCTTGTTCACCGGCGCCGGAGCAAACTTGTGGGGCGTGCGGTGCACTTTGTCGGCCATGGCGGTGAGCTGCTGCAGGTCTGTCGGTCCATAATATAATAAGGTGTGGGGGTATTCGGAGAGCCCCTTGATCAGGGCCGTCATCGCCTGCGGGTCCATGCTGCGCAGCTGCTGGATGGTCAGCGTGTCGCGCACGGGGTTGTATTTTCCGTAGACGCCATATTCGTAGAGGGCGGTGAAGTTCTGATCTTGGCTCTTCTTGGCGTTGTCACGTTCGGTGGCGATGAGATCCACGTATTTGTTCCATGAGTCGCGGTCAGCCTTGGCATGTTGCATCAGGTCCTCCATGAGTGCAACGGCCTTGGGCATGTTCTCGTTGAGCCCGGAAAGCGAGATCGTCAGGTAATCGTCAGCCACGCTGATCTTGTAGCTGCAGGCAATCTTGTAAAAAGCCTGCTTGAACTGTGCCACCGTCATCTTTTCGGTGCCGATATAGTCTATGTAATTAGCGGCTAAGGCATAGAGGCGGTTGGCTTCCCAGCCGAATTCGAAGCGGTAAGCCAAGTCGAAAAGTCCGTCGTCGGTGTTCCGTTTGTAGATGACCGGCAGTCCGCGGCGTGTCTTTCCGAACGTCAGATCACGCTTGTAGTCGACGAACTGCGGCTCTATGGGCGCCACTTCCGCCGTCGCTATCGCCTGCAGGAACGCGCTGCTCTTGTCGCGGTTGGCCGGGATGGGGGTGATCAGCGGCTTGTCTATCTTGTGGATCGTCGTGTCCTCGCCGAGCTGTTTGTAGACGGTGACGCAGTTGGCATTCAGATATTGGTTGGCAAAGGCAATGATCTGCGCCTTCGTCATCTTGCCCATACGGTCGAGGCGCGATACGTCATCCTCCCATTTGCGGCCATTGATGAAAGCGCGCATCATCATGTTGGCGCGGGCTCTGTTGCTCAGCAGTTGGTTGAAATACTGCAGTTTGCGGTTGTTGATCACCGATGGGAGCAGGTCGTCGTCGAAGTCTCCGCGCTTCAGGCGGTCCACCTCGCCGATGAGGAGCTGCCGCACCGCTTGCAGCGACTGTCCCTGTTTCGGCACGGCCTGGAGCACGAGCTGCCCGTAGTCGGTCATCGCCTCGAACCAAGCGTCACACTGCGCCACCTTCATCGGTTGCGCCAGATGCTGGTCGAAGAGGCCCGCGCTGCCGTTGCTGAGCATGTCGGAGATGACGGCAAGCGTGTCAGCCTGCCAGGAGGCGCCTCCTTTGAATTTCCATCCGATCATCAGTTGCGGCGCTTCCTGACCCACGACGGTGGTGTCCACGGGCGCTGTGAGATCGGCCACTGGTGCATATTCCGGCCGCGAAAGGCTTTCACTGCGTCTCATCTGCCCGAAATAGCGGTCCAGGATGGGCATGACGGCATCGGGATCGAAGTCGCCCGCCATGCAGATCGCCATGTTGTTGGGCACGTAGTAGCGGCGGAAGTAGTTCTCGATGTTGACGATCGACGGATTCTTCAGATGCTCCTGCGTGCCGATGGTGGTCTGTGTGCCGTAGGGATGTGTGGGGTACAGCTTCTTGTTCAGCGCGTTCCACATCTTTTCGTCATCGCTTGCGAGGCTGATGTTGTATTCCTCATAGACCGACTCTAATTCGGTGTGGAAGCCGCGGATCACCATGTTCCGGAAGCGGTCGCCCTGCACCCGTGCCCAGTTCTCTATCTCGTTGGCGGGGATGTCCTCCACATAGCAGGTCACATCATTGCTCGTAAAGGCGTTGGTGCCTGTCGCGCCGATGCTCCCCATGAGCTTGTCGTACTCGTTGGGGATGTTGTATCGGGCGGCTGTCTGCGAGATCGAGTCGATCCGGTGATAATATTCCTTTCGGAGGGAAGGATCTTTCAGCGTGCGGTAAACTTCATAGAGGCCCTTGATCGAGTCCAATAAGGGCTTCTCGGAAGCATAGTCCGACGTGCCGAACTGCTTCGTTCCCTTGAACATCAGATGCTCCAGGTAGTGCGCGAGTCCCGTCGTTTCAGCCGGGTCATTGCGTGAGCCGGTCCGCACGGCGATATATGTCTGGATGCGGGGCTTCTCCTTATTCACGCTCAGATAAATCTTCAGGCCGTTGTCAAGCGTATAGATGCGGGTCCGCATCAGATCGTTCTTGACGGTCACAAAGGGATAGTCCTTGGCCGGAAGGATGCCTGCGGTCAGGACAGTGATAATGGTCAGCAAAAAGATTTTTTGTCTCATATTGTTCCTAATTTTCGAAGTCGATCTCGTGGTCGAGCTGATTGATGAAGTTTTCCAATACCTCCGGCTCGACATCCCCCATGCGGAACTCCTTCTCGGCATCCTTTCTGATCTCTGCGATCCATGCCCGTCGGGCGTTGATATAATCCGTCCGGATCCGCTCGGCATCCGCTTCGGTGATGGCGCTGATGCCGTAATAGTCGAGGATGAGCCGATAGGTCCAGGCCCACTGATAGTCTCTGTAGTGGTCGTTGATGTCCGCAAAGCGCTCCAGCACTTCGCTGATGTTTTCCAAGGTGCCGTCTTTGATGTCGCTGATGATCTTCAGTTCCTCCGACTCCGGCAGCAACAGTCCCGAGAGATCGTTCCATTTGCCTGTTCCGATGGTCGTGTTCGGTACCTCCAACGTGCGGTATTTCTTAAGCACGCGTTTCAGCACTGCGCCCATGTAAATACGCAAGGCGATGTCGTAGTACTTGATTCCCTTGCGGAGAGAGTCGGCATTGATGACGTACTCATGATAGTTGTAGGTCGACACATTGTCACCCGAGGCCGCGCGAAGATTCTCCAAGATGGTCTTTCCTTGCAGGATCTCGCCCACCGAGAAGGGTGACAGCCAGTCGAAATTGACGATGCTTTTCTGCGACTCGACGGGCCTCACGTCGCGCTTGGGCCATTTCCTGATGTCGCGATAGAGCCCCACCGTGGTGATGTTGCGGCCCGGGGAGAGATACATCGTGTCACCATAGGCGCTGAGATAGGAGAACGGCAGTTTGCGCGTATCGGGGTGATACATCAGCTTGCCGAAGCATACGGAGAATGTTCCGATGTTGGCCGGCATGAGGATATAGGCTCCGCTGGCGGTCTTCGTGCCGCGCTCGAGCATCCCGTAGTGCATGGGGCCCATCTTGTAGGCATGATTGCTGAAGTTGGTGGCTGATCCTGCGTTGTAGAAAGAGAACATGCCTCCGATGAGCAGCGAACTCTTGTGGTGGCTGGCCGTGAATGGTCCGCAGAAGGCAGCGCAGGCTTCCCCGTTGGCCATATAGGAGTTGGCGAAGAACACGCTGCTTGATGCGGTGAATCCGTTGCTGATCTGACAGGCCTCCCCGACAAAGCAGTCCTGGATCTTGACACTGTTTGTGATCGACGAACCATCGGCAATGATGGAGTTTTCGCATATCACGCCTGTGCCGATGTACACACTGGCGGTGATCGAACTCAGGATGGTACAGTCGCTCAGACGTGCCGCACCGTTGATCTCGCATTCATCACAGACGATGGTATTGGTGATCTCCTTGGTGTTGATAATCTTGACCCGGGATCCGATCGTGCCGCGTTCGGGCATCGTGTAGTTGATGCTTTCATGGATCATACGGCGGAGTGCGTCCTTCAGAACCTTGTCATGGAAGTGCTTCACCATGAATGCGGCGAACTGACTGTTGAGATCCCGGAAGAAGATCAGATTGCCTTCGCCCACCTCGTTGAGCACGGAAATGACGTTGCCTTCACCGTATGTGGCTCCCTCCGTGGTCTCCAAGGTGCAGATGTTGGATATGTAACAGTCGTCACCGATGGTATAATTGTTGATGTAATTGCCCACATTCTCGATGAGGCAGTTGTCTCCGACGGTCACATTCCGCAAGGTCGAGTTGTTGATGCCTGTGTGCTTGAGGAAGCCCTTCGTCACTTCGACATTCTTGTCAAATGTCCCTATGTTCACCGTTCCGTACAACATGACACGGTGCATGTAGTTTGGCTTGAAGTCTTCAGCCACATTGATGGCTGTCCAATCTTCTGCCCAGCAGCTATTGTTCTCTAAGATGGCAATCTCTGCGTCAGTGAGTGGTCTGTAGTTGTCAGTCATTTATTCAGTCGGATATAGGAAATCGTTGTATGGATATTTCTGCACATGGAGCTCGCGCACTTTCTTGTAGAGCACGTCGCGGAACTCTTCGAGGTTTTCGCGTTGCTTGGCCGAGATGAAGAGACAGTTCTCCTGAAGCCGCCCCATCCATGTTTTCTTAAGCTCATCGAGGGTGATATTCTCCCGCGTAGGCGGTGTCAGGTCGTCGGGGTCCTTGTCTGTCCAAGTGTATTTGTCGATCTTATTGAAGATGATCATGGACGGTTTGTCGGCGCATCCCAATTCTGTGAGCGTCTTATCGACAACGTTTATCTGTTCCTCAAAGTCGGAGTGGGAGATGTCGACCACGTGGACGAGCAGGTCGGCCTCACGCACTTCGTCGAGCGTAGACTTGAAGGAGTCGATCAGGTCGGTGGGCAACTTGCGGATGAAGCCCACGGTATCGGCGAGCAGAAACGGCAGATTCTCGATGACCACCTTGCGTACGGTGGTGTCAAGGGTGGCAAACAGCTTGTTCTCGGCAAAGACATTGCTCTTTGAGAGCAGGTTCATGATGGTGGATTTGCCGACGTTCGTGTAGCCGACCAATGCCACTCTGATCATGCGGCCACGGTTTTTGCGTTGTGTGATCTTTTGCTTGTCGATCTCGGCAAGCCGTTGCTTGAGCAGCGACATGCGCTGGAGGATGATGCGGCGGTCCATCTCGAGCTG
>JALFRV010000141.1 GCA_022778905.1 Prevotella sp. | reverse complement strand
GACTCCATGTCGATGGGGGCGGTCCAGAGACTGCTTGAGAAAGTGACATTCTCGAACATATTTGCCAGCAACTCTTTTGCTATCGCCATATTAGATTCCTGATCCGTATTGGATCCCAAGGCCAAAACCAATTTCGTCATTTCATGCATAGCAGAAACAGATTCAAAGATATTGGATTCCATTGTACAATCGACTGGAATCGATTGCAAATATAGCGATTTTTCCGATTGCGCCTCACGTTTTCACATCTTTTTTCTTTTCCGCAGGCTTCGGAACAGAATAATCATCATTCCGGATGCTGCCGGTCTCGATATTTTTCCGTATCTTTGCCTCCAACAAACAGGACATCATGAAGAAATCCACCCTTGCACTCCTTTGCCTCCTCCTGTCCGTGCAGGCCATTGCACAAATGAGGTGGAGCCAGCAATATCAGACCTACATCGATCAATATAAAGACTTGGCCATCCGGGAGATGCAGCGCTATCGCATCCCGGCCAGCATCACGCTCGCCCAGGGGCTCTTTGAGAGCCGCGCGGGACTGAGCGATCTGGCCGTCAAAGGCAACAATCACTTCGGGATCAAATGCCACGGATGGACAGGGCGGTCGGTCTTTCACGACGATGATGCCTCGCAAGAGTGTTTCCGGGCATACGAAAATGCCTTCGAGAGCTATGAGGACCACAGTAAATTTCTGGCGGGAAGCCAGCGCTACAGCCGCCTCTTTGCACTCAAAACGACCGACTACAGAGGCTGGGCGCACGGGCTCAAGGCATGCGGATATGCCACCAACCCCAACTATGCGAACAAGCTGATCGAGATCATCGAACTCTATCGGCTCTACCAATACGACACGGCGAAAGATTATGACAGGTTCATGGTGCAGCGTTCAGGCACGGACAAGCCTGCCACTCCGGGCGGGACGCTCCACCCCATCTATATCTACAACAAGAACTATTATCTCTATGCACGCGAAGGAGATACCTTCAAGTCTATCGGAAAGGAAGTCGGCATATCTTACAGAGCCATAGCCAGATACAACGAACGTGACCGACGGGATATGCTCCACCGGGGAGAGGTCGTCTATCTGAAGAAGAAACAGAAGAAGGCAGAAAAGACCTACAAGCGCCGGCCGCACATCGTGCGTGCAGGAGAGAGCATGTACGACATCGCCCAGAAGTACGGGATCCGGCTGAAGAGTCTTTACAAGAAGAACCGTCTTCCGAAGGATTATCAGATCAAGGTGGGTGACAGTCTGCGCGTTTATTAATTATCCTAACATCAGCTCTATGAACATGAGAACATCATTGATTGCCATTCTAAGCGCTTGGTGCACGCTGTCGGCATCAGGACAGTCGTTTGACGCGTATTTTACGGACAGAACCCTGCGCTTAGACTATAATTTCTCGGGTAACGTCGATCATCAGGAGATTGCCGTTGACGAATTGGAGGTATCGCCCGGATGGTACGGCAAGCGCCGCCGGCTGGCAGAGTTGCCGGTTGAAGGGAATGGTCAGATCACCGTCAGGGACCACCGCTCGGGCCGGGTCATCTATCGCAACTCGTTCTCCACGCTGTTTCAGGAATGGCTCTCCTATCCTGAAGCGCAGCATGCGAAGCGGGCCTTTGAGAATGTCTTCCTGGTTCCGATGCCGAAAGACACGGTAGACATCACCGTCGACCTGCGCAACAACCGCCGTGAGGTGACGGCCACCATGACCCACCGCGTGAGCCCGACAGACATTCTGATCAGGCACATCGGCGAGAAGAATGTCACGCCCTACACGACCGTCCAAAAGGCTGCCGACACCGCCAACTGCATTCACATCGCCTTCGTGGCCGAGGGCTATCGGCAGGAAGAGATGCCTGTCTTCCTTCGGGACACCCGGACGGCCGTCGAGGCACTGTTCGCCCACGAGCCTTTTAAAGGACTGCGCGACCGATTCAACATCATCGCCGTCCAGTCGCCCTCACAGGAGAGCGGGACGAGCGAACCCTCAAAAGGCATCTGGAAGAATACGGCCCTGCACTCCCATTTTGACACATTCTACAGCGACCGCTATCTGACGACCCTCAGTCTGAAGGACTTACACGACTGGCTGGCAGGTACGCCCTACGAGCATATCATCGTGCTGGTCAATACGGAGAAATACGGTGGCGGCGGCATTCTCAACTCCTACAACCTCTCGATGACCCATCATCCGTCGTTCAAGCCCGTCGTTGTCCATGAGTTCGGACACAGTTTTGCAGGTTTAGGTGACGAATACGCCTACGAGGCCGAGGCCATCCCGATGTATCCCCATGATGTTGAGCCTTGGGAGCAGAATCTGACGACCTTGGTCAACTTTACGGGCAAGTGGGAAAACATGATCCCCAAAGGTACGCCCATCCCTACACCGCCCGGCAAGGACATGAAGCAGATCGGAGTCTTTGAAGGCGGGGGCTACAGCCTCAAGGGCGTCTACCGCGGATGTCAGGACTGTCGGATGCGCACCAATGAGAATCCCGAGTTCTGTCCTGTCTGCAGGCAGGCTATCACCCGTCTGATCGACTTCTACACGAAATAAAAAGCAAACGGTCATCAAACCGCTGCGCTTCTTTTTATCCTTCTCCCTTCATGCTTCCCGACTGCTTTCGTCCCTGCATGCCCCGTTCCGGCCGATCGTCCACGTGGAAAAGGCTGCTCGTCAGCAGCCTGATGGCCATCTTCTGCCTGCAGATACATGCACAGCAGGCAGAAGACAAGGACCGATTGGGCATGGCGATAGAGTATTTCCAGGGCGGAAAATACCATGAAGCCTTGCTGATCTTTCAGGATCTGGACAGGAAATACAATCTGAACCCACGTTTCCGCGGCTACATCGGAGTCTGCTGTTATTACGAATGGAAATACGAAGAAGCCTGCAAATATCTCGACGCGCTGATTCCCGAATTGGAAATCTTTGCTCCCCATGAGCGCTCCGTCTACTATTTTTCGGCAGCAAACAGCCATTTCCAACTGAAGGAGTATCGAGAAGCCATCCCCCTATATGAGAAAATGCTCACCGTATGCTATGACAACGAGAAACCGGAGACATTCTATCAGTTAGGCTTCTGCTACATGTTCATCGACGACTGGCACAACGCGCGTGACAGTTTCGCCAGTGCACTGGCCTACTATACGCGTTTTCTCAACCGCCCCGACCAGCAGGCGCGCATGCAACAGATCAGAAACATGATCAAAGGATGCGACGAACGGATCGCACGGGAACCGTCTCCTCCCGCACCTCCGTCCCATGATGCGAGATGAAAGAATGAGATGATGCAGGATGAGGGGATGGGATGATGAGGGATGAAAGATACAGGATGAGGGATAAAAGATGAAGGATGATACATTCTCATTGGAATGCAGAGGCGGGCCTCGTACCCATCCGCAAGAACCTCCCAAAACCGCTCAGGTGGGAGGAGAGGCGACCATGGAAATGTTTTCTTATAGCGGCAAACTTGCACACCGTTGATTGCGGGCGGATACACAGATCCGCCCCATACTATAGGTGGGCCTGTTCAACCTGGATCGGTCATCAGCGTCCGAACTGATTTTGTCCGATGGCAGGGCAGAATGCCTGCCGGGTGTCCGGGGGCGTAGCGGCCTGCGTCAAGGAAGCCTGGCAGGCGAGATGTCCTGCAAGCGGACGAAAGCAGTCGGAAAGCAGGAAATGACAAGAATTAATGTGCTCCAGCGGTCTAATGGCCGATCCGGGTTAAATTGCAGCTCCCCGCCCATCTGAAAGGCGGGAAAGCCTCTCCCAACGCGGTGGGATCAGTCTACGTAATCTACTTTCACGACCACCACACGGATATTCTGATCCTCCTGCTTCGGCGTTTTAACCTTTGCGATGTGCCAATCGCTTGGGAAGAAGAGAAAAAACTCACGGGGATTGCTGTCATAGAACAGCGCTTTGCTGAGGTCGTAATCATAGTGGATAGCGTCCGGCTTATAGGCGCAGTTGGGCTTGCTCGTATAATGGTCGATGATTCCGAAGCGCTCTACGCCTTTCACGACAAACTGAAAATCGACATGATGATAGTGGCTTTCACTGCCGCAACGGTCCAAGTCACGGTTCTGATCATCCTCCACACTGGCAACCATAGACGTACCCGGAATGGGGTTCTTACCTTTCGGCAGGCTGAGCAGATCCGTCTTCGACAGCCATTCGAAGAGCGCCTTCCATTGGGTGGGATTCTTCTGGTACTGCAAATAGAAATCCGCAGCGTTGACAGAGGCATGCGGATCGGCGCCGATAAAGCCATTACGCCAAGCGCCGCTCTTCATCCAGGCTAACGCCTTCTGATTCAATGCCTTGTCAGGATGATACTGTGTATAATACCCCTGAGCAACTGCTGTCATGAAACAGCAGAGCAACGCTCCGACAAAAATGATTTTCTTCATTCTCTGAGAATTTAATAGATTAATCCATGCAAAGATATGAAAAAATCGGTAATTATCTTTGGCTGATCAGAAAAAATCACTTATCTTTGCAACCGATTTATCGCCGATATGGCTCAGTTGGTAGAGCAACGCATTCGTAATGCGTGGGTCGGGGGTTCGAGTCCCCCTATCGGCTCTTGCTTGTTGCGGTAATAGCTCAGTTGGTAGAGCGTTGGCTTCCCAAGCCGAAGGTCACGGGTTCGAGCCCCGCTTACCGCTCACAGCAAATCGTAATCCCCAATTTTTATTCTCTGCTGCATCATGCTGTCAGGCCAATTTCACCGATTAGGGTTATTGGTATCGGTCTGTCTGCATGAAAATATTCTTCAATGTTTACTCATTTTTTATGAAGGATTATTTACGATGTTCATATTATTTTTGTATATTTGGTGCATTGAAGGATCGGTTTGTCTATCAATGACAACTTTAAAAACAAAGAATAATCACATGAAAACCAATCACTTATGCCACACTTTACCCATCTCGGGGGGGGGGGGTAGTAATAGCACTCCTCATACTGCTACCTGTTCAGCTCCACGCCGCCAAACCGTCCATTGATCCATATCTCGGTCAACTCGATCGGAAAGATCCGACAATGTTGGTCAGTTCAGCCAATCAGCTCTTTGATATCTTATACAAAGAGAGGTTCATCGATTTCCGGCGGCATTTCACATCACAATCTCATCCTGACACGATCAGGGCCATCGCTTGGTATTGGGCGGCGGAATATATGTATGCCCGACAGAATTACGGCCGATGCACCGACCTTGCCGAGCGCGCTTTGCCGCTGCTGCGAAAGCACAACATGAAAGCCATGGAAAGTGATGCGCTTAGCCTCGCCGGCTTAGCATGGTTCAGAAGGTCAAACTACTACAAAGCGATGACTTACCTCAAGAAATGTCTGGACATTGACAGAGAATTGGGAGACAAGGTCCGTCTCAACACATCACTCAGCAATCTGGCCGGCATGTTCTTGACGGCAAAGCAACTGGACATGGCAGAGAAATGTATACTCAATTCAATTGCTATTTGCAAGACACTGAACGATCCCGTCAAATTAGCCATTCGCTATGGCATGGCATCCGAGATATATCATAGCATGAGGAAGGATGAGTTGGCTTTAGATTATGCAAATAAAGCTTTCAAGCTCGATTCGACAGGTCAACTTCCACAGAAGATGGCGATCCGGCGGTCCCAGAGAGCTGCGGCATACATTGACATGGGAAGACTGAAGGAAGCGCAGAATGAACTCGACAAGGCCATACCCGTCTTAAAGCAATCCGACAATGTCACTTCTTTAGGCATCTGCTGTAACCAGATGGGTGAGATTCTTTTGGCTTCCAATCAATTGGATAAAGCAACCGGGTACTTTCAGCAAGCCTTGAACATCTTCATCAAGAAACAGGATCGCTTCAATGAATGCAGGGCGAGAAAGGGACTTTACAACGCTTTGAAAAACACAAATCCCAGCAAGGCTTCGGAACATATCATTGCTTACTCAGAATTAAAGGACTCCCTATATAACAAGGATATGGAGCACATCGTCGGGTATAAGCTTGCAGAACTCAATCAGGAAGAATTGGAGAACAGGGCTTCAAGCCTCTGGTACTCCAGTATCATGACAATCATCATTGCCGTTACGATCATTATCATCATGCTGGGCATCATTGCCGTACTGCTGTTTGTCACCCGCCTGAAATCCAGATCCTACACCGCGCTGCACGACTTGAACATTGCACGGGATCATTTCTTCACACATATCACACACGAATTCCGTACACCACTCACTGTGATTCAGGCTGCATGTAACGATATCTTCGATGCCGGACCAAACGAAATGGATCAGATTCAGGAGGACACCATCAACATTCAGCGACAGGGGCACAACCTGTTGGAGCTAATCAACAGGATCCTGGCCCTATCAAAGTTGAAATCAGATCGGTCATTCGCTCCACAATGGTATCGGGACAATCTCATCCGGCTCATTGAAATCACCATAGACAGTTTCCGGAATCTGGCCAATCAGAAGCAGATCAAGATCAGTTGTTCGTCTAATACCTCGCATATGGAGATTGATTTTGTGCCGGAGTATATGGAGAACATATTGCGGAATCTCCTTGCAAACGCCATCAAGTTCTCTACGAAAGGGGGAGAAGTGAAAATCAGAATATGGAAGGATGCTGACCAAATCAAGATTATTGTTAAAGACTCCGGCATCGGCATGACCGATGCAGAGATGGAACACATCTTCGAACCTTTCTATCAGACAAAGGAGGCAAGCAAGAATCACCTCGGTTCGGGGATCGGATTACCGCTTGTCAAACTGTCAGCCGAGGCTATGGAAGGACAGATCAGCGTACAGAGCACACCAGGTATCGGCAGCGAATTTCTGGTGTCCTTTCCGCAAAAACATGGGCACACCGTATGGCCTCTCTATGCAGGATATGACAATGAGTTCACGGATGAAGTTTCCAAGCCATCAGAAGATATGGACTTAGACGATGCTGCCATGGATAATGAGGATGCCATCCGGATCCTTATCGCAGAAGATACGCCCGAGGTGGCGCATTATATGGCTCGTCAGATGAAAGGCAATTACAGCTTCTACTTTGCTCCCAACGGTCATGCCGCACTTGAAAAGGCCAATCAACTGATACCGGACGTGATCATCACGGATATCATGATGCCGGAATTGGATGGCATTGAGTTCTGTAAGATGATCCGACAATCAGAGCTGCTCAATCATGTTCCGGTGATCATTGTCACAGCCAAAGCGACCCACGAAGACCGCATCACCGGACTGGAGGCCGGCGCAGATGCCTATTTGGAGAAGCCCTTTTACAGTGACGAACTCAACATTCGGGTCGCAAAGTTATTGGAACAACGACAATTGTTGAGAGAGAAATATTCGCAGAAAATTACCGCTCACCAAGAGGTCGAGCAAACTATTGGAAACGGAAAGGATGCAAGTAACGAATTTATCAACAAGTTCATTCAAAAAGTGCACGAGCAAATGCCGTCAGGGAAAATAGACTATATCCTATTGGCATCTGAGATGTTCGTCACCCGCGCACAGTTGAACAGAAAGATAAAAGCCGTCTCCGGTATGAGCACATCTGCTTATATCCATATCATCAGAATTGCTGCCGCAAAAAAAATGTTACTCAATAGCGACATACCCGTGAATGAAGTCGCCTTTAAATGTGGAATGAATGACGTGTCCTATTTCTGCTCTGCCTTCAAGAAAGCCACAGGTAAGACCCCGAGTCAATTCAGATCTGGGGGGAATTTACAATAACCATACGCCATACACTTATTATTGATTAATTCGTAAGACGAGAGCTCTCTTACGTGATCGATCATCTCAAAATGACCCGTTTTTGCTTACGAAACGGGTCATTTTGTTTCTTTATTCATATTTAATGTTTTTATTCTCCAATTCCTCCAGTCTTCTTTTTCATAATTTTGCATTGAAGGATTCAGCCTGTTTTTCTATGAGTTCAACCTTGGTAATGAACTCTTCCACACGAATGAAAAATATATTTTAATATCAAATATCTATCATTATGAAAAAAGAATGCATACTTAAAAAAAGCAGCGGATTATTATCAATCATCTTGCTTTGGATGATGACGTTCTGCTTGACTGTGCAAGCACAGAACGTGACCATCAGTCCCTCGTCGGGAAAATTAGTGGCCGGACTCACCTACGAAGGCGAGATAGGCTTCGAAAGAGGTTGGAGTTCGTTATGGCGGCACAACCAGTTGCCGCTGACGCTTACCGTGTCGGACAAATCCGACATCTCCGAGGGCGGTGTGTTGAAGGACCCCGCGGGCGACATCATCCTTGACGCTACGCAGAATCTGTATGTAATGATGTCGGGATCTCCCCTGACTACGGAACTCCATGTGGGCATCTCGCTGCCCAAGGGCTACCGCTTTACGGGTTATCGTATCGTTCTCCTCAACAATGTGAACAATAAAACCATTGGCGGAACTACGATAAACGAAAGAAGCAAGACGTTCTATGAGACCGGCAGCGACTTCAATTTTAATAATTATAAGAAGAAAACCGACAACATGCCGGGCACGAACGACACGAGGGAATATTTGATCGAGCGCACCAGCACATCAGAAACAGACATGGGCAACAACCTCTATTTCCTGTTGCACCATACACAGGCAGGTTTCTATGGCGTCACGCTGAAATCCTGTGAACTCTATTTCACAGCAGAGGGCGCTTTCGACGCTTCGGTGAATCCCGGCAAACCGAGCAACATTATCAGTGAGGGGGTCAACATGGTGGGGGCTGCTTTCCCAACCAGCAAGCTCGATCTGGGCGAGATCAAACCCCACACCAAGAATGGCGTAACATTCTACAGTTACAGCTTCAACAATGTGAAGGAGTTGACGGCGCAAAACTGGCTCTATCAAGAAGATGCTGTGACTGCTGACCACAAACTGCCCGCGACAGCAGGCAGCGGATCCATCCAGTCTTTGATGAACGGTGACAACCTTTATTATGCCTTGGGCAATAACACCTATTACATTGAGACGCCAACTTCGACCACCTCGCAGGAAGGCACCAATATTCCATTGGGCTACCGCATCACAGGTGCAAAGATCAAATATCATTACGGCACAGCAGCCCCGGCAGGCACGGTGACCTATTCCGGAGATCTGAGCGGATTCTACATTACCCGTACGGTGACAGATTCTTGGGGTAGAACCACCACCTACTACCTGAAGACTGACGGAACCTGGGACACGAATCCCGTGCTGTGGAAACTGAATGGTAACGCGGCCAACAGCGGAAAGATCTCCAGTGGAAACAACTATCTGTATGTTTATCGAAGCGGAAGCAGGTATTATATCTATGGGACAACTGATGCAAGTCAGGCAACAACTTTTACGATCAGCGGTGGCAATATTAAGTACGGCAATATGTTCTTAGTCCGTACAGATAATTTCCATGCCCAGCTGACCACTTCAAGCAATAACGCGGCCAGCTGGACGGCGGCCACAGGCACCGGCACCGTGCAGAATCCAGCTTTCACACCATCGCCCTATACCCTGAAGGTATATAAGACCGACAAGAACAACGTCGCCCAGACCGTGAGCGTCGGCGCAGGCGACGACGGTGAAGTGGTGCTGACGGGTCTGAACAACGATGCCGTGAAGTTTCAGGTAGAGGGGCTGGCTGAAAATACCAAGGCCCTCATCACTTTCGAGCTGACGCTGGAGGCCCTCAACCCGTTCGTCAACTCCATCGACATCGTGTGCCACTCCATCGCCGAGAACGGACCCACGCTGATGCAGCAGTTCACCAGTAACGATTTCCAGATGTCGGGTGGCAAGTTTATCTTCTACGTGCCACAGGACTTCTTCGGCGGCGGCGAGCAGAAGTGTCGTTTCACCTTCGAGAACTTGTACAGCAAGTATGGCGACGACACCTACGGCAACACCGACCCGCACCATGCCCGCTACTTCTTCGTGAAGTCACCTTATTATAATACATACGACGGGCAGCAGTACAGCACGACTGGCAATGAGCCTGCCGCCGACAAGATTCATACTGCCATGTGTGGCAACGTGCCCTTCAAGTACAGCAACATCGACCAGCTCGACCCGTCCAATACCTCCGGCGGCTCCACCACATTGGAAGAGTACCCTTACTCAGAAGCCGCCTATCTGGCACAAAATCCGGCCGGAAGTTTCACAGACAATATCGTGCTTGCGGTCGATCAGGAGAAAGACTGCTACCTCTTCACAGCCGACGAGACACGTTGGAACATCGCACCCACCACAGCATGGGAGCATCGCTACTATGCCTACTACCTGATGGACCTGAAATTAGAGACCAAGGACTATGTGGCCAAGTGCGAACTGACCAAGCTCTACAACACCACTTGCTACAATAAGGATGGGGCCGATGTTGAGTTACCGATGTACGGCGGCGTGTTCAAGGCCTTGGATGCTGTGACCGGCGAAGAGATTCCAAGCGGGAACGCTTATCTCACCGTGCCGATGATGAGGCAAGCATTGATTGACGAACTGTATGGCAATGCCGACAAGGGCATCGCGGGCGTGGGAGCCACGGGCATGCAAGTGCTCTATCTCGACTACACAAACCTCTACTCCGTGCATATCCCTGTAAAGGCCGAGATGGATGAAATGAAGGGACTGCTCAATCCGAACTGTCTGATCTATTTCCCCGTTCGCACCAACTACAACGAGGACAACTACATCCAGAAGACCCTCAGCGGCAGCTATCGCGCTTGCAAGAACATCGTGATCACCGACCGCCAGCCGTTCTACGCACCGTTCACTATCACGGTGCCTGCCGAGAACTACGCCACATATACCCGCGAGATCACCGTGCCGAAAAACGGCAAGGTAGCTAATGCCACGGTCATCCTGCCGTTTACGCTGGAGTTGCAAGCTGGCACGCATACCAACCGCGACGGTCTCTGCTCATTCTCGGTGAACAAGATGAATGCAAGCAACTGCTTGTCGCTTGACGAAGAGGCTTCATCGTCAGCAACCAACTATGTTGCCAAGGCCTACTTCTCACCGGTGACAGAAGCTATGACCGAGGCAAACGTGCCTTACATGGTACAGGTGACAACGGCTCCTACTGACGAAAAGATTTCTTTCGTTGCGACTCAGTATGGCTCTGACGTAATCGCTACCAAGGGCAGTAGCATGGACGAAGCCACCTACACGTTTGAAGGCGAGAGCGCATCAGGAACCATTGCTGGTAATTCTTTCACATTCAAGAACTACGGATCCTACTCTGGCAGGAAACTTGACAAGAACGAAAACGTCTTCTACTTCAGCGGTAATATGTACCTGAACTCGCTGAATCTGCGTCCTGAACATCCTCACGTATTCGTCTATCCATTCCGCGCCTATTATGACTTCATCCAAACATCTGGTGCCAAGTTCATGAAAGCATTCGGAGTAGAATACGGTGACAACTGGAATACTACAGGCATTACAGACTTGACCAACCGTTCCGACTTAGCAGTTAAGCCTGGGCAAGGCACCATCACATTTACTGCTGACACCGACAGGCATGTCAAGGTGATCAATGTCAACGGAGTAACTGCCAAGTCCGTATTCATCAAAGCCGGTGAAACGAAAACGGTCAGCATTCCGGCGGGAGTCTACATCATCAATGGAGTTAAGATCATCGTAAAATAAAGGAGGACACGACCATGAGGAATAAGTATATCAAACCAATGACCGAGTGCATCAATATCGTAGAAAAGGCTGCATTGTTAGAGGGAAGCAACAATCCGTATGCTGACGGAAAGCAACATAACTTCTTTGAAGATGAAGATCCAGACAATGATCCATGGAGAAACAGCCACTACAACATTTGGGAAGAATAAGAATCTGCGGATAATCACTTAGATAATCATACAATCTCCTCCAACAGAAAGCTGGGCTCCACATGATGTGCAGCCCAGCTTCTTCATCATTCACTCAGTGAACGCCTCCGGATCATTCTTGGCTCATTGATGACCTTTGTCCGTCAGCGCCGAACGACGATCCTGTAGGATCTCCGAAACTCTTCGGCTCACCTTCTCATCCTGTTCACAGTTGAAACGAACTAACTTATCCTTCATTGATGTTGTCTTTTTGATTAATTTGGACTGCAAAGATAATGAGCTGCACGTTAAACAGCCGCATCCCCGAAATAAATCTTCGCTTCCTTCAACATTTATTTGACATACGTCAAATATGAAAATTCTATGTGGAGAGATGGGTGATGAGGGGTGATATGATGAGATGATGAAATGATGAGATGATGAGGGGATGAGGGATGAAACATTCCATTGCCCCTCTCACCTCTCGTCATCTTAGCTCATCTTCTCATCTTTCACCCCTCATCCCCTCATCATTCATCCTCTCATCATTTTGTAAAAGAATCCGCAAAGAATCTCTCTCGCGGACGGTGCATTTACACCTCCGAAAAGGACACATATCGTATGGCCGGCGCAGAGCTATCATATGGGCCGCCGAAAGGATAGCTTTGGGCGCTCCATATGATAGCTTTGGACGGCCCGAATGATAGCTCTGGGGAACACGGAGCATGAAGGCAATGAAACAAGAACTTAAGCGTTGCATTTAAATAATTGACATACAGACATATAATACGTATTTTCAGCACATCAAGATCTTATCCGAGATGCACCGAAGACGCATGGGAAACTCCACCAAGATCTATCAACAGATCCTTAATGCCATGTCCCCAACGCACCGAAGACGCATGAAAAAACCTACAAGAATCTATCTGCCAGTCACCCAAGTCACCTTGGCAGCACTTCAAGAACGTATCGACAAAGCGCCATAAACACTTCTATAATGGACTGCGCATGAAAAAAGCTCTTTCCGGGCTGTTGCCTTTGGAAAGAGCTTGAGGCACACTGCGAGCAGTGGGCAGCTATCATTCGACCGTGACGGTATAAATCTGATTGGGTTTCAGATTCTGATTGTAGATCAGGATGAAGTTCTCATCCAAGGCGATATCCAGATTGGCCGGATTGGCCACAACGCGGGGTGAAAGGATGCGTTCGGGCAGAAAGTAGGCCACGGGAATATCCTTGACGTGCTCCTCCTTGAATCCTTTCCCCTTCACTTTATCCATCGAGAACTTCGGGCCGGTCTTCAGCGTGATGACGGTTTGCTTGCCATTCTTCACGCAGCTGAAAGCATAGTCGGCAGCTCCTGCCACTTCCTGAGTGCGGACATTCCACGCCGGATCACCATAATAGGCCACAACATCGCGGTCATAGATGAATCCCACGTCGTCCATATCCAATCTCGGATTGTGCGTGGAGTCAGTCATCATACCCAAACTTGTCCTTACCGAGTTCTCATCCAGATTCATGAAGTCGGGTACGATCTTGTTTAAGGCGGGGTTCTTGCGCTGCTGCAGGGTATACATATCCTGCCTGTTCAGGAAAGCCGCCTCTGCAATGGTGTGTCTGCCTGGAGCTGACAGCAGGAACTTGAGCGCCCCCCATCCGTTGCGTCCATACCATGTCGAAACCACATAGCCCAACATCGCCGTTGCGCCGCCGGACGAGAGCCAGGCAGCAGCCATTGATTTGTCAGAGGCATTCATGTCTCCGATGAGGCAGTTTCCGATGGGCATGTAGACCCGGGGCTTATTGGTCGAAGGCACATTCCTCGATACAAAGAAGTCGGCATAGAGCTGCCCGTTGCGCGCCCGCAGATTTCCGGAAGAGAATGGCATTTCCAGATTGTTCTGCGTAGCATGCGACGAGGTGAAGATAATATCCGGATCGAGTTCCTGCCATTTGTTCATAAAGATGCCCAAAGAACGGAATTGCCGGTCCATCGTGTAGGTATGGACCTGATCATCCTTTGATTTCTTCTCAAACCATACCAACTTTGTGCCGTCGCTGATGCCTGCCATGCGGTCAAACCAGATACCACCCGCCACCTCGGAGGTTGTCGTGAGGGCAGTCCGGATGGTGAAAGCCGACTTGCTTTGGGTTGCCATACGAAGGGCGTCCTCGGCCGAACAGCCGGTGACGATGCCCCATACATAGTCGTCATAGATGTCGTCATCCATCTGGCGGCTCATGCGGTTGCCCTCAATGACAAAGTCTTTGCCGATCCGGTCAGGCGTCTCGACGACACAAAGATAGCGGGGGTGCTTCTTCTTGAGGGCAGGAAGCAGCTCCGTCAGTGCATGCTTATAATAGACCACATCAGCGCCGGGGTGGTTCTGCTTCAGCTGGTTCACCACCTCCATCCACTGCTGATCCTGCTTCAAGGCTTCACGCACGCCGATGACATATTTGTCCGCTACGGTCTTCGCAACGGCCGTCAGCGACATGCCGGAGGAAAGGATGACCAGAAGCAAAGCAATGGTCAGCCGCAGGGAAGTGTGCTTACTGTTGATTGAATATTTCATAGAACTTACTTACTTTTTCATTATTGATTTTCTCCAATTTGTCAAATTTGGCCTTGGCATCCGATGCCTCCTGACGGTTGCCAAGCTTCGTGTTCAGATCGGCTATCAGTCCGTAGAAGTTGACAGGCAATGGGGATGCGTTCTCCAATTTCTGCAACTCGTTGAGATCGGTGAGCCATTCAGCATAGACCGACTTGTCGTCTATTCTTTCATTGAGGTATTGGTAGATGCCCCGCAGGTACATCCTGTCCCAGTAGAAAAGCTGCAGGCTCTTCGCGAACTTGAGATATTCGTTCAGGTCGCGCGCACGGTCTTCCCGCTTCATCCTGGCGATCTCAAACTTGGCCAACCATGCTTTCGAGTCCAGCAATTCATTCTTCAGGAGCAGCTTCCGCAGGACGTTCATGCTGTCGAGCGTGGCCGGTTGCACGTCTTTCTTCTCCAATGAGGGGAGCAGACGGTTGACGGCCCGATCCATCCCGCGTGACATCTGACGGTCAAGCATCATCGAACTTTCCTTCATCTTATACTTGATGTTGTAGGAATTGTTGATGACGAACTGGTAATCGCTCGAATATGGGTTGGAGATATAGTCCTTGTCCATGTTCCATATGTCGGGATCCATCAGTGCCTCAACAGGCAAATCGGCAAGGTAGGCTTTTGACACGGTCTCCATTTCTTTCTTCTTATAGGCATCTTTCAATGCGCCGAGGTAGTCCTTCATGAAGTCGATACTGCGCTCGCCGGCGTCATATTTCTCCTGAAGGGCAGACAGGCTCTTGCCCTGCAGGCCCTTGGTGATGTCGGCGATGAGCGCTTTTCCTTCCCGGAAACCTACCACGGAATGGATGACCTTGCCCTCCGGGCTGATGACCAACATGGTAGGCAGTCCGGGGATGTGCGACTTATAGGTATTGAAGAAGCTGACGCCGTCGCCCTTCTCCACGTCATACTGGATGCAGATGAACTTGTCATTAAAGAAGTCGCCGACCTCTTTCAGCGGGAAAGTCTTCTGCCCCAACAGCTTGCAAGGGCCGCACCAGACGGCAAAGCAGTCGACGAAGATGTTCTTTCTCTGCGCCTTCGCCGTCTTCATCACATTCTCGAACGGCTGCGCCTTTATGAAGTTGATTCCTTCATTTTGCTGCGCCGAGGCCGGAAGAAGGGTCCAAACGGCCAGCAGCAAGATACTAATTCGTTTTTTCATACATATGTTTATCGTTAGTTAGTCAAAGATATTCGCTGGCAACGGATCCTCCGGGAAGTTGGCATTCTGCGTCTTGATCAGGTCCGTGTTCATCTCGTTCTTCATGAACAGACACAATGCGGCTCCCCTTTCCTTCATGGCGGCGAAACGGGTGAATATCCTTTTCAGTTCCGTGCCGTTGGTTCCGGTGATGAGGCTGACAAACTCTGCGAAGTCCTGATCTTCAGCAGGCGGCAGATAGGTGTTCAGTTTGCCCGTCACATATCCTACGCTGTAACAGCTGTATTTATATTTGTCGTAGACTTTATCCGGATCAGAGACTGTCGGGAAGGTCAACTTCTGGAAGCGCAGAGAGATGAACTTAAATGGCTTCTTGGTCAACGAACCGTAATAGAATATCGTAAACGCCGTTTCCAACTCAATGCCCAGACTCTGCCACTCTTTATCGCCCCAGCTGTCAGAAGCCACACCTACGTTAGAGATGGCAATGGCGTTGTTTCCGTTTGACAGCACATTCTTGACTCTGCGTTTGTTGTAGGTAGAGGATTCACACAGGGTGTCGACCAAGAAGACCTTGTAAGGAAAGTTCTTGCGGACAAACTCTTCGTCATATTTCTTCAATACCTTCTCGTTGAGGACATTGACCATGCGCTCCACATACTTCAGGTTCTCACCCTTGTTGGCAGGTGCATACCAGGCCGTCCATTGCCCGTTCCATTTCCTGCGGAAATCTGTTTCGTTGAATGAATACAGGATATAGGTGCCGTATTTCTCGTGAATCTGATAGATGAGTTCGTCGACCGACCCCTGCGTACCTTTGTTCAGGTCGTACTCGGGTGCAATCAACTCATCCAGGGGGACTGATTCTGGATCGGATGAACATGCCGTAAAGCCGCAGAGCATCGCAGCTACGATGATGATATATTTGATCTTCTTCATGATTGTTCTTGTTTTGCGTTATTGGTGTTGGATGACATCGCGGTCGTTGGGTGCGGCCAGGCTGTTCACGGAAGTTTCCGAAAGCGGGATCTGGACGACATAGTTTTTGCCCTTTTCCTCAAGCACATAGAGCTCGTAATTGTTCTTGTCGGTATACCATCTGTGCTCTATGCGCGGCATGCCTGTCCGTCGGAGATCCCAGAAACGCATCGCCTCCTCGAAACAGAGCTCTCTTCTCCGCTCGTTCCAGATAAACTTCACCAACTCTGCCGGATTCTTGAAGTCGGCCGATGTCAATGCCTGATACGCGTCACTCCTGACACGCTTGCTTCGCAGATCATTCAGCAGTTCGATCGCCTTGGAGCTGATCTGCCGGTCTTTGCGCGCGTATGCTTCGGCCAGATTCAGATAGACCTCCACCGTCCTCCAGTTTTCGTGGTAGTTATTGGCAGCACTCCTGTACTTGATCGGATAATTGTAGCAATACTTCTGCGTAGGTGGCTCCCAGGAATATTCCGCTTCCATGTAGTCCTGCGTGAAGAAGGCCTTCAGCCGGAGGTCTCCATCGGAGTAGGCTTTGATGAGCGAACCGTCATCCGTCTTTGAGACCCGGAATCCCAGACTGTACAATGCCGGATAGGTGGACAGATAGTCATAATACAGTTTCGAGGTGCCGAAGGTGAAGATGATTTCCTTGTTCTCACTCGTGTTCATGATCGCAAAGTCCTTGGAAGAAGTGGTCCCCATCTTGGCCTCGTCAACAGTGTTGAGATCAAGGATATAGTTATTCTCCTGCAGGAACTGTTCGCCGTACTTGATGACGTCATCCCATTTCTCCTGAAACAATGCGATCCGCGAAGCGAGGAACTTCAAGGAGAGCGGCGAGAGCAGATGCAGGTTGGCCGAAGGAGTGCTTTCATTCATGTAGTCCATGGCGGTCTGCATGTCGTCATTGATGCGTTGCCACACTTCAGCGATGGAGGCTCGCGGCTGTGGTTTGACCTTGATGTCCGGCGTCGTTCTGATGATCACGCCCGGTTTGTTGAGATTTTCCTGCGAATAAGGCAGTGCATAGGTGTTGATGAGACAGAAATAATGATAAGCGCGCAGGGCATACGCCTGGGCCGCAAGATACTTATACTTCCCCGCTTCGGCCTCATTGTACTTCATGGTTGGCAACGCGTCGATAACCGCATTGCATCCCAAGATGTTGGCATATCTGGCTTCCCAGAACCCGTCAGCGACCTTCTCGCCCATGTTATAGTCCCAAAGATAGACGTAACGTCCTTCCCTTCCGTCGGTCACATCGAAGCTGTTGGTGTTCCCGATTTCCTCATTTGAAGTCTCGAGATGACTCATTTCGACATCGTCAGTCATGAGTTTGAACCATCCTGCATCGACATCAAAATTATGCGGATAGCCCTCGCCGTACAACAAGGGGGTAAATTCTTCAACGCTGCCGGGAATCAGCAGGTCGCCCGAAGTCTCCTTCAGATAGCTGTCGCAACCCGTCAAAGCGGCAAGCATGCATACGGATATGATTGATTTCTTCATAATTCTATTGGTTGATTTCATAACGATCACAGTGTAACATTGACTGACAGGGTGTACGTGGGCAGTACAGGGACGGAAGCGACCGGTGTCTCCGGATCAAGCCCTCTCCATTTCTTGCTTGCCCAGACATGGAGGTTGGTAGCCTGAAGACGCAGCATGCACGACTTCAGATACACCTTTTTGATGAGCGTCAGGGGCAGGACATAGGACACCGCCATTGATCTCAGGCGCAGGAAGTTGGTCTTGACGACACGCTCATCCGAGAGGTTATACAACTCCGTAGGATAGAGATAGTCGATCGATCCCTTCGTGATTGCCGTGACGTCCTCATTCTGAATGAACGAGCTGACGACGTCTCTGTTGTAGATGGTCGGTATCGTCGTATGCAGCTCATCACCCGGTTTCTTCCAGCGGTTCATCAAGTCGCGTGACACATTCTGCAATGGATCGAACACGGCGTTCATGTCCTCGTAGGCATTCGGCAATCGTTTCATGCCGCCGATGTTGTAAGTAAAGCCAAGGCTAAGCGACAAGGTCTTCTTATAGGTGAACTGCGTGTCGAAGCCACCATAGATCTTCGGGAAGATCGAACCGCAATTCACCAGCTCCATGAGCTGTGGTTCACCGACATGGACTTTCTTCCCGTCCTTGGCGTAGAACAATGGATAGCCGTTTTCGGGTGATAGTCCTGCGAAGCGATACGCATAGAGCGAGCCTATGGGTTCGCCTTCGATGGCCATCTCGCCATTCAGCATCATGGTCACCTTCTCACTCTCGGAGTAGATGTCGTTGTTGGCTCTGGTGATCTCGTTGTAGTTGTGTGAGAAGTTCATACCGACTGACCAGTCGAACATCTTGGAGCGTATCACGTCGACATTGAGGAATCCTTCAAAGCCTCTGTTGAGCATTCTTCCGGAGTTGATCGACAGGGTGTTCCGGCCATTGGATGACGGCACGCTCTTGGTGTGAATCAGGTCGGAAGTGTGCTTGTTGTAGATTTCAAGGCTACCTTTCACACGATCGTTCAGCAGACTGAAGTCGGCGGCCACGTCCCATGTCTTTGTCTTCTCCCAACGGAGGTCAGGATTGGGCAGGCGATAGATCCTCGACATGTCCAACTGGCTGACTCCGTCCCTGTTCAGGATCTCGACAATGAGGTTGGGAGTTGAGTCGTCGTGGATATTGCCTTGAATACCGTAGGATGCACGGATATCAAACCGGTTCACCCATTTCAACGGCTTCATGAACTTCTCCTGTGCTACGGCCCACTTGCCGGCTACAGACCAGGTCGGCAGCCATCTGTATTCGGGATTGCTACCGAACTTGTTGGAACCGTCGGAACGTATGTTGGCATTCAGGGTATATTTGAAGTCGTAGGAGTAGCTGAATGTTCCAAAATAGGAAGCGATGCGCGTTACGGTGTTTGTATTGCGCGGATTCAGATATCCTCGTTTGACGTAATTGCTGACAAACTGGTCGGTATAGATCGGCATGAACTTCTCTCCGAACTCGGGAATCCAGCCATATCCGGTCGAGGCGACACCCTTGTATTCGTTTGATCTCAATTCAATACCACCCATTGCATGAACGGCATGCAGTTCCTTGAATACCTGTTTGTAACTTAGTGTGTTCCTGACCGTGTAGCCGATCTGATTGATGTTGTTCTGATTGAGGATGCCTCCGAAGGGCAGAACCGATCGCTGATATTTGTCCGAAGACTCATCATAGAGATGATAGTCGTAACCTCTGATCTCGGCGATGGCATACGATTCTTCCTCTGCCCAGCTGCGTTGGGACGAGTTGGTGTTCTGATAAGAGAACACGCCCTGATAGCTCAGACCGTCAAAGAGCTTCACATTCAGGTCAAACACGCCTTCAAAGGAATTGGTCTGGCCCTTCTGTCCGGTCAGATCCTGCTCTTTCAGGAAGTTGTACTGATAACCGAATCCCTTGTCGTACATGGCATAAGAGCCGTCCTCATTGTAAGGAGCGAGTGTCCGGGAAGTCCTGTAGGCATACATGTGGGGATTCACTGACGGGTAATAGCCGTAGTTGGTGTTGGTGTTGTAGCTGATCTTTCCGGCTACGTCCACACGCTTGCTGATCTTCACATTGAGTTTTGCCAATGCCGTGAGACGCTGCGAATGGGACGCCTTTGTGGCACCGAGGTTGTCGTTGAAACCGACCGAGAAGTAATAATCCGAGTTCAGTCCGCCACCCGAAACGTTGATATTGTGGATGTTGTTCACCGAGTTGCGGAATATTTCCTTATACCAATCGGTGTTCCGATTCTGAATATAGGCAATGCGGTCGGCAAATTCCTGCTGCGTCAATTCTTTCTGATAGAGTCGCTGGAGCGTTCCTTCGTAGGAGTCGCCCGACGGTATGCGCGGATAACGGTAGCCCAAACTGACGATCTCACGTGACAACTGCATACGCTCACCGGCATCCATGCGGTCGAAATTTCCATAACTCGGGCGTTGGTTGAGCGACAAACTTCCGGTATAGGAAACGAGGGCCGGGCCTGTCTTTCCGCGCTTCGTGGTGACAACGATCACACCGTTGGCAGCCTTCACACCATAGATGGCGGTGGCGGAGGCATCTTTCAGGACAGTGATGGTCTCAATATCCTGCGGGTTTATGCCTGCAATGGCGTTGCCGATCAGGTATTGCGCGTCCTCGCTGTTGAGATCTGAAGCCGTGAAAGGAACGGCAGACTCAACGATCACACCGTCAACGACCCACACCGGGGCCTTGTTTCCGTTGATCGTGGCATTGCCGCGGATGCGGATCTTCGGTGTGGAGCTCGGCTCACCGGAGGTCGTCATGACCGACATGCCGGGGATCTTGCCCTGCAACATCTGATCGACCGACATGGCATTGTTGAGCATGATGTCCTTCGCTTTCACCGAGAAGACAGAGCTGGCGGACTCTCTCTTGTCCATCACCTGATAACCCGTGATGACCACTTCATCAATATCCTTAGCCTCTTCGTCAAGGATGACGAACATCGTGTTTTTGAAATCGGCTTTCATGGTCTTTGTTTCGAAGCCGATATATGAAAATCGAAGCACCGGCGCTTTTTCCGGATTCAACCCCAAGATCGTGAAATCGCCCTTGAGATTGGTTGTAACAGCCTTGCCCGTTCTTCCTTCCACGCTGACCGTGACTCCAGGCAGAGGCAGTCCACTACGGTCAATAACACGGCCCGTAACCGCGCCAGAGGCTCCTGAAACAATCTGCGCCATACTGACGGAGCAGTAGGCAAGGAGAACAAAAAGGGAAATAATAAATCTCTGAACGTTGAAACCGTAGCGACAGGAGGCAGGTTTCCTGACTTTTGAAATATCTCTTTCTCTCATACAGCATTTAGATTAATAAAACTCATTTAATAGTTCATACATTAAGGCGTGTTACCTATTAATAAAACAAATTATACATAGTTATGGGACTGCAAATATATTAAATAAATCTTAAAAAAACCGCCTTTTCGCCCAACTTTCCGTAAACACAGGCCTAAAATAATCATCCTGATTCTAACGAAAGAAGCGATCAGGGGGCATAAATATGGAGGAAGCTTACCAAGGAAGGATGTCGGGGGATGAGGGAGGACGTGATGAGGGGATGAGGGATGAAGGATGAAACATTCCATTGCCCCTCTCATCTCTCGTCATCTTAGCTCATCTCCTCATCTTTCATCCCCCTCATCTTTCCTCCCCCGTCCCCTCATCACGTCCTCCTCCATCTCCTCATCATCTCATCATCTCCTCCCTCATCCCCTCATCATTTTGTAAAAGAATCCGCAAAGAATCTCTCTCGCGGACGGTGCATTTATACCCCGGAAAAGGACACATATCGTATGGCCGGCGCAGAGCTATCATATGGGCCGCCGAAAGGATAGCTTTGGGCGCTCCATATGATAGCTTTGGACGGCCAAAAGCATAGCTCTGCGCAGCCCATAACAAAACTACTCATTATCAATCAGTTACAAAAATGCAGGCAACAAGAATACGGAAGAATCGCCAAGGCTTGGACGAAGGACGCATATTGTCAACCACCCGATGCATGGAAACAGACATGTCGGACCGGCATCCCCTCTTAAGAAATGGACGGAAACACTGATGCTGACCGGCCTTTCCGTCGTAAGACATGCCCGTGAACGCACATACTGCGAAGTCAGGACATCAAAGAAAAAGGTCGGAACGGGCATGGTGCCATGCGTTCCAACCTTTAATCCTTTAAAAGAAGCGGCATTGACGCCCCATCGCGAGGGTGCTCTACCACGTGACCACCATCTATCTCGGAAAGCAGAACGTGCGTCTGCCAGTGGCCGAAAAGCCGAACCGGTCCGTCGCCTCCACCTCTATGAGATGTGCGCCCTGACGAAATTCGGCGGGCAGCGTACAGGCCCACAGCTGCGAAGAGTTTCGGCTGCGGAGCGGATTGACCTTGCTGTACTTCGTGGGATATACGTCCGCGAGGTTCATTTCGCGGGCGCGGGCCACGTTGACATCCACCATCTTGCCCCGATGGCATGTCACCCACGCCCCGCCATCAATGCGGCAGCGCACCGACGTACTGTCACAGGCTCCGAAAACGGTCATCATCACCGTGCCGGGTTCTGCCTTGCTCATGTCGCGAAGGTGCGTATCGAGCGTGTCAATGCCCGTCACCCAAATGGTCATCTGGCGCGAGGCATCCTGCCCGATGGCCTTGCAGCGGAAACGGTAGTCGGCACCTTTGAAGTCGATCACAAAGTAACAGCGTGGCGTCCCGCCCTGCATCAGTGCCGCAGGCACGCCATCCCAGTCTTTCTCGCCGACCCACCAGAATCCGCAGGCGGCTCCGGCGTTCAGCTCATGGAAGCTCACTCCCTGCGCCTTCCGGAAGAATCGGTGCACCTGATGGGTGTGTCCCGTGAGGGCGAGCACCTCTCCCCTGCCCTGCAACAATGCAAGCAGCGAATCGGCATTGCTCGTTCCGACGAGCGGGATGTGCATGTTGAGCACGACCTTTCGGTCTGCCGGAACAAACGCAAGTTCATTCCTGACAAACGAGAGCTGGCGGTCGGACAGCCGGGCCACATAGCCCCGCTTGCCGTCGGCATGCACGTTGTTGAGCACAATGAAGTGGACCTGCCCCTCATTGAAGGCATATACATCTGCCCCGAAGGTCTTGTTGTAGGTGCGGTTCTGGTTTTCGGCAATGCTGTCCTTATCCCGGTCATGGTTGCCCGACAGGGTCCACGACTGCGACGGCAGCCGGTCCATCAGCGCAAGCATGTCGGGATAGAAACTGATATTGTTGTTGACCAAATCGCCGAGGAACATGTTCACGTCGGCCGAGTCCGTCAACAGCAGCTCGGGCCACAGGGTCCGCGTGGCATAGTCCAGCTCCTGGTAGTCGCCTACCTGCACGTCCCCGATGGCATTGAGCCTGAAACCGGTCTTGACGGGCTTG